>NZ_JBNGGE010000063.1:0-37816 GCF_049975785.1 Streptomyces sp. WG7
TCAGCGTGACGCAATGAGAATCCGACAGCACGAACGAGAAGCAGTGAGAATCCGACAGGCACAGTGCGACAGGACAGGAGCTACACCCATCGACGACCACCCACGACACCGTCGGTGACAACAAGCCCGCCTATGTGACAACTACCATGCTTCGGCTCCGTCTCGCCCCAACCACCCGTCATGTCGGAAGAGGCTCAATGATCGGCAGACCCTTAGGTTTGAGCGAGAACCCCGTGAGTTTCTGATCGATAGTAGGGCTCCATAGTTCAGGGGGTTGCCCTACCGGTCTCACCCCTCACCCCGCCATCCCAATCACGTGTAGACGCTCCGCCAAGGAACTGTGGACCGAGCGCCAACACAGCCGGGCCTCGTCATGTCATTATCGATTCCGAGCAACCGACGCTACTGCGGTCCAGTAGCTGATGAGCAGAACACCCTCATGTGGCATTCCGCCACCGCGCCAGCTAATCGACGTGAAAGACAGAGAGAGGAAAAATGCTGAAGAGCACTCGAATGCGGCGTCGCGTCGCCACCTCGGCACTTGGAGTGGTGCTGGGCTCCATGCTCACTCTCGGAGTTGGAGCACCCGTCTTCGCTGCGGATGCGGGCACTACAGCGCACCCCACCGGTTGCACGTATGAGATCCCTGACGGAAGTAAGTGGGGCTCAGTTGCGTGGTGTAAGAACCATAACGGTGGAGAGTACCGGGCCACCGTGCTGTGCAAGGACGTGGACAACGGAAAAATAACGGAAGGATATGGCCAGTGGCGGCAGACCGGATGGTCCTACGCTTACTGTAGCGGAAACTCAAAGGCGGTCACGCCTGGAATAACCACTCGCTACTCTCGCGCCTGAGCAGCTGCTTCATCACTTCGAAAGAGGCGGAATGAAAAAGATTTTGGCGACACTCTTCGCCACTGCCGCACTGTCGACCCTCGGGCTACAAAGCACGACGTTCGCCGGAACGTCGGCTCACCCCACTGGTTGCACGTACGGCTCTAGCGGGATGAACGGAGCCCTAGCGACGTGTAAGCACAGTAACGGCGGAGCTTACAAGGCGACGGCAATCTGTGTTCGACTTGAGGGTGGGAAACCTGCCGTTCACCGCGAGGCAGGAGTCTGGAAGACCAGCGGGCTTTCCTTTGTGAACTGTCCCCCGCTAACCAAATTTGATGTGGCGGGCATCCTCACAAAACCGTAGCAAAATCCCGGGCGCTACAGGTGCCGGGCCTGCAGGCGCATGTCCCACCGCGGAGCACGGTGGGACATGCGCCTGCAGTTTCCCCAGGGCTAATTCAAAGTTTGGGTCGCTGCTGGTCGGGCAGGACCATGAGGTCGAGCGGGCGGTTGTGGGCCTGCTAATACTCCAGTCGCAGTTCGCTATCGTCGCTGGTCAGGACCGGTTTTCTGAGTGTACTCGGCTGATGCCCCGTCAGTGTGCGGGAGCTTGTGACCTCGGGTGCGGCGGGCCGTTGTGCTTGTCATGCAAGATGATGTGCAGCCCGATGACTGGTCTGCGGAACTGGAAGAAGTGCTCCTGCGGATCGGCCACCGGTTCGGTCGGGTGGATCTGCGACGGCGGATGCGAGCCTACGTACACGGACTGATCGGTGCAGTGGGGCGGAAGAACAGCTGGCAGCTGGCCGAGCACGCCGGTCACCCGACTCCTGCGGGGCTGCAGCATCTGCTGAGCCGAGCCCGCTGGAATCCTGACGAGGTACGCGATGACCTGCAGGAATACGTCGCCGAGCGACTCGGGGACCCTGCTGGAGTGCTGATCATCGACGACACGGGGTTCCTCAAGAAGGGCACGGTCTCGGCCGGCGTGCAGCGCCAGTACTCCGGCACCGCCGGGCGTACCGAGAACTGCCAGATCGGTGTCTTCGCCGCCTATGCTTCGCCCAGGGGTCGGGCCTTGGTGGACCGGGAGCTGTATCTGCCCAAGTCCTGGATGTCGGACCAGGACCGCTGCCGGGCGGCGAGGATCCCTGAGGAGCGGGAGTTCGCCACCAAAGGCGACCTGGCCAAGGCCATGGTGAAGCGTGCCCTGGCCTCGCCGCTGCCCGTCGCCTGGGTGACCGCGGACTCCGCCTACGGCCAGGAATGGCGACTGCGCCGCATGCTGGAGGAGACCGGCGTCGGCTACGTCCTGGCCGTGCTGAAGTCCCAGCATGTCCATGCCCTGGGCCGCATCGACTTCGCCATCGCCCAGGCACCCGACGACGCCTGGGAGCGCCACTCCTGCGGAAACGGCGCGAAAGGCCCGCGCGTCTACGACTGGGCCGCAGCCCAACTGCCCGCCATCGACGACTTCGACGGTGATCAGCCCACCCATCAGCGCTGGGTCCTGGCCCGCCGCAGCCTGGCCCGCCCGGACGAGATCGCCTACTACCTCGCCTACGCGCCCAACGGCACCGCCGTCGCCGAACTCGTGCGCATCGCCGGGACTCGCTGGGCGATCGAGGAAGCCTTCCAGGCCGCGAAGAACGAGTGCGGCCTCGACCAGTACGAGGTCCGCCGGTATCCGGGGTGGTACCGGCACATCACCCTGGCCATGCTCGCTCACGCCTTTCTCGCCGCCACGGCATCAGCGGCGGTCGAAAAGGGGGCGGCAGAAACGGTTCCGGCGCTCTCGCACCGCTCACCGTGGCAGAAATCCGGCGGCTCCTGGCAGTTGGCCGCTCATCGCCGACACACCGCTGGCGCACCGGCCACGCGATGAGCTGGTCCCACTGGCGCAGGCGCCACCAGGCCATCGCCAGGCGCTGCCACTACCGCCGCCGCACCCGAGGTCACAAGCTCCCGCACACTGACGGGGCATCAGCCGAGTACACTCAGAAAACCGGTCCTGACCAGCGGCGATAGCGAACTGCGACTGGAGTATTAGTGTCGTGGGATGCTCCCGGTTCCGCGAGTCTGAAAGTTGCTGTTCCCCTCGTGCGGCCCCGGGGCAAGTGGGAGTTCGGTTCAATGTAAAGATTGAGTTTTGGCGCGACTCGACGCCGCCGAAGCGGTCCGGTGCTCGTCGATGAAGGTTACGAGCGTGTGTGGCCGGTCGAGGTCGGACGCGAAGGAACTCGCCGCCGCCTTGAGGATCTCGTTGGCACGCTCCAGCTCGGCGTTCTCCATCTTCAACGCCGTGAGCTGGGCGGATTCTTCCGACGTCGTCCCTGGGCGCTGTCCCGGATCGACCTCGTTCTGCTTGTTCCAGTTCCGCAGCGTCTCACGGGAACCGATGTCGAGTTTTCCGTCACCGCCTACAGGGCGGCCGTCTTGTTGGGGTAGTCGCCGCGGCACCTCAGCGATCATGCGCACCACGCGACGGTGGAACTTAAGCGGGCTACGCCCTACCACAAACGCTTTCGAGCGCCATTCGCCGCCGCGTGCGCGACGCCGAACTGAAGAAGAAAACCCAGAAGGCCTACACGTCCAACTACTGGGTCTACAGGCCCGGACGATCTGGCGCGAACTTAACCGGCAAGGGCATCAGATCGCCCGCCGCACCATGGAGCGCCTGATGCGCGAACTTCGCATCCAGAGCGCGTCCCGCAGCAAACGCGTCATCATCACCGTCCCCGGCAGCCAGGTCGGCCGGGCTCCGACCTTTTGGGCCGGGACCTGTCCCGCCGCCACAGTGAAGGAGATGGTCTCCGCGCTGGACGCCTTGGAGATGGCGAGCTGGCAACGCGACCGCGACCAGCAATCCATCCAGCCAGGCGAGTTGATCCATCACTCCGACGGCCGGGTCGCAGTACGAGTTTCCGGCTCGCCGAACACCTGGACGTGGTCGGCATCGCCGCCTCGATCGGCTCGGCCGGCGACGCCTACGCCCTGATGGAAAGCACGATCGGGCTGTTCAGTGAGCCCTTTCCAACCTGACGCTCTCGTCCGGCTGTTGGGCTGACAACGTGGCGAAGCCCCTGGTAGATGGGTTTTCGACCAAGAAATCCGTCTCCACCAGAGGCTTCGTGTGCTTGTCTACCCGTCGGGCGTCGACGTGTCCAGTTCTGCCCTACGCTTCCTGTCCGCCAAGCGCTGTCAGCGCCGCCAGGAGCTCGGCACCCGCTGGCGGCGCCTGAGTGCCGGCCGTCAGGCCCTGCTCACTCTTGCCCACCTCCGCAACGGCCACCCGTATGCCCAGCTCGCGGCTGGGTTCGGCATCGGAACCACGACCGCGTACCGGTACATCACCGAGGCCATCGAGGTCCTGGCCGCTCTCGCGCCGAGTCTTGCGGAGACGGTCCGGACGGCATCATCGAAGGCGTTCGTGCTACTGGACGGGACCCTGCTGCCGATCGACCGGATCGCCGCGGACCGGCCCTACTACTCAGGGAAGCATAAGAGACACGGAATAAACGTGCAGGTCCTCGCCGATCCCTTCGGCCGGCTGCTGTGGGCCTCACCAGCCCTGCCCGGAACTGTCCACGACATCCGCGCGGCCCGCGAACACGGCATCGTCGACGCCCTCGCCGAGGCCGACATCACGTGCTGGGCCGACAAGGGCTACCGGGGTGCTGGCGGCACGGTCCGCACCCCGTGCTGGGGGCGGTGGGAGATCCTGTCCACCGGTCAGCAGGCGGTGAACCGGTCCCACGCCAAGATCCGCGCCCTCGTCGAGCAGGCCATGGCCACCCTCAAAGCCTGGCGACTCCTCCGCAAGATCCGGTGCTCGACCACCCGGATCACCATCTTCGTCCAGGCCGTCCTCACCCTGCATCTGACCAGCTCAGACCGATGATGAATAGGCTCAGTACCAAGTTGATCAGGCCCCGACGCCCATGGAAGACACTGTCCGCCGTCGAACTCGCCACCGCCGAGTACGTCGACTGGTAGAACCACCGACGACTCCGCTATGTGATAGGCCATACCTGACCCGTCGTTCACGAGATCAACCACTACCGAGCAACCGCGAAAGCCCCAGGTCACAACCAACATCTGAGATCTCTACCGACCCCAATCGGCTCAGGCCGGTGATCGCTGTTGAACCCGAAACCTGCGGCGATCTGCGGCAGCGTGATGTGTTCACGCAAGTACCCAAGCGCGCCACCTCGTTGAGACCGGCGCAGCTTGTAGCGCCGGTCCCCCTCGCTGATGACCACGGGCATCATGCCCCACTTCACGAGCGCATGGGGCACGTCGAGTGCTGCAGGACAGATGACCAACGAGGCACCCAGACTGCTTGGTTGAGACGTCAAAAAATTTCATCAATGACCCAGGGGCCTCGGCCCGTCACACACTCTCAGCCGTCACCCGATCTGTGACCAGACTGAGAAGCCGTATCTGGGAGTGTCACGAAATTCCTGATAGATATCTGTATCTTAACCGGACGTGATCGCTTGATTGGCGTCGATGCTGGGGTTGCTGGAAGCACAGGAAGCGGCTGCTCGCGTGGGAGTCGAAGATCTGCGGGAGGCTGCGGTCCGGGCAGCTGCCGTCTCGAGGCGGCGGAGATCGCGCTGGACCGGCGGGTGATCGCTCGGGAGAAACTCGTTGAGGCTCTGGCCGTGTCCACCGCACAGACCACCGCTGTGACTGAGCCGGGTACGGAGGCAGAAGTGCCCGTGCCTGCCGTTGCCGGGAACGACGGCGCCGGCCTGGCAGGAAGGGCTGCCCGCGACGGTTCTCGCGCCGGACTACCAGCGGATCCTGGGCATGGTGCTGGACCGGCCGCTTCAGGAGCCGGTGCGGGCCAAGGAGATCACGGTGGCGCTGGGACTGGGACCGACGCCGGCCAAGGTAGAGGGGTGCGGTCGAAGGAGTTCGGCGGGGCCGTTCACCGACCGGTGTTCCCGGGATGGCGTACGCATGCGGAGGCTTGAACGGTCACGCGACGGCGCAGATGATACAGCAGTGCGGAGGGGGTTCATCTTTCCGGGAGCCCAAGGTAATCCTGCGAGGTCCTCACCTCTCGGGGCGGGCGCTCTTCTACCGTTCCGGGCACCCTCCCCGTCATCTCGGCCAGGTCCTCATGGCGCCGGGTCAGAATCCCTCGTCGCCGAGGAACTCGGTGTCCTCGCCCTCCTCCTCCAACGCCTGACGGACCACCCGCAGGGCCATGCCCTCGGGGTAGCCCTTGCGGGCCAGCATGCCCGCGAGACGGCGCAGCCTCTTGTCACGGTCGAGACCACGGGTGGCGCGCAGCTTGCGGGCGACCAGCTCGCGCGCGGTCTCCTCCTCCTGCTCGGAGTCCAGCTGCGAGACCGCCTCGTCGATGAGCGTGGCGTCGACGCCCTTGGTCCGCAGCTCCCTGGCGAGGGCTCGTCGGGCCAGCCCGCGGCCGTGGTGCCTGGACTCCACCCAGGCCTCCGCGAAGGCGCTGTCGTTGATCAGACCGACCTCTTCGAACCTGGACAGCACCTCCTCGGCGGCCTCGTCGGGGATCTCCCGCTTGCGCAGGGCGTCGGCGAGTTGCTTGCGGGTGCGCGGGGTCCCGGTGAGCAGGCGCAGGCAGATCGCCCGTGCCTGCTCGACCGGGTCCCGCGGAGGCTCCCCCTTCTCGGCCCTCGACGAGGAAGTGGCACCTCCGTCCTCGGCGGACGACTCCGCACGCCCGCGCCGCGGGCGTCCCCGCCCGCCGCCCGTTCCACGGTCCCGTCCACCCGCTCGACGCGCCCCGCCGTCACCGTGGCGCGCCCCACCGTCACCGGGCGGACCCACGTCGTACGGGTCCTCGGCGCCGTCCGGCGCGAAGGGGTCCGCGGTTCCGTACGCGACGGCGGACAGGCCCGTCTCGTACGGGGCCGCCGCCACCCCGTACGCGCCGTCGTCCGTGCCGGCGGAGCCTTCGTCACCCGGTCTCCCCCGCTCGCGCTCCCGCGAGGTGTTGTCCGGGTAGGCGTACTCGGCCCAGTCGGTTCGTCGTGTCACGGGTCAGCTCTTGGCTGCCGCGGCCTTGGACTTGGTGGCCTTGGCCGTCGCGGGGGCGGGCACCGCCGGTGCGGCGTCGGCCGGGGCGGCGGAGGCGGCGGCGTCCGCGCCCGGCTCGGTGGCCGGCTCCTCGGGACGCACGCCGACGCCCAGCTTCTCCTTGATCTTCTTCTCGATCTCGTTGGCCAGGTCGGGGTTGTCCTTCAGGAAGTTGCGCGCGTTCTCCTTGCCCTGGCCGAGCTGGTCGCCCTCGTACGTGTACCAGGCGCCGGCCTTGCGGACGAAGCCGTGCTCCACGCCCATGTCGATCAGGCCGCCCTCGCGGCTGATGCCCTGGCCGTAGAGGATGTCGAACTCGGCCTGCTTGAAGGGCGGCGCGACCTTGTTCTTGACGACCTTGACGCGGGTGCGGTTGCCGACCGCGTCGGTGCCGTCCTTCAGGGTCTCGATGCGTCGGATGTCGAGTCGCACCGAGGCGTAGAACTTCAGCGCCCGGCCACCGGTCGTGGTCTCGGGCGAGCCGAACATCACACCGATCTTCTCGCGAAGCTGGTTGATGAAGATCGCGGTGGTCTTGGACTGGTTGAGCGCGCTGGTGATCTTCCGCAGGGCCTGGCTCATCAGGCGGGCCTGCAGACCGACGTGGCTGTCGCCCATCTCACCCTCGATCTCCGCGCGCGGCACGAGGGCTGCGACGGAGTCGATGACGATGAGGTCGAGGGCGCCGGAGCGGACCAGCATGTCCACGATCTCCAGGGCCTGCTCACCGTTGTCGGGCTGGGAGAGGATCAGGTTGTCGATGTCGACGCCGAGCTTCTTCGCGTACTCGGGGTCGAGGGCGTGCTCCGCGTCCACGAACGCGACCTGGCCGCCGGCCTTCTGCGCGTTCGCCACCGCGTGCAGGGTCAGGGTCGTCTTGCCGGAGGACTCGGGGCCGTACACCTCGATGACCCGGCCACGCGGCAGGCCGCCGACGCCGAGGGCCACGTCGAGCGCGGTCGACCCGGTCGGGATGACCTCGATGGGCTCCTTCGACCGGTCGCCCATGCGCATGACCGCGCCCTTGCCGAACTGCCGTTCAATCTGTGCGAGCGCGGCGTCCAGGGCCTTCTCGCGGTCGGTTCCTGCCATGGGTTCCACCCGGTTTGCTTGATTCGATCGCTTCACGTCAAAGACGCTAATGCCTGCCACTGACAATCCACCCTGATGCGGGTCCGGCCTGTGGATAACTCGGGCACTCATCAGCCCAAACCCAGGCGAATCACCCGTCACGAGCCTCGCCAGAGCCTCCATAAGAATGGATGTTCGATTTTGGTGTCAAGCGCATCACGCGGCACTTCCGAGCGTACGTCTGCCGGGCCGGCGGTCGGGTGGCTAGAGTGCGCGTGCGACGTGGAGGAGGGGGACACCATGGCCCAGGTCAGCATCAGTCTCGACGCCGAACTGGTGGTGGAGGTGATGGTCCTGGCGGGCATCGGCTCGCCTCAGGACGCCGTCGAGGCGGTGGTGCGGGACTACATCGCCCGCGGCCACCGTACGGAGACCCGCACCGAGTTCAAGGACCGGAACCTGCGCGAGGTCGACGCCAAGCCGCAGGAACCGCAGGGCTGAGCCCCGGCACCCGGCGTACGGGCCCCTCAGGAGGGGCCTCCGCCGTCTCCGGCCCCTCCCGTCCCAGGGCGTCCCGGCTCCGCTCGCCGGGCCCACAGTTTCCGCAGGCGTGTGGGGGCCCCGGACCCCGGCCGGCGGTTGCGCCGCCCGTGGACGCGAGGATCGTCCGTGACGTCGTAACGCTTGACGTACGCCCCGAGGAACGCCTGCAGCGTGGCGATCGCCGGAATGGCGATCAGCGCGCCGACGGCACCGAGCAGGGCGGCGCCCGCGACGACCGAACCGAAGGCGACCGCCGGGTGGATGTCCACGGTCTTGGACGTCAGCTTGGGCTGCAGTACGTAGTTCTCGAACTGCTGGTAGATCACCACGAAGATCAGTACCCACATCGCGTACCACGGGTTCACCGTGAAGGCGATCAGCATGGGCAGAGCGCCCGCGAGATAGGTGCCGATGGTGGGGATGAACTGCGACACCAGGCCCACCCACACGGCGAGCGCGGGGGCGTAGGGCACCTCCAGGACCTCCAGCAGGATGTAGTGCGCGATGCCGGAGACCAGCGCCATCAGGCCGCGCGAGTACAGGTAGCCGCCGGTCTTGTCCACGGCGATCTCCCACGCGCGCAGGACCTCGGCCTGCCGGGCGGGTGGCAGGACGGAGCAGAGCGCGCGCCGCAGCCGGGGACCGTCGGCGGCGAAGTAGAACGAGAACAGCAGGACCGTCAGCAGCTGGAAAAGGCCGCCGAGGACCTGGGCGGACACGTCCAGGACGCCGGTGGCGCTGTTCTGCACGTAGTTGCGCAGCCAGTCGGAGCGGAGCAGGCCTTCTTGGATGTCCACCCGTCTCAGCTCGGTGTGGAAGTGGCCGTTGACCCAGTTGATCACGGAGTCGAGGTACTCCGGGAAGTCCTCGACCATCTTGACGATCTGGCCCGCGAGCATGGAGCCGAGCAGCGTGACGAACCCCGCGGAGGCGATCAGCACGGCGAGGAAGACGAGGAAGGTGGCCAGCCCGCGGCGCATGCCGCGCCCGGCCATCCAGCTCACCGCGGGTTCGATGGCGAGAGCCAGGAAGAACGCGATGAGGATGTTGATCAGCAGGCCGGTGAGCTGGTGGAAGGCCCAGCTGCCCAGCTGGAAGACGGCGATGAGCGAGAGGGCCAGCACCATGGCGCGCGGCAGCCAGCGCGGCATGCGTGCACCCGGCCCGGCGGTGCCGCCACCGGCCGGGGGCCCGGTGGGCGGCGTAGTACCGGTCGGGGATGCGTGCCGGGTCGCCTGCCCGGTCTCGTCAGTGGGGGCCACGGACCAAGTCTCGCCCACGCCACCGGCAGCGGAGTCACGTCCGGTGATCTTCGTGACGGATCAGTTGTTCCTGTGGCACGCTCACGACCGATGAGCGCTGTTCCGGTGGCACGCTCATGAACGACCCGCGCTCTTCCTGCGGCACGCTCATGAACGATCAGCGCTGTTCCCGCGGCACGTTCATGACGGTGCAGACCACCCGCCACACGTCCTTGGCGTCCCACCCCGCGTCCAGCGCCTCGTGCACCGTACGCCCGCCCAGCTCCGCCATCACGTGATCGCGTGCGAAGGTGTCGGCGTACCCCGGACCGAAGTGATCCGTCATCCGCTCCCAGAAGACCGTCAACCGCATGACTCCAGTATCCCGCTCCTGAGAGTGGGCCCTGAGCCGGGACCGCGTGCCGGGACCGCCTTACGGCCTACGGTCTGACCCATGGCCGAAGACCGGAGCTCCTTCACTGCCCCGACGCCCCCGACTCCGCCTGCGCACTCACCGCTCGCGCGCGCGGAGCGCTTCGTCTGGCTCACCGCGCGCGTCCTGGAGCAGCGTCTCTTCGCGTACCACTTCCGCGGCGGCGACGCCGGTCCGGTGGAGACCGCGCTGGACGCCTACCGCAACGAGGACGGCGGGTACGGTCACGGGCTGGAGCCCGACCTGCGCGGCCCGGTCAGCCAGCCGCTGCACACCGCGCACGCCCTGCGTGTCCTGGACGCCGTCGGGAGCTGCGGCGGCCAGCGCGTGGAGCGGATGTGCCGCTATCTGACCTCCGTGTCCACTGCGGACGGTGCCCTGCCGGCGATCCATCCCAGCCAGCGGCCATACCCGGCGGCGCCCTTCGTGCCGGTCGTGGACGACCCGCCCGGCGAGCTCCTCGCCACCGGTCCGGTGGTCGGCCTGCTGCACCGCAACGAGGTCTGGCACGCCTGGCTGTTCCGGGCCACGGACTTCTGCTGGCAGGCGGCCGAGTCGCTGGCGACCTCTCACCCGTACGAGGTCGAGGCCGCCGTGGCCTTCCTGGACGCGGCCCCCGACCGTCCGCGCGCGGAGGCGGCGGCCGACCGGCTGGGCCGCCTGGTGCGCCGGCAGCGCCTCGCGGTGCTGGATCCGAACGACCTCGGCGCGTACCCGGTCTCCCCGGGCTACGCTCCGGGCGAGCACCACTTCCCGCACGACTACGCGAGGAACCCGCACTCCCTCGCGCGCGCGTGGTTCACGGACGACGAGATGGCCCGCTCGCTCGACTTCCTCGCGGCGGAGCAGGAGGACGACGGCGGCTGGCCCGTCCGCTGGCGCCACTGGGCGCCCGCCCCGACGCTGGAAGCCCGCCCCCGGGTGACGTTGGAGGCCCTGCGCACGCTCCGCGCGTACGGTCGTTCCCTCGGCTGACCCGGCTCGCCCGCCCACGGCCCGCACCCCCGCCGTCACCACCAGGGCCGCCACGACGACGAGCAGGAACGGCGAACGGCGCCCGCGGCACCAGCGCCACGGCAGCCGCGGCGACTCCCGCGGCCCGCGTTCCACCACGACGAGCGCCTGCCCGTCGGCGAAGGACTGCTGGGCGGTGAGCGCGGCCAGGAGGGCGACGGGCAGCAGAGCGGCGAGCCGCTGGACCAGGGGGCCGCTCCAGAGCCCCCACGGGCACCAGCAGCCCGAGGAGCTTGCTTGACGGCGTAGCAGCCGACCGCGGTCACGCCGATGGCGATCCAGACATTCACCGCTCTTCCTGCCGGGCGGACCGCGCGGAGTCCTCGGCACCACGGCTCCCGCGGCGTCCCTGTGTCCACAGAACGACCGGTGCCGCCGGCGCGGCCACCAGGACGGGCGCACCGGCGGGCAGCACAGGCGGCAGGCCGAGCCCCGGAAGGACGGCCAGGGCGGAGAGGCTCCCGGCCGGTGCCCGGCCCCGGAGCGGCTCCAGGGGCGGGCAACCGTCGTCGGACCACCAACGGACATCCACCAACGGACATCCGTCGGCCGACCGCCGTCGGGCGATCGGCGGCAGGCAGTCCACCGGCCCGCCGTGCGATCGCCGCCCCCACCCAGCCGACCCGGCCGCGCGCCCCTCCAGCCCAGCCGACCCCGGGCCGCGCGCCCCTCCACCCCGGCCGCGCGCCCCTCCGTCCCGCCGATGGGTCGCCGCCCGGCATTCGCACAGCTCAGGCCGATTGTCAGTGCCCGGGTGCAGGATGGATCCATGGTCAGCTCCGCACACCGAGCCCTGGACGGCTTCTCCCCCGCGACCCGCGGCTGGTTCACGGGGGCCTTCTCCGCGCCCACCGCCGCCCAGGCGGGCGCGTGGCAGGCCATCTCGGAGGGCTCGGACGTGCTGGTGGTCGCCCCGACCGGCTCCGGCAAGACGCTGGCCGCATTCCTCGCCGCCCTGGACCAGCTCGCCTCGACACCCCCGCCCGCCGACCCCAAGAAGCGCTGCCGGGTCCTGTACGTCTCCCCGCTCAAGGCCCTGGCCGTCGACGTCGAGCGCAACCTCCGCAGCCCGCTGACCGGCATCCGCCAGGAATCCGTACGCCTCGGCCTGCCCGAGCCCGAGGTCAAGGTCGGCATCCGCTCCGGCGACACCCCGGCCGCCGAGCGGCGCGCCCTGTCCACCCGCCCGCCGGACATCCTGATCACCACCCCGGAGTCCCTGTTCCTGATGCTGACGTCGGCCACGCGCGACGCGCTGACCGGCATCGAGACGGTGATCCTGGACGAGGTGCACGCGGTCGCGGGCACCAAGCGCGGCGCCCATCTCGCGCTCACCCTGGAGCGGCTGGACGAGCTGCTCCCGAAGCCGGCCCGCCGAATCGGCCTCTCGGCGACGGTCCGCCCGGTGGACGAGGTCGCCCGGTTCCTCGCGCCGCGCGGAAAGGTGGAGATCGTCCAGCCGGACTCGGGCAAGGAGTTCGACCTGTCCGTCGTCGTCCCGGTGGAGGACCTGGGCGAGCTGGGCGGCTCCCCCGCCGCGGACGGCAACAAGGGCGCGGAGCGCCCGTCGATCTGGCCGCACGTCGAGGAGCGGATCGCCGACCTCGTCCAGTCGCACCGCTCCACGATCGTCTTCGCCAACTCCCGGCGCCTGGCCGAGCGCCTGTGCAACAGGCTCAACGAGATCGCGTACGAACGGGCGACCGGCGAGCCCCTCGACGAACACCACTCCCCCGCCGAACTCATGGGCGGCTCGGGAGCTGCCCACGGCGCCCCGCCCGTGATCGCACGCGCCCACCACGGCTCGGTCTCCAAGGAGCAGCGATCCCTCGTCGAGGAGGACCTCAAGGCGGGCCGCCTGCCCGCCGTGGTCGCCACCTCCAGCCTGGAGCTGGGCATCGACATGGGCGCCGTCGACCTCGTCGTCCAGGTCGAGTCACCGCCCTCCGTGGCCTCCGGCCTCCAGCGCGTCGGCCGCGCGGGCCACCAGGTCGGCGCCGTCTCCACGGGCGTGGTCTTCCCCAAGTACCGCGGCGACCTGGTGCAGGCCGCCGTGGTCACCGAGCGGATGCGCAGCGGTGCCATCGAGGCCCTCAAGATCCCCGCGAACCCGCTGGACGTCCTGGCCCAGCAGCTCGTGGCGATGACGGCGCTGGACACCTGGCAGGTCGACGACCTGCTCGCCACCGTCCGCCGCGCCGCCCCCTTCGCCTCACTGCCGGACTCCGCCTTCACCGCCGTCCTGGACATGCTCGCGGGCCGCTATCCGTCCGACGCCTTCGCCGAGCTGCGCCCGCGCGTGGTGTGGGACCGGGTCGCCGGTACGGTCACCGGCCGCCCGGGGGCACAGCGCCTCGCGGTCACCTCGGGCGGCACGATCCCCGACCGCGGGCTCTTCGGGGTCTTCCTCGCCGGGGCCGATCCGAAGAAGGGGGGCGGCCGGGTCGGCGAGCTCGACGAGGAGATGGTCTACGAGTCGCGCGTCGGGGACGTCTTCACGCTCGGCACCAGTTCCTGGCGGATCGAGGACATCACGCGCGACCGGGTCCTGGTCTCACCCGCGCCGGGGGTGCCGGGCCGGCTGCCGTTCTGGAAGGGCGACCAGTTGGGCCGCCCCCTGGAACTGGGCCGCGCACTGGGCGCCTTCCTGCGCGAGGTCGGTTCCCTCGCCGAGGAGGACGCACGGCTGCGACTGGTCACCGCGGGCCTGGACGCCTGGGCCGCGGACAACGTCCTGGCGTACCTCCAGGAACAGCGCGAGGCCTGCGGCCACGTCCCCGACGACCGCACCATCGTCGTGGAGCGCTTCCGGGACGAGCTCGGCGACTGGCGGGTCGTCATCCACTCCCCCTTCGGCGCTCAGGTCCACGCCCCCTGGGCCCTCGCGCTCGGCGCCCGGCTGTCCGAGCGGTACGGCATGGACGCCCAGGTCATGCACGCCGACGACGGCATCGTGCTGCGCCTGCCCGACGCGGATCTGATGGGCCTCGACCTCCTCGACCAGGATCCGACGAAGCCAGGACTGGAGTACGACGCCGAGCAGGCGCCCGTCGGCGCGGCCGACGTCGTCTTCGACAAGGGCGAGGTCGACCGGGTCGTCACCGACCAGGTGGGCGGCTCGGCGCTGTTCGCGTCCCGCTTCCGCGAGTGCGCGGCCCGCGCGCTGCTCCTGCCGCGCCGCAGCCCCGGCAAGCGGACCCCGCTGTGGCAGCAGCGCCAGCGCGCCGCGCAGCTGCTGGAGGTGGCGAGCGAGTACGGATCGTTCCCGATCGTCCTGGAGGCGGTCCGCGAGTGCCTCCAGGACGTCTTCGACGTGCCCGGCCTGGTCGAGCTGATGGGCGACCTGGAGGCCCGCACGGTGCGCCTGGTCGAGGTCACCACTCCGGAGCCGTCCCCGTTCGCCCGCTCCCTGCTCTTCGGGTACGTCGCCCAGTTCCTCTACGAGGGCGACTCGCCGCTCGCCGAGCGCCGTGCCGCCGCCCTGTCCCTGGACTCGCGGCTGCTGGCCGAACTGCTGGGCCAGGCGGAGCTGCGCGAGCTGCTCGACGCCGAGGTGCTCACGGAGCTGGAGCGCGAGCTGCAGTGGCTCACCGAGGACCGCCGCGTCAAGGACCCGGAGGGTGTCGCGGACCGGCTGCGGCAGCTCGGCCCGCTCACGGACGCCGAGCTGGCCGAGCGGGGCGCCGAGCCCCAGTGGGCCCCGGAGCTGGCCGCCGCCCGCCGCGCGATCAGGGTGCGTATCGCCGGCGCCGACCACTGGGCGGCGATCGAGGACGCGGGCCGGCTGCGCGACGCGCTGGGCACGGCGCTGCCCGTGGGTGTGCCCGAGGCCTTCACCGAGCCGGTCAAGGACCCCCTCGGCGACCTCCTCGCCCGCCACGCCCGCACCCACGGCCCCTTCACGTCCGTCACTGCGGCGGCCCGCTTCGGCCTGGGCGTCGCGGTCACCGAGGGCGCCCTGCAGCGGCTCGCCGCGGCGGGCCGGGTCGTGCAGGGCGAGTTCCATCCGGCCGGCATCGGCCAGGAGTGGTGCGACGCGACCGTCCTGCGCCGGCTGCGCCGCCGCTCCCTGGCCGCGCTGCGGCACGAGCTGGAGCCGGTGCCGCCGGCCGCGCTCGGCCAGTTCCTCCCCCAGTGGCAGCACATCGGCAGGGGGCACGCGCTGCGCGGCATCGACGGGCTGGTCCGCGCCGTCGAACAGCTGCAGGGCGCCTCCGTCCCCGCCTCCGCCCTGGAGAAGCTGGTCCTGCCCTCCCGGGTGGCGAACTACCACCCGGCGATGCTGGACGAGCTGACGGCCGCCGGCGAGGTGGTGTGGGCGGGGGCCGGCTCGCTCCCCGGGAAGGACGGCTGGGTCTCCCTCTACCTGGCGGACGCGGCCCCGCTGCTCCTGCCTCCCCCGCACCCCCTGGAGCCGACCGCCCTCCACCAGTCGGTGCTGGACACTCTTTCCGGCGGCTACGGCATGTTCTTCCGTCAGATCGCCGACCAGGTCCGTGCCACCACCCACCCGGACGTCACCGATCCCCAGCTGGCCGACGCCCTGTGGGAGCTGGCGTGGTCCGGACGCCTGACGAACGACACGCTCGCGCCCCTGCGCTCCCTGCTGGGCTCCGGCCGCACCGCGGGCTCCACCGCCCACCGCGCCAAGCGCGCGGTGCCACGCGGGCGTTACGGCTCCCTGACGGCCGCCGCCCGCCCCGTGTCCCGTACCGGCCCGCCGACCGTCGCGGGTCGCTGGTCGCTGCTGCCGGCCAGCGAGGCGGACACCACGGTGCGCGCGCACGCCCTGGCCCGCACGCTCCTCGACCGGCACGGCGTGGTGACCCGCGGCGCCGTCGCCGCCGAGGGCGTGGAAGGAGGGTTCTCGGCGGTGTACCGCGTCCTGGCCGCCTTCGAAGAGAGCGGTCAGGCCCGGCGCGGCTATGTCGTGGAAGGACTGGGCGCCGCACAGTTCGCCATGGAGGGCGCCGTGGACCGGTTGCGCGCGGTCTCGAACGCCCGGGAGCGTGACGAGGCTCCGCCCGGGCGGCCGGACTTCACCGACGGCGGTCTGGACGACCCCGCCGCGTCCGACGGCTCCCACGGCCCGGGGGATCCGGTCTCCGGCGACTCTCCCTCCGCCGGCTTCGCGTCCAGCGGCCGCGGAGACACCGGCACACCGGACCGACCCGACGACGTCTTCGCCTCCGCCCAGCACTTTCCGCCCTCCCGGGACGAGTACGTCTCCCGCCACGACTACGCGGAACCGGGCGCCGGCGGTCCGCGCGGGGGCGGCGCGCAGGGCGGCTTCGGCGGTCCGCGCGGGGGCTACACGCACGGCGGCTTCGGTGACCCGCGCGACTCTTACGACGCCGGATTCCCCCGCCGCGGCCGGCCCTCCGCCGGTCCACGGGCCGTCGTCCTGGCCGCCGCCGACCCGGCGAACGCGTACGGCGCGGCCCTCCCCTGGCCCGAGCCCCCGGCCGGTGCCACGCACAAGCCGGGCCGCAAGGCAGGCTCCCTGGTGGTGCTCGTGGAGGGCGAGCCGGCGCTCTACATGGAGCGCGGCGGCAAGACGCTCCTGCTCTGGCCCTCCGCGCCGGACGGTCTGCCCACCGAGGACGCCCGTCTGCGAGCGGCCGCGGAAGCGCTCGCCTCGGCCGCCCTCGCCGGTTCGCTCGGCACGGTCACGGTCGAGCGCGTCAACGGCACGGCGGCTCTGACGTCCCCCTTCGGTCCCCTGCTGGAGGAGGCGGGGTTCATCGCCACCCCACGCGGCCTGCGCATCAGAGCCTGAGCCTGTCACCCTTGACCCATGCCCGAAGGAGACACGGTCTGGCAGGCGGCGCGCCGGCTGCACGACGCCCTCGCGGGCGAGGTGCTGACCCGCAGCGACTTCCGCGTCCCCCGGTACGCCACGGTCGACCTCACCGGCCGTACGGTCCTGGACGTCACCCCGCGCGGCAAGCACCTCCTCACCCGCGTCGAGGGCGGTGTGACCGTTCACTCGCACCTGCGGATGGACGGCTCCTGGAAGGTGTTCGCGGCCGGTCAGCGCTGGAGCGGCGGCCCCGCGCACCAGATCCGGGTGATCCTCGGCACCGCCGACCGCACGGCAGTCGGCTATCGCCTCCCGGTGCTGGAAGTGCTCCGCACCACCGACGAGGAGCGCGCCGTCGGCCACCTCGGTCCGGACCTGCTGGGCCCGGACTGGGACCCCGAGCAGGCCCTGGCCAACTTGCGCGCGGAGCCCGCCCGCCGGCTCGGTGAGGCCCTGCTCGACCAGCGCAATCTCGCGGGCATCGGCAACGTCTACAAGTGTGAGCTCTGCTTCCTGCTCGGCGTGACTCCCTGGCTCCCCGTAGGCGACCTGCCGGCCGCACACGCCGTGAAGCTGCCCGCGCTCGCGAAGAAGCTCCTGGAGGCCAACCGCGACCGCCCGGTCCGCCGTACGACGGGCCTGCGGGGCCAGGACCTGTTCGTGTACGGCCGAGCGCCCCGTCCCTGCCTGCGCTGCGGCACACCGGTGCGCGTGGCGAACCAGGGCGACGGCTCCCGAGACCGCCCCACGTACTGGTGCCCGACCTGCCAGGCCGGTCCCGCACCGCGCCCGGGCGGCCCGGCCGGTACCGGGCCGCGGCGCGGGACGGGGTGACTCAGCCGGCGAGCAGGCCGTCCATCTGGCCGACCGCCTCGCGCAGTCCCTCCGCCATGCCCATCTTCGTGAGCTGGTCCATCTCCTCCCCGGTGGCGAAGGCCGAGCGCATCTCCATGCGGGTGCCGCCGTCCCGCTCGGTGAGCGTCACCCGGACCGTGATCGTCGGCATGTCGGCGCTCCGCACGCCGTCCGCGTCGGCGAATCCGTCGGTGAACTCCAGGGACGTAGGCGCGTCGACCGTGGTGATCCGCCACCACCCGCGGTGCCTGTCACCCTCCGGGCCGGTCATGAAGTACGTGACGTCGCCGCCGGGGGTCAGCGCGTACTCCTCCACCGTCGCCGGATAGGTCGGCGGGCCCCACCAGCGCTCCAGTCGCCTCGGGTCGGACCACAGCCGCCACACCCGCTCGACGGGGGCGGCGAAGTCGGCGACCAGGGTGAAGGTCAGGCTGTCGAGATCCTTGTCCAGGCTGGTGACACTCATCGGATCCGTCCTTCCGTCGGGCTGTGTGCTTCGTGTTCCGCATCCTGGGCGAGCAGGTGGGACATCGCTCCACCCGGCCCCGCCAGGCCGTCTCCAGTTCGTCCGGTGCTGCCGGGCCCGGCCCACGGCGTCGGGCGGCGTACGCACGAGTTGCTCCCGTCCCCGCTGCTCGACCACCAGGCCGGCCCGCTCCAGTAGCGCGACGTGCTTGTGCACCGCGGCGGAACTCGTCGGACAGTCGAGTCACGTTGACAGTCGAGTCACGTCCCCTCGTGAAGCGCTGCGCGTCGGCGCGGCCGCCCTCACTCCCCACTCCCACCGGACGGGCCGGACCGCATCTCGGACCGGGACCGCCACGAGGCCGCGTCCCCCACGGACGCACGCAGGGCGCGTCTCCACCGCCCCGCCTCCAACGCCCCCGCGGCCCGGCATCTGGGCACACAGTGCACCGGCAGCACGCTCAGCCCCCAGCCGCCGACCGCGACCGCCCCTTCGAGCACCCCCGCGCCGGGCTCGAGCGCCAGACGCAGCACGGCCCACCACCACAACGCACCCAGCCCCAGCGCGGCCGCCCGGCGAGCAGTCCGCGCGGACGTCATAACCGCGTCATCCGTTTGCGGCCTGGAACATCCAGTGCTGCTTCTCCAGGTCGGCCGTGACCTGGATGAAGATGTCCTGGCTCACCGGATCCGGATCCCCGGTCGCCGCGATACGCTCCCGCATCCGCCCGATCACCGCGCCCAGCGCGTCCACGATCGTCTGTACCGCTGCGGTGTCGTCGACCCATCCTTCCGGGGTCACGCCGATACCGCTGCCGACGGCCACCGTCGCGGCACGCCCGTCCGGGGACACACCGAGCGCCGAGGCGCGCTCCGCCACGGTGTCGGAGTGCGTGCGCGCGGTGCCGACGAGTTCGTCGAGCTGGAGGTGTACGGAGCGGAACCGCGGACCCACCACGTTCCAGTGGATCTGCTTCGCCACCAGGGCCAGGTCCACCAGGTCGACGAGGGCGCCCTGCAACGCCTCGGACACGGTCTTCAGGCTCGCGTCGGACAACGGGCTCTTCACGACGTACATCCACGCCTCCGTCGGTCGGCCCCCCGGCCATGTCCCTCCACGATGACCGCACCACCGGGACCCGGCAAACCGGGCGCGAATCCAGGACCCTGGCACGCAAAAACCCCGACCGCACCCCTCCGGTCTCCCGGAGAGACCCCGGCCGGGGCCTCACACGCACACGTTCTCAGTGCTCAGGCGGCGACGACGTCCACTGCCTCGGCGGGCGCCTTGATGGTCACCCGCTCCGGTGGCACACCGGTCACCGACACGGAACCCAGCATCGGGCGCACCGGGGCCGGCACGGTCTCGCTGGGCGTGGCCGCAGCGGACTGGGCCAGCTCGGCGAGGGCCAGTTCGTCGCTCACTTCCCGCATGAGCTCGGACATCCGTACGTCCAGCGCGTCGCAGATGGCGGAGAGCAGCTCGGAAGAAGCCTCCTTCTGCCCCCGCTCCACCTCGGAGAGATAGCCGAGTGAGACTCGGGCGGACGAGGAGACTTCGCGCAGAGTACGGCCCTGGCGTTGGCGCTGCCGACGCAGCACGTCACCCAGCAGGCGACGGAGCAGAATCATCGGTGGCTCCCTCCTCGGACCGTGTAACCGCATCCTTCACGCCCCACCGTACCGCCTCGCGCCGCGGCCGTGCGGGGAGCGATGTCGTGTTCACTCTGGGCTGCAAACATCAAAACCCCCCGTTCTGTTCCGTATCCTGTGCCCGCTCATTCCCGGTCTGTTCGCCCGCAAGCTCCCTCAAAAGGAGTGCGAGTACGCTCCGTACACTCTCCATACGAATTTCCGCGCGGTCGCCGTTCAACCGCAGCGCCTCCACTTTTCCGCCAGAGGCGGAACCGTCGTCTGTTCCGAAGGGCCCGTCGACGGCGACGAAGACCGTCCCCACCGGCTGCCCGTCCTGCGGATCCGGGCCGGCGACGCCCGTCGTCGCGATGCCCCAGTCGGCACTCAACGCCTTGCGGACGCCCGCCGCCATCTGGGCGGCGACCTGGGGATCCACCGCTCCACGCGCCGCGAGCAGCGTTGCGTCGACGCCGAGCAGTTCCCGCTTCAGTTCCGTCGCGTAGGCGGTCACGGACCCCCGGAAGGCCCTGGACGCTCCAGGGACCGCCGTGATCTCGGCCGCCACCATTCCACCGGTCAGTGACTCGGCGACCGCGAGGGTCTCACCCTTGACCGTGAGTAGTCGCACCACGTCGGCGGCCGTGGAACTCAAGCTTCCGTCTCCTTCAACGCCGCTCTGCGCTCGGCGATTCCCTGACGGCGCAGCACAATGGCCTGCTTCACGTAGTCCAGTCCCGTCACCACGGTCAGGACGACCGCCGCCGCCATCACCCAGAACCTCAGGGTGGCCAGCGGCCCCGTCAGTGCCAGGACGTACATGCCGACGGCGATGCCCTGGGTGAGGGTCTTGAGCTTGCCCCCGCGGCTCGCGGGGATGACGCCGTACCGGATGACCACGAAACGCAGCACGGTGATCCCGAGTTCCCGGCCGAGGATGACGGCCGTCACCCACCACGGCAGGTCGCCCAGGGCGGACAGACAGATGAGCGCCGCCCCCATGATCGCCTTGTCGGCGATGGGGTCGGCGATCTTCCCGAAGTCGGTGACGAGGTTGTAGGTGCGTGCCAGGTGGCCGTCGAAGAGGTCGGTGATCATGGCTACGGCGAAGGCCGCCCAGGCGAACGACCGCCAGGCCGGGTCGTACCCGCCGTTGCCGAGCATCAGCGCGACGAAGGCCGGCACCAGGAGCAGGCGGAGCATCGTCAGCAGGTTGGCGACGTTCCAGACGCTCGCCTGGTTGACCGCGGCGGCCGCGATCTTGCCGCCGCGCCCGGCCGCACCGCCCTCGGTGGCACCTCGTTCCGCCGCACCCCGTTCCACGGCGCCTCCCGGAGTCGTACGCTCCGCCGGTTGCTGAGCGGCGCCCGAGGCGCCACGGGGGCCGGCCCTGCGCGCGCCGGAGGAGCCCCCCGCGGCGGACGCCGGGACTCCGGTCATCTGCCGGCCTCCTCACTCCACTCGGGCGAGCCCGGCAGCGGTTCGGCCACCAGGTCGACACCCTCCGTACCGACCACCTTCGCCTCGACCATACGACCGACACTCAGGCCTTCGCCGCTCGTGACCAGCACCTGGCCGTCCGTCTCGGGTGCCTGGTGCTCCGCGCGGCCGCGCACGCCGTCCCCCTCGTCGGCGGACTCCACGGACTCGACGAGCACGCGCACGGTCGCGCCGACCCGCTCCTCGGCGCGCTGCGAGACGAGTTCCTCGGCCAGGCGGGACACGCGTGCCAGCCTCTCGGCGACGACGTCCTCGTCCAGCTTGTCGCCGTAGGTCGCCGCCTCGGTGCCCTCCTCGTCGGAGTACCCGAAGACGCCGATGGCGTCCAGCCGCGCGTGGTTCAGGAACCGCTCCAGCTCGGCGAGGTCGGAGGCGGTCTCGCCGGGGAAGCCCACGATGAAGTTGGAGCGCACGCCGGCCTCGGGAGCCTTGCTCCGGATGGTGTCCAGCAGTTCCAGGAATCGGTCGGTGTCGCCGAAGCGGCGCATCGCGCGCAGCACGTTCGGAGCGGAGTGCTGGAAGGACAGGTCGAAGTAGGGCACGACCTTGGGGGTGGAGGTCAGTACGTCGATGAGGCCGGGGCGCATCTCGGCCGGCTGGAGGTAGCTGACGCGCACGCGCTCGATGCCGTCGACGTCGGCGAGGTTCGGCAGCAGCGACTCCAGCAGGCGGATGTCGCCCAGGTCCTTGCCGTACGAGGTGTTGTTCTCGGAGACCAGCATGATCTCCTTGACGCCCTGCTCGGCCAGCCACCGCGTCTCGTTCAGCACGTCGCTCGGGCGGCGCGAGATGAAGGAGCCGCGGAAGGACGGGATGGCGCAGAAGGAGCAGCGCCGGTCGCAGCCGGAGGCCAGCTTCACCGAGGCGACCGGGGAGCCGTCCAGGCGGCGGCGCAGGGGCGCGCGGGGACCGGAGGCCGGGGCGACCCCCTCGGGGAGGTCGGTCGGGCCGTGTCCCGGCAGGGCGACGGAGGCACCGGCCTCCTGGCGCTCGGCGGGGCTGATCGGCAGCAGCTTGCGCCGGTCGCGCGGGGTGTGGGCGGCGTGGATGCCGCCGTTCAGGATGGTCTGCAGGCGGTCGGAGATGTCGGTGTAGTCGTCGAAGCCGAGTACACCGTCGGCTTCGGGAAGGGCCTCGGCGAGCTCCTTGCCGTACCGCTCGGCCATGCAGCCCACCGCCACCACGGCCTGCGTTCTGCCGTGACCCTTGAGGTCGTTGGCCTCCAGGAGGGCGTCGACGGAGTCCTTCTTGGCGGCCTCGACGAAGCCGCACGTGTTCACGACGGCGACGTCCGCTTCCTCGGCGTTCTCGACGAGCTTCCAGCCGTCCGCCTCCAGACGGCCTGCGAGCTCCTCCGAGTCCACCTCGTTACGGGCGCAGCCAAGGGTGACGAGTGCGACGGTACGGCTTTCAGGCATGGGCTCAAGACTACTTCGTCCCGCCGACAGCCCACGTCGACGGGGTTGCCCGATCTTGGACAACCCCGTCCGCACCAGTGCGTTCCGCGCCCCTATCCGACCTGCGGGTCGCCCTTCGTGTACGTCAGGCGTTCCACGGAGCCCGGCTGGAAGTCGTCCTCGATCTTCTTGCCGTTGACGTACAGCTGGATGGCGCCGGCGTCACCGAGGACGAGGTCGATCTTCTCGTTGTCCTGGAAGGTCTCGGAGTCGCCCTCCTTGAGCAGGCCGTCGAAGAGCAGCCGGCCGTTGTGGTCCTTCGCGGAGATCCAGCTGCGGCCGTCGTCGGCGCTGACCTTGACCGTCACCTTGTCCTGCGGAGCGGCGGCGATGGCGCTGTCGGTCGGGTCCGGCTTCGGGGCGGCCGGCTTCTTCGGCTCGGCGCTCGGCGAGGCGGACTCGCCGGCCGTCGGCTGGGAACCCTCGGCGACGCTCGCCTCGGTGCCGCCGTCGTCGCCCTTGACGAACGTGAAGCCGACGAAGCCGATCACCGCGACGATCGCGGCGACCATGGCGGCCGTCCAGTTGGGTCCGCGCCGCTCCGGACGGATGCGCTCGGCCTCGAACAGGGGTGCGGCGGGGGTCGGCGCCGGGCGCCCGCCGCGCTCGGCGTCGAACTGCGCGACCAGTTCGGCCGGGTCGAGCCCGACGGCCTTGGCCAGGGTCCTGATGTGACCGCGCGCGTAGACGTCACCGCCGCAGGGCGTGAAGTCGTCCGCCTCGATGGCGTGCACGATGGCGATGCGGACGCGGGTGGCGGTGGTGATGTCGTCGACGGTCAGCCCGGCGGCGATCCGCGCCTGCTGCAGCGCACGGCCCACGGAGGGGCGGGCCTCCGCGGAAGGGTCTTCAGGAACGTCTCGGGACACGTCTTCGATCGGACGCTCGTCTTCAGGGAAGTTGCCGTTGGACACGGGGGCGCCTTTCGAGCGTATGGCCGCCTGCGCTGGACGTTCAGTCTAGGGGGGGTACAAACGGGTGGGGCAACCGGACGGTCGTACTTTGTACGCCATCGGATCGACCACGCGTCCCGATGGTGGATTACCTGTTTGTCGTTTCCCTCAACTTGACGTACGCCATGGCTGAACGGTTGCTCAATGATCCCTAACGGGTCAGTCACGAACGGCCGCCGGCCGCCGTGACCCTCCCGCCGGGGGAACCCCGCGCGTACCGTTCCCTACCCCTCAGACTCCCCCCGGATGACCGCGAGCACGCCGTCCAGCTCGTCAGGCTTCACAAGAACGTCACGAGCCTTCGAACCCTCGCTCGGCCCGACGATGCTGCGCGACTCCATCAGGTCCATCAGCCGCCCGGCCTTGGCGAAACCGACGCGCAGCTTGCGCTGCAGCATGGAGGTGGACCCGAACTGCGTGGAGACGACCAGTTCCGCCGCCTGGCACAGCAGGTCGAGGTCGTCGCCGATGTCCTCGTCGATCTCCTTCTTCTGCTTGGTGCCGACGGTGACGTCGTCCCGGAAGACGGGCGCCATCTGGTCCTTGCAGTGCTGGACGACGACCGCGACCTCTTCCTCGGTCACGAACGCGCCCTGCATACGGGTCGGCTTGTTCGCGCCCATCGGCAGGAAGAGGCCGTCGCCCTTGCCGATCAGCTTCTCGGCACCGGGCTGGTCGAGGATGACCCGCGAGTCCGCCAGCGAGGACGTCGCGAAGGCCAGCCGGGAGGGCACGTTGGCCTTGATCAGGCCGGTGACGACGTCCACGGACGGCCGCTGGGTGGCGAGCACCAGGTGGATGCCGGCCGCGCGCGCGAGCTGCGTGATCCGCACGATGGCGTCTTCGACGTCCCGCGGCGCCACCATCATCAGGTCGGCCAGCTCGTCCACGATCACCAGCAGGTACGGGTACGGCTGGAGCTCGCGCTCGCTGCCCTCGGGCGGCTTGACCTTGCCCTCGCGCACCGCGCGGTTGAAGTCGTCGATGTGCCGGTAGCCGTAGGCGGCGAGGTCGTCGTAGCGGAGGTCCATCTCCCGTACGACCCACTGGAGGGCCTCCGCGGCCCGCTTCGGGTTGGTGATGATCGGCGTGATCAGGTGCGGGATGCCCTCGTACGCGGTCAGCTCGACGCGCTTGGGGTCGACCAGGATCATCCGGACGTCCTCCGGGGTCGCCCGCATCATGATCGAGGTGATCAGGCAGTTGATGCAGGACGACTTGCCGGAGCCGGTGGCGCCGGCGACCAGCATGTGCGGCATCTTCGCCAGCGAGTGCATGACGTAGCCGCCCTCGACGTCCTTGCCGAAGGCGACCAGCATCGGGTCGTCGTCCTCGGCGGACTCCGCGAGGCGCAGCACGTCGCCGAGGTTGACCATCTCCCGGTCGGTGTTGGGGATCTCGATGCCGACCGCGGACTTGCCGGGGATCGGGCTGATGATCCGCACGTCGGGGCTGGCGACGGCGTACGCGATGTTCTTGGCCAGTGCGGTGATCCGCTCGACCTTCACGGCGGGCCCGAGCTCGACCTCGTACCGCGTGACCGTCGGCCCGCGGGTGAAGCCGGTGACGGCGGCGTCGACCTTGAACTCGGTGAAGACGGTGGTGAGCGAGGCGACTATGGCGTCGTTGGCGGCGCTGCGCGCCTTGCCGGGGCCGCCCCGGGTGAGCATGTCGAGGGCCGGCAGGGAGTAGGTGATGTCGCCGGAGAGCTGGAGCTGCTCGGCGCGCGGCGGCAGGTCCCGTTCCTTGGGGAGCGGGGTCTTGGTGAGATCGGCGACGACCGCCGTGCCCTCGCCGGGGTGGCCCTGGTGCGCCTTGTCCTGCCTGAGCTTGCCCGGTTGCGGGCGCGCGGCCGGCACGGGCGTGGGAGTGGGCGTCGTCGACTCGCGGTCCCCCGTGGTCACGCCCTGGGTGAGGTCGGCGACCAGCGGCGAGGGCGGCATCCCGTGCAGCACGGCGCCGTCGAGCGCGGCGGCGGCCGCGGCGGCGACGTCCACGGCGTCCATCGGCCGGTTCGCCTCGGGCTGCGGCGCGGTGGACCGCCGGGGCCTGCCGCGACGCCGGGTGAGCGCCTCCTGCTCGGCCGCGTCGGGGTCGTACGGCTGTGACGCCGGTCCCCCGCGTCCGCGGCGCTTCGCGGGCAGCGCCTCGCGCCACTGTTCCTCGTAGCGCTCGTCGTCGTCGCCGAACGCGTCGGCCTCCGCCTCCGGGTCACGGACCAGACCGAGCCGCACACCGAGCAGCCGCAGCCGCTGCGGGATGGCGTTGACCGGCGTGGCGGTGACGACCAGCAGCCCGAAGACGGTGAGCAGCACCAGCAGCGGCACCGCCAGGACGTCGGTCATCGTGTACGACAGGGGGGTCGCCGCGCCCCAGCCGATGAGGCCGCCGGCGTCCCTTATGGCGTGCATGCCGTCGCTGCGCGCCGGTGAGCCGCAGGCGATGTGCACCTGGCCGAGGACGCCGATGACGAGCGCGGACAGGCCGATCACGATCCGGCCATTGGCCTCGGGTTTCTCGGGGTGCCGGATCAGGCGCACGGCGACGGCACCGAGCAGTATCGGCACCAGCAGGTCCAGCCGGCCGAAGGCACCGGTCACCAGGATCTCGACGAGGTCGCCGACGGGGCCCTTGAGGTCGGCCCAGGTACCCGCCGCGACGATCAGCGCGACGCCGAGCAGCAGCAGCGCGACACCGTCCTTGCGGTGCGCCGGGTCGAGGTTCTTCGCCCCGGCGCCTATACCGCGGAAGACGGCGCCGACGGCGTGCGCGATGCCCAGCCAGAGGGCGCGTACGAGCCGGTAGACGCCACCGGTCGGATTGGGTGCCGGCCGAGGCGCGGGCTTCTTGGCCGCGGCCTTCTTGGCCGGCGCCTTCTTCGCGGGTGCCTTCTTCGCAGCGGCCTTCTTCGCCGGAGCCTTCGCGGGAGCGGCCGCCTTCTTCGCGGGCTGCTTCTTGGCTGCGGAGGGACGTGAGGCCATAGGTGTGAGGTTACCGGGGGAGACGGCGGTCGACACGTGTGCCCACCGCTTCACCCGTTCGTGTCGCCCGCGGGAAAGTCCGGAACTGACGCTTCCGCTACAGCCGCTGACACGCCCTCACCAGTCGGCCCCGCCGGTCCTCCCGGCCCGCCCACGGACCTCAGTTGACCGCGGTCGGGCCTTCGGACGAGCCCGGCTCCAGGGCGTCCAGTGCCCGCCGCAGTCCGGTGAGCTTGCGCTCCAGATGGGCCGCCGTCGCCACCGCCGCCGCGTCCGTCGACTCGTCGCCGAGCTGCTTGGAGAGCGCCTCTGCCTGCTCTTCGACGGCCGCCAGCCGTGCCGACAGTTCGGCGAGCAGCCCGGCGGGTTCCTTGGTCTCACCGCCCGCGGCCTTGCCACCGCCCTCCAACTGGAGCCGCAGCAGCGCCGCCTGCTCGCGCAGCTGGCAGTTCTTCATGTAGAGCTCGACGAAGACGGAGACCTTCGCGCGCAGCACCCACGGGTCGAACGGCTTGGAGATGTAGTCCACCGCACCCGCCGCGTACCCGCGGAAGGTGTGGTGCGGGCCGTGGTTGATCGCGGTGAGGAAGATGATCGGGATGTCCCGGGTCCGCTCCCGTCGCTTGATGTGGGCGGCGGTCTCGAAACCGTCCATGCCCGGCATCTGGACGTCCAGCAGAATGACCGCGAAGTCGTCCGTGAGCAGTGCTTTGAGCGCTTCCTCCCCGGACGATGCCCGCACCAGCGTCTGATCGAGCGCCGAGAGGATCGCCTCCAGCGCCAGCAGATTCTCCGGCCGGTCATCGACCAGGAGGATCTTGGCCTTCTGCACCATGGCCCGCCCTCCTCGCCCCGGCGTGGGGCCTCCCCTGTCCGCAGGACTTGGGGCAGCACCGGCGGGCGCCGCCCCAGGGGACGACTCCCTTGCGCCGCCCGTCCTTGTGCCGGTCATCGTAGCCGCACCCCGCCTGTCGCCACACCCTGTCACCGTGATGTCACTGTGCACGTAGCAGAAACGCAGCGGGGGACCAGAAGGTTCCCCGAATCCCGTACTTCTACACGGCTTCGGGCACACTCGGTCAGCAACCGCGTGTGGACACCGAGGCTTCCCGCCACTCGCGCGCACCCCACGTTCGCACACCGCCCGCACGCGCCGCGCGGACGGTGCCCGTACGTACCACGGACACCGCGCCCCGGCGTACCACGGCCACCGTGCCCGACCGTACCGCAGGCGGACCGACCGGACGTACCGTCCGGTGCCCGTCCGAACCTACTCCTGCCGCATCCACTGCTGCATCACCGTCAGCAGGTGATCGGGGTCGACCGGCTTCGTCACGTAGTCGGAGGCACCCGACTCGATGGCCTTCTCCCGGTCGCCCTTCATCGCCTTCGCGGTCAGCGCGATGATCGGGAGGCCTGCGAACTGGGGCATCCGGCGGATCGCCGTGGTCGTCGCGTAGCCGTCCATCTCGGGCATCATGATGTCCATCAGGACGACCGCCACGTCCTCGTGCTGCTCCAGGACCTCGATGCCCTCGCGTCCGTTCTCGGCGTACAGCACGGACAGGCCGTGCTGCTCCAGGACGCTGGTGAGCGCGAAGACGTTGCGGATGTCGTCGTCGACGATCAGCACCTTCTGCCCGCCGAAGCGGATCCCCCGGTTCGGCTGCGGCGCCGCCTCCGGCCCGGCGCCCGGCTGCTGCTCCTGCGCCGAGGGCCGCGCTTCGGTCTCCGGGACCGCCTTGCGACGGCGCCGGAACAGCGCCGCGGCGCCGTTCTGCGAGTCGTGGTACGACGTCACCTCGGCCGGCGGTTCGGCTCGCGTCCCCGGCAGCTCGGCCATGGCGCCCGGAGACGCGAGCACCCCGCCGGGCTCCAGCGACGGAAGGGGCTGCTGGTAACCGTGGGCGGGCAGCTCGCTCGGGTGCAGCGGCAGGTAGAGCGTGAACGTCGACCCACGGCCCGGCTCGCTCTGCGCGTGGATCTCACCGCCCAGCAGCTGCGCGATCTCCCGTGAGATGGACAGTCCCAGGCCCGTACCGCCGTACTTGCGGCTGGTGGTGCCGTCGGCCTGCTTGAACGCCTCGAAGATCACCCGCATCTTGCTGGCCGCGATCCCGATCCCGGTGTCGCTCACGGAGAACGCGATCAGCTCCGCGTCCGGGTCGCTCATCGAACCGGCCTCCAGCAACTGCTCCCGGATGGCCTGCGGAACCTCGTCGCGGGCCGGCCGGATGACCAGCTCGACCGCTCCCGAGTCGGTGAACTTCACCGCGTTGGACAGCAGGTTGCGCAACACCTGGAGCAGCCGCTGCTCGTCGGTGTGCAGCGTGGCGGGCAGCTCCGGCGACACCCGCACCGACAGGTCGAGGCCCTTCTCCGCGGTCAGCGGCCGGAACGTGGCCTCCACGTAGTCGACGAGCTGGACGAGCGCGATGCGCGTCGGGGAGACGTCCATCTTGCCCGCCTCGACCTTCGACAGGTCGAGGATGTCGTTGATGAGCTGGAGCAGGTCGGAGCCGGCGCCGTGGATCGTCTCGGCGAACTCGACCTGCTTCGGGGACAGGTTCGCGTCGGCGTTGTCCGCGAGCAGCTTGGCCAGGATCAGCAGCGAGTTGAGCGGCGTACGCAGCTCGTGCGACATGTTGGCCAGGAACTCGCTCTTGTAGCGCATGGAGACCGCGAGCTGCTCGGCACGCTCCTCCAGGACCTGCCGCGCCTCCTCGATCTCGGTGTTCTTCACCTCGATGTCGCGGTTCTGCTGCGCCAGCAGCTCGGCCTTCTCCTCCAGTTCGGCGTTGGACGACTGGAGGGCCTTCTGCCGCTGCTCCAGCTCCTCGGACCGGTCCCGCAGTTGCTCGGTCAGTTCCTGCGACTGCTTCAGCAGCACCTCCGTCTTGGTGTTGACGGAGATGGTGTTGACGCTCGTCGCGATCATCTCGGCGATCTGGTTGAGGAAGTCCTTCTGGATCTGCGTGAACGGGGTGAAGGACGCCAGCTCGATGACGCCGAGCACCTGCCCCTCGAACAGCACCGGCAGGACGATCACCTGGGCGGGCGGAGCCTCTCCGAGCCCGGAGGAGATCTTCAGATACCCGCTCGGCGCGTTCTCCACGAGGATCGTGCGCTTCTCCGCGGCGGCCGTGCCGACCAGCGCCTCCCCGGGACGGAACGAGGTGGGCATGGAGCCCATCGAGTAGCCGTACGACCCGAGCATGCGCAGCTCGTACTGGTCGCCCTCGGCTCCGGCCTGCTCCTGGCCGTCGACGTGCGGCATGGCGAGGAAGAACGCCCCGTGCTGCGCGGAGACCACCGGGGTCAGCTCGCTCATGATCAGCGAGGCCACGTCCTGGAGGTCGCGGCGTCCCTGCATCAGCCCGGAGATCCGGGCCAGATTGCCCTTGAGCCAGTCCTGTTCCTTGTTGGCGATCGTGGTGTCGCGCAGGTTGGCGATCATCTTGTTGATGTAGTCCTGGAGCTCGGAGATCTCCCCGGAGGCGTCCACGTCGATCTTCAGGTTCAGGTCGCCGCGCGTCACCGCGGTCGCCACGCGCGCGATGGCACGCACCTGCCGGGTGAGGTTCCCGGCCATCTCGTTCACGGACTCGGTCAGGTCCCGCCAGGTGCCGTCGACGTCACGCACGCGTGCCTGACCGCCGAGCTGCCCCTCCGTACCCACCTCGCGGGCCACGCGGGTGACCTCCTCGGCGAAGGAGGACAGCTGGTCGACCATCGTGTTGATGGTCGTCTTCAGCTCGAGGATCTCCCCGCGCGCGTCGATGTCGATCTTCTTGGTCAGGTCGCCCTTGGCGATGGCCGTGGTGACCATGGCGATGTTGCGCACCTGACCGGTCAGGTTGGACGCCATCTGGTTCACCGACTCGGTGAGGTCCTTCCAGGTGCCCGCCACGCCCGGCACGTGCGCCTGGCCACCCAGGATGCCGTCCGTGCCCACCTCGCGAGCCACCTTGGTGACCTGGTCGGCGAAGGAACTCAGCGTCTTCACCATGGTGTTGAAGGTGTCGGCGAGCTGCGCGACCTCGCCGCGCGCCTCGATCGTCACCGTCCGCGTCAGGTCGCCGTTGGCGACGGCGGCGGCCACCTGGGAGATGTTCCGCACCTGGACGGTGAGGTTCTTCGCCATCAGGTTGACGTTGTCGCTGAGGTCCTTCCAGATGCCCACGACACCGGGCACGTGCGCCTGCCCGCCGAGGATGCCCTCCGTACCCACCTCGCGGGCCACGCGCGTGACCTGCTCGGCGAAGGAGGACAGCTGGTCGACCATCGTGTTGACGGTCGTGACGAGCTCGAGGATCTCGCCCTTGGCGTCGACGGTGATCTTCTTCGACAGGTCGCCCTTGGCCACCGCGGTCGTGACCTCGGCGATGTTGCGGACCTGCATGGTCAGGTTGTTGGCCATGCCGTTCACGGACTGCGTGAGGTCCTTCCAGGTGCCGGAGACGCCCTGCACCTCCGCCTGCCCGCCGAGGATGCCCTCGGTGCCCACCTCGCGCGCGACGCGCGTGACCTCCTGGGCGAACGACGACAGCTGGTCCACCATCGTGTTCAGGGTGTTCTTCAGCTCCAGGATCTCCCCGCGCGCGTCCACGGTGATCTTCTGCGACAGGTCACCGCGGGCCACCGCCGTCGCGACCTGCGCGATGTTGCGCACCTGCGCGGTCAGGTTCCCGGCCATGCCGTTCACCGAGTCGGTCAGGTCGCGCCACACACCGGCGACCCCGGGCACCTGGGCCTGACCGCCGAGGCGGCCCTCCGTGCCCACCTCGCGGGCGACCCGGGTCACCTGCTCGGCGAAGGCGGAGAGCTGGTCGACCATCGTGTTGATGGTGTTCTTCAGCTCCAGGATCTCCCCGCGCGCGTCGACGTCGATCTTCTGCGACAGGTCGCCCCGCGCCACGGCCGTCGTCACCTGGGCGATCTGCCGCACCTGGGAGGTCAGATTGCCCGCCATGAAGTTGACGGAGTCCGTCAGCTCCTTCCAGGTCCCCGACACCCCGTCGACGCGGGCCTGACCGCCGAGGCGGCCCTCCGTGCCCACGTCCCGGGCCATCCGGGTCACCTGGTCGGCGAAGCTCGACAGCTGGTCCACCATCGTGTTGACGGTGTTCTTCAGCTGGAGCATCTCGCCGGAGACGTCCACGGTGACCTTCTGCGACAGGTCGCCGTTGGCCACCGCCGTCGTCACCTGGGCGATGTTCCGCACCTGCCCGGTGAGGTTCCGGAACGCGGTGTTGACGGAATCCGTCAGGTCCTTCCACGTCCCCGCGGCACCCGGCACCTGCGCCTGGCCACCCAGCTCACCCTCGACACCGACCTCACGGGCCACCCGCGTGACCTCGGCACCAAAACTCGACAGCTGGTCCACCATCGTGTTGACGGTGTTCTTCAGCTCCAGCATCTCACCGGCCACGTCCACGGTGACCTTCTGCGACAGGTCACCGCTGGCCACCGCCGTCGTCACCGCGGCGATGTCACGCACCTGAGTGGTCAGGTTCCGGAAGACGGTGTTGACGGAATCCGTCAGGTCCTTCCAGATGCCCGCCGCGCCCGGCACGTTCGCCTGTCCGCCGAGCTGCCCCTCGCCGCCGGTCTCGTTGGCCACGCGCGTGACCTCGTCCGCGAAGATCCGCAGCGTCTCGGTCATCTGGTTGATCGTCTCGGCGAGCTGCGCGACCTCGCCGCGGGCCGGCACCGTCACCTTCTTCGACAGGTCGCCGTTGGCGACCGCGGTCGTCACGTGGGAGATCTCCCGCACCTGGGCCGTCAGGTTCCCGGCCATGGTGTTGACGGAGTCGGTGAGCTCCTTCCACACCCCGGCCACGCCCGGCACCTGCGCCTGCCCGCCCAGGGCGCCCTCGGTGCCGACCTCGCGGGCGACGCGCGTCACCTCGGACGAGAACGCGGAGAGCTGGTCCACCATCGTGTTGACGGTGTTCTTCAGCTCCAGCATCTCGCCGGCCACGTGAACCGTGACCTTCCGGGACAGATCCCCCTTGGCCACCGCCGTCGTCACCAGCGCGATGTCCCGCACCTGCGCGGTGAGCCGGTACGCCATCGTGTTGACGGAGTCCGTGAGGTCCTTCCACGAACCGGACATTCCACGCACCCGGGCCTGACCGCCCAGCTTGCCCTCGGTGCCGACCTCGCTGGCCACCCGTGTGACCTCGTCCGTGAACGTCGACAGCTGGTCGACCAGGTTGTTCACGGTCCGCCCGACCTTCAGGAACTCACCGCGCAGCGGCTGCCCGGTGCCCTCCGCCGTCTGCGTCCGCAGTTCCATGCGCGGCGACAGATCACCGTCCGCCACCGCCGACAGCACCCGGCTGACCTCGGAGACCGGCCGTACGAGGTCGTCCACGAGCGCGTTCGAGTTGTCGATCGCGGTCGCCCAGGACCCCTCGCAGGCGCCCGTCTCCAGCCGCTCCGTGAGCTTTCCCTCACGCCCGACCATGCGCCGCACCCGGGCCAGCTCACCCGTGAGGTGGAGATTGCGGTCGGCCACCTCGTTGAAAACCGCCGCGATCTCCGACATCACGCCGTCGCCGGACACGGTGAGCCGCTTGCGGAAGTTCCCCTCCCGCATGGATACGAGGGCGGCGAGCAGCCGATTCAGCGCGGCCGTGTCCACGGTCGTACTGCCACCCCGCGTTTTGCCCTGGTTACTCAGGGACTGTCCGCCTTTCGCGCGCGTCTTCGTGGCCCGCGTCGCTGCGCCAGACTCCACTGTGTCCCTCCCGCAGGGGTCGACCGTTACTGCTGTGCCCGGTTGCCACCGCTCGGCGGACCGGTTACTGCCGCGTTCTTCTGTGCTGCCGCGCGATCCGAACCGGCTCGCCGGACCGCTTCCAGGGCTGCTGCCCGCCGCACTCGGCGCGCATTCAACCTGCCCTGACCTTCGTAGGAAGCCTGCCCAGTGTTTCACCCCGGCCGAACCCGGCCATAACAGTTCGGCAGCTTCGCACATCGTCCGCACACCCTCTGGGCGGAAACACTGCAGACCGGCATCCGCGCGGACGGCGAAGGTAAGTAACCTTGCATGCGGCTGTCGGGCCACGCCGGTGCGTCCGGTCTGGGCGGCGGTGGCACGGAGACGAGCGGGCATCGGAGGGGCGGCCGGAATGACCACCGGACTGATCCCGGGGGAGCAGCCCCCGGATCCCGGGCCGACGGGTGGGCTGCCGCAGCAGCGGAGTGAGCCGGTCGGCCATGAGGCCGTGCCCGGGGAGAGAGTGTCGAGGAGTTCTGTGATCACCGCGCGCGCGGCCGCCAGCTTCGAGCCCGTCGGACGGTCGGTGGCGAGCGCCCGGTCCTTCGTCCGGGACACGCTCCAGGGCTGGGGCCATGCCGACATCGTCGACGACGCCGTGGTGCTCACCAGCGAACTGGTGACCAATGCCGTGGTGCACGCCGGCACCACAGCCGATGTCGTCTGCCTGCGCAGCGACGACGGCGTACGGATCGAGGTGGCCGACCACTACCCGGAGCGCGAGGTCCCCCTCCAGGGCTCCCCCGCCCAGATGGGCAGCCTCGACCGCGAGGGCGGTCGGGGACTCCAGCTGTGCGCTGCCCTGGCCGACCGCTGGGGCGTCGAGTACACGTCCACCCTGAAGAACGTCTGGTTCCATCTCCATCTCCCGCAGCGCCCGGTCGGCACCCGCGCAGCAGGCCCCTCCCTCCCGGCGGATCTCCTCCCCCTCGCCGACGCCCGCGTCCGCGTCGCCGTCGTGCAGATCGACCGCGCCGGCGCCGTCTCGTCGTGGAACGAGGACGCCGAGGAACTCTTCGGCTATCCCGCCGATCAGGTCACGGGCAAGCCGCTGACCGACCTCGCCGCCTGGCCGCACACCCCCGGCACCAGCACCGGAATCGTGGAGGCGCTCCAACTCTCCCGCTGGGAGGGCAGCTACGGCATAAGGGGCGCCAACGGCCGTGTCACACCCGTCTACGCCTCCCACCTCCGCGTCCGGGACGCCGCCGGTGAGCCGTCCACGGTCTGCCTCCTCGTCCGGGAGCACGAACGCGCGGTCCTGCAGACGCCGTCGCGCGTACCGTCCTCCGACTCCTCCTCCTCCGAGGGCCAGAGTGCCGATCCCTTCGAGGTGTTCATCGGCTCCCCCGCCCCGGACGATCTCGACGGCCTCCTCCAGCGCACCGTGGAACGCGCCCGCGACATGCTCGACGCCGACGCCGCCTTCCTGCTCCTGGCGACCGACGACGAAACCGAGTTGGAGGTCCGCGCCTCGACCGGCCTGCCCTCCGCCCGCCAGCGCTTCGCGCGCGTCCCGGTCGAGGCCGGCCCCGGCCGCTACGGCTCCGCGCGCATGCCCGCCGTCCACGACGACCTCGCGGCGGTGCCCGGCGCCGTCCCCCTGTTGAACGGCACGGGCATGCGCTCGGTCGTCACCGTCCCCCTCAAGGTCGAGGGCCGCCTCACCGGCTCCCTCGGCGTCGCGGCCGAGTCCGCCGGCCGGTACTCCAACGAGGAGGCGCTGCGCCTCCAGTTCGCCGCCGACCGCATCGCCCTGGCCGTCGAGTCCGCCCGCCTGGGCGAGTTGGAACGGCTGCGCCGCGGCTCGCTCAGCTTCCTCGTGGAGGCGTCCGACCTCCTCGCCGGCACCCTGGACCGCGATCAGACGCTGGCCCTGATGGCGCAGATGACGGTCCCGACCCTGGCCACCTGGTGCGCCGTCTACACGATCGCCGACCAGGCGTCGGAGCCGTATCTCTCCTATGTCCTGCACGAGGACGAGGAGCTCATCGACGGCATCAAGTCCCTGCTGTCGAAGATCGCCCCACCCGACCCGGTGCCCACCCCGGGCGCCCGTGTCTGGTCGGCGCCCGGTGAGGTGGCCCACCAGGCGGCACTGCGCACCTCCATGCGCGACCTCGGTCTCAACGGCGGCCCTACGCGTCAGCTCAGCAGCGGCATCGGCCCGACCCTCGCCACGGCCTCCGCGGTCGGCGGCGAGACCGTGGTCCTCCCGTTGGTCGCCCGCAACCGCGTCATCGGCATGCTCACGCTGGGCAAGCCGACCGACGAGCACTTCCGCCAGGAGATCCTCGAACTCGCCGAGGACCTGTCCCGCAGGGCCGCCCTGGCCCTGGACAACGCCCGCCTGTACTCGGAGCGCACGGCCATCAGCCAGTCCCTCCAGCGCAGCCTCCTGCCGCCGGAGCTGCCCCTGATCGACGGCGTCGAGGTCGAGGTCATCTACCGCGCGGCCGGCGAGGGCAACGAGGTCGGCGGCGACTTCTACGACCTCTTCCCGATCAGCGACGGCGCGTACGGCTTCGCCATCGGCGACGTCTGCGGTACGGGCCCGAACGCGGCGGCTGTCACGGGCCTGGCCCGGCACGCCCTGCGCCTGCTGGCCCGCGAGGGGCTCAGCGGTCCGGCGGTCTTGGAGCGCCTCAACTCGGCCATCCTCGACGAGGGCGCCCGCAGCCGCTTCCTCACCCTGCTGTACGGCGAGATGCGCCCGCAGGAGGACGGCGGCGCGGAGCTGAGGGTGGTCTGCGCCGGCCACCCCCTTCCGCTCCGCCTGCGCCAGGACGGCACGGTAGAACCGGCAGCGGAGCCTCAGCCTCTCCTCGGTGTCATCGAGGACCTGGAGCTGTACGAGCAGACGGTCACCCTCGACCCGGGTGACGTCCTGCTCTGTGTCACGGACGGCGTCACCGAGCGCCGTGAGGGCACGCGCATGCTGGGCGACGACGGCCTCGCCGACGTCCTCACGACGTGCACGGGCCTGACGGCCGGCGCGGTGGCGGCCCGCATCATGCGCGCGGTCGAGCGCTTCGCGTCGGACGCACCGTCCGACGACATGGCGATTCTCGCGATGCGCGTCCCGGAGCCGCACACGGACTAGCGCACCGGACCCGGGACCGGATCCGGGCATGCGAAAGGCCCCGCCCAATCGGGCGGGGCCTTTGCGGTGGAGCCCCCAAACGGAATCGAACCGTTGACCTTCTCCTTACCATGGAGACGCTCTGCCGACTGAGCTATAGGGGCCTGTTGCTTTCCGGGGTTTCCCCCGTGGCAACGGAATAGATCATACCCCGAACGGGCGGGTGGTCCCAACCAGGGATTTCAGTACGCGGCCTGGAGAAGACCGCCGAGGGCGTTGCAGGCGGACACGATCCGCTGCATGTCCCGCTTGGTCAACGAGGCGTCGACCGGCAGGGCGAGCGTCTCGTTCGCGGCCCGCTCCGTTTCCGGCAGCGACACGCACCGCCGGAAGCCGGGCATCCGGTGCACCGGCGTCTTCACCGGCACCCGGCACTCGACTCCCTTGCCCCGCACGGCCCGGGCGAACGCGTCACGGTCCGGCCGCCCGTTGCCGGGCACCCGCACCACGTACTGCTGATAGGTGTGCCCGTCAGCCCAGTCCGGGATACGCACGCCCCTCAACTTCCCGTCGAGGTAGGCGGCCCGCTGCCTGCGCTGTGCCATCTCCTCGTACGACATCTCGGAGTCGCCCTGCTCCAGCACGAGCAACCCGTGCCGCTGCCCGACGCTGTGCAGCGCCGTCATGTCCGCCGGCCTCCCGAACCGGTGTACGGCCACCACGGCCGCGCTCCGGGGTGTCAGCGCCGCCTCCACCGCGCTGGCGTCCAGGCAGTACGTCTCCGGGTCTATGTCCGCGAAGACCGGCAACGCGCCGATCAGAGCGACGGCTTCGGCGACTTCCGCGTTGCCGAAGGCAGGTACGACGACCTCGTCGCCGACTCCGACGCCGGCGGCCCTGAGCATTGCTGCAGTACCCATACGAGTGATGGTCGTAGCGCAACGTGAACTTGAAGTGACGGACGACAAAAAAGGGTTGGACCCAGAACCGAAAGTTCTGGGTCCAACCCTTTGAATGATTGTTCGGCGGCGTCCTACTCTCCCACAGGGTCCCCCCTGCAGTACCATCGGCGCTGTAAGGCTTAGCTTCCGGG
>NZ_JBNGGE010000064.1:0-37708 GCF_049975785.1 Streptomyces sp. WG7
CGGCTCCGGCTCCGGCTCCGGCTCCGGCTCCGGCTCCGGCTCCGGCTCCGGCTCCGGCTCCGGCTCCGGCTCCGGCTTCGGCTTCGGCTTCGGCTAGAGGCTGACGCCGACCGTCACCGGTTCGTTGACCAGCGTGACGCCGAAGGCCTCGCGGACTCCGGCGACGACCTCGCGGGCCAGGGCGAGCAGATCGTCCGTGGTCGCCTCACCGCGGTTGGTGAGAGCGAGGGTGTGCTTGGTGGAGATGCGGGCCGGGCCGGTGCCGTAACCCTTCGTGAAGCCGGCCTTGTCGATCAGCCAGGCCGCGGAGGTCTTGACCAGGCCCTCGCCGGCCGGGAAGGCGGGCGGCTCGGCGGCGTCGCCGAGGCGTTCGCCCACGCGCGTGCGGAAGGCGGCGAACTCCTCGTCCGTGAGGATCGGGTTGGTGAAGAACGACCCGGCCGACCAGGTGTCGTGGTCCTCGGGGTCCAGGACCATGCCCTTGCCCGCGCGCAGCTTCAGCACGGTGTCGCGGGCCGTCGTCAGCGGCACCCGCTCGCCCGCTTCGACGCCGAGGGCGCGGGCCGTCTCGGCGTAGCGGAGGGGGGCGGAGAGCCCGTCGGCGTTCTCCAGCCCGAAGCGGACGCGCAGGACGACATACCGCTCGGGTTCGGCCTTGAAGCGGCTGTGGCGGTAGGAGAACCCGCAGTCCGCGTTGGTGAGGGTGACCGTCCCGCCGGCTCTGCGGTCGTACGCGATCACCTCGGTGATCGTCGAGGAGACCTCCTGGCCGTACGCGCCGACGTTCTGGATGGGCGTCGCGCCCGCCGAGCCGGGGATGCCGGCCAGGCACTCGACGCCGGCGAGTCCGGCCTCGACGGTGCGGGCGACGGCGTCGGTCCATACCTCACCGGCCGCCAGCTCCAGCGTCGTGCCGTCGAGGGAGAGACCGCGCGTGGCGATGTGCAGGGCCGTGCCGTCGAAGCCCTTGTCGCCGATGACCAGGTTGGATCCGCCGCCGATGAGCAGCAGGGGCGTGCCGGTGTCGTCGGCCTCGCGGACGACGGCGATCACCTCGGCGTCGGTCGTGGCCGTGACCAGCCGGGTCGCCGGTCCTCCCAGCCGGAAGGTGGTCAGCGGGGCGAGGGGGGCGTCGTGGAGTTCCTGCACGCGCTCAAGAGTACGAGACGGCACCGACAGTCCCGGGCAGCGGGAAACGCCCCGGTCGGCCGGGGCGTTTCCTGTCCTCACGTTCGTCCTGTGTCCGCGCTCGTGTCCGTACGTGCGTCCGTACGTGTGTCCGTGCTCACGTCAGTCGCCGTCGTACCTCCGTCCAGTTCACCGGAAGCTCGTCGCTGGACGCCGGCCAGGAGGCGAACTTCGAGTCCCGCATCTCCCCGGCCAGCCCGCGTGAGGTGGGCGCGTGGGTGCCGGAGTGGGCGAAGGCCTTGAGGGCCTCGGGCGACTCCCAGGCGGACAGCGTCCAGAAGGTCCGCTTGAGCGGCTCCGCCTTCAGGGATGCGCCGTACGCTCCGGGCGCCTTGCCGACCTGCCGCCACACGCCGGGCGTGCGCGCCAGGAACTTCAGCGCTCCCCACAGGGTGCGGGTCTCGAAGCGGGAGGCGAAGACGTGCACCTCCGTGGCCTGCGGCGGCCGGTTCGGAACGATCCAGGGAAGGGTGGGCATGTCGGGCTCCTTTCGTGTCTCGTCCGTGGTTTCTCGTGTGGTGCTTCGTGTGTGGCGCTTCGTGTGGTGCTTCGTGTGGTGCTTCTCGTGGCTCTCGGATGTCGCTTCTCCCGTGTCAGGAGGTCAGCGGGAGGCCTCTCCCCCGGCCGGGATGAGCGCCGGTTCGGGCGTCGGTGCCGGCCCGTGCTCCTCCGGGGGCGCCTGGCCGTCCCGGCGGCGGGACGGGATCACCAGGGCCGCGACGCCTCCGAGGGCCACCACCCCGGCGCCCACCGCGACCGCGGGCCGCAGCCCGTCGACGAAGGACTGCCCGGACTCGTAGCCGCCCTGCGCCGCGAAGATCGAGCCCATGACCGCGATGCCGAGCGCGCCGCCGACCTCGCGCAGGGCGTTGTTGGCGCCGGAGGCGATGCCCTGCTCCTTCGGAACGACGCTGGACATCACCAGGGCGGAGGCGGGGGCGAAGAACAGGGCCATGCCGATCCCGCTGAGGATCAGACCGGGCAGCTGGACGGCGTAGGAGGCATCGGCCGTGATCACGGAGGCGAGGTAGCCGAGGCCGGCCGCCTGGAGGAAGAGCCCGGCAGCGACGACCGGGCGCCCTCCGATGCGGTCCGACAGGACGCCGGCGATCGGGGCGACCAGCATCGGCATGCCGGTCCAGGGCAGCATGCGCAGCCCCGCCTCGGTGGGCGTGTAGCCGAGTACGTGCTGCATGTACTGGCTGAGCAGGAAGATCGACCCGAACATGCCCAGGAACATCAGCAGGCTCGCCGCGTTGATCCCGGAGAAGGCCCGGGAACGGAAGAGGCGCATGGGGAGCATGGGGTTCTTGTCGTTCATGCCGTGGCGGACGAAGCCGGCCAGCAACGCGGCGCCGGCGAACAGGGCGGTCAGCACCACGGGCCCGGTCCAGCCGTCGACGGGCCCGCGGATCAGGCCGTAGACGATGCCGAAGAGTCCGCCGCTGGCGAGCAGGGTGCCGGGGAGGTCGAGCGGGGCTCCGGTGCCGTACGACTCGGCGAGGCGGAAACGGGCGAGCGGTAGCAGGACCAGACCCAGCGGAACGTTCAGCCAGAAGATCCACTGCCAGGAGATGTGCTCGGTGAGGCTGCCGCCGACCAGCGGACCGGAGGCCACGGCGAGCCCGTTGACGGCACCCCAGATGCCGTACGCCATCCCACGCCGTTCGGCGGGCACGGCGGCCGTCAGCAGGGTCAGTGTCAGCGGCATCATGATCGCCGCGCCGACGCCCTGGACCGCGCGGGCGGCGATGAGCGAGTCGATGCCGGGCGCCATGGCCGCGGCGGCGGAGGCACCGGTGAAGACGGTGAGACCGACGGCGAAGAGCCTGCGGCGGCCGAAGCGGTCGCCAAGGGCCGCCCCGAACATCAGCAGCACCGCGAAGGTGAGCGTGTACGCGCTCACGGTCCATTCCAGGTCGTGCAGTCCTCCGCCCATGTCCTCGCGGATGGAGGGCAGCGCGGTGGTGACGACGAGATTGTCCAGGGCCGCCATGAAACCGGCGACGCTGGTGATGGCGAGGGCCCAGCCCGTTCCCCCGCGTCGTGCGTTCTGCTGTGACATCTCTCCCCCAGAGGGTGTCCAGTGCTTTCGGTTGCTTCGGTTAGTAATTGATGACTAACTTTTACGCGCATACAGAAGCGCTCACTCGTGAGCATCCACCCGTACGCCCCCTACGCCCTAGGTGTCGTGCCGACCCCGCTTGACCTGCGCCGACACATGCAGCCCGTCCCACACCCGGTGCTCGGACGGGAAGCCCATGCCTGCCAGGGCGTTGATGAGCATCCCGTACGCCATGAAGGTCGTCGTCTCTTCGACGTCGCCGCCCAGGGGCACGCGCACGGTGTCCCAGAGCTCCATCCAGCCTCTGCGGACCATCTCGCCGAACTCGTGGTCCCCGGCCGCTTCCGCAGCCGCGACAGCGACGTACACCTGCAATTGCATCTGGAGGCGCTCGGGCTGCTCGGTGATCAATCGCGTGTAGGCCTCGGCCATGGCATCCAGGGCCTCTTCGCCACTCAGGCCCTCGGACGACGCCTCGAAGACCCGCCGCATGTCCTGCAGACAGCGCTCCGCCACCGCAAGGAAGATGGCCTTCTTGCCCGGGAAGAGCCGGAAGAGGTACGGCTGGGAGACTCCCACCCGCTTGGCGATGGCCTCCGTCGACGTGCCGTAGAAGCCGCCGCGGGCGAACTCGCCCATCGCCGCGCGGATGACGCTCTCGCGCCGCTCCTCTGCGCTCATCCTGACCATGAAAATAAGTTAGTACTCAATCACTAACCATGTCAAGGGACGGCCGGCCCCCGGGTCTTCTCGCCGCAGCGGCAAGGAGACCCGGCAGCGAGTAAGAGGTGTTCTCACCCGGCGGCAGGTAAGGGGCCGCTCCCCAAAGAGAACGCCCCTTACCAAATGTCTCCCGGACGGTCACGGCAGACCCACCGGGCGACCGAACGCCTGCGAGGCGACTGGCGGGCAGCCGAACGCCTGCGGGGTGAACTGCGACAGGCCCACCGGACGACCGAACGCCCGCGAGGCGAACTACGACAGGTCCACCGAAACCGCGGCGGGCCCGTCAGGCGAGTCGCACGATCGCCCTGGCCATGCCGAGGACCTTCTGTCCGGCACTGGTGGCCGTCAGGTCGACGCGGACGGTGTTGTCGTCGAGCTTGGCCGCGACCTTGCCGCTGACCTCGATCACGGCACCCTGGTCGTCGTTCGGTACGACGACGGGCCTGGTGAAGCGGACGCCGTACTCCACGAGCGCGCCCGGGTCGCCGATCCAGTCGGTGATCACACGGACCGCCTCCGCCATGGTGAACATGCCGTGCGCGATGACGTCCGGCAGGCCGACCTCCTTGGCGAATTTCTCGTTCCAGTGGATCGGGTTGAAGTCGCCGGAGGCGCCCGCGTACCGCACGAGCGTGGCCCGGTTCACAGGGAAGTTCTGCGCGGGCAGCTCGGTGCCGACCTCGACGTCGCCATATGCGATCTTCGCCGTCACGGGAGGCGTCGAGGGGGACGTCACGGGAGGCGTCGTGGAATGCGTCGTGGGGTGCGTCATGGAATGCTCACGCCTCCTCGGCCGCGCGGGCCACGAGCTTGGTCCAGGCGGTCACGACGTGCTCGCCGGCTTCGTCGTGCACCTCTCCGCGGATGTCCAGGATGTCGTTGCCCGCCATCGACTTGATCGCCTCGATGGTGGAGGTGACGGTGAGCCGGTCACCGGCGCGGACCGGACGGGCGTAGGCGAACTTCTGGTCGCCGTGTACGACCCGGCTGTAGTCCAGGCCGAGCTGCGGGTCCTCGATGACCTGACCCGCCGCCTTGAACGTGATCGAGAACACGAAGGTCGGCGGTGCGATCACGTCCGGATGCCCGAGCGCCTTCGCGGCCTCCGTGTCCGTGTACGCCGGGTTGGCGTCCCCCACCGCCTCCGCGAACTCGCGGATCTTCTCCCGGCCCACCTCGTAGGGCGCGGTAGGCGGATAGGTCCGCCCCACGAACGACTGGTCGAGCGCCATGGGCTCGCCACCTCCTGCTGCTCTGCTGGCTGTGGGTGCCACCTTCGGCACCGCTGACCGAAACGACACGAGGCCGCCCCCAAACCTCGGGGACGGCCTCGTGTACGAGCCTGATTTATCGCGTTTCGCGGTGCGCGGTGTGCGCGTTGCAACGCGGGCAGTGCTTCTTCATCTCCAGTCGGTCCGGGTTGTTACGCCGGTTCTTCTTGGTGATGTAGTTCCGCTCCTTGCACTCCACGCAGGCCAGCGTGATCTTCGGGCGGACGTCGGTGGCAGCCACGTGAGTGCACTCCTTGACGAACGGATTGATGGTACTAACGCAGGAAAGAGTAGCCGATTGAAGGACCGACCCCGCAATCGGCTACTGAATGTAGCGGTGACCGGACTTGAACCGGTGACACAGCGATTATGAGCCGCTTGCTCTACCGACTGAGCTACACCGCTGTGATGCGATCGGGCCCCGCCTTGCGGCGGGAACCTCTCACACCAGAGCCCCAAAACGGAATCGAACCGTTGACCTTCTCCTTACCATGGAGACGCTCTGCCGACTGAGCTATTGGGGCGAGCGATGAAGACATTACACGGTCGCCTGCCGTTCGCCCAAATCCGTTTCGCGACGCCTGCCCCGTCCCGTCCCTGCCCCGTGCCACCACCGGGTCAACCACGGCTCCACCACGGCTCCACCCGCGCCGTCCCGTCCTCCTGCCTCGCCCCGCCACCGGGTCCCGCCCACACCACCCCGCCCCCTGCCCACGCCGTCCCCGGGCTCGTCGGCCTTCCCGCGTGCACGCCCTTCCCGCGTGCACGCCCTTCCCGCGTGCACGCCCCGGCGGCGCCGGAGGGCCTGACCACCTGGGCACACGCCCCGGGCGGCCCCCAGAGGGCGTGGCGCAGCGGGACCGCACCGGTACGACTATTGCGCTCCTCCGCGTCGCGGGCTGATCACCGTCCTAGGCTCGACTCACTCTGCGTGATTGCGTCCCCCACTGCGCAGTCCCCGAGCCAGAGGAGCGCGATGCCCGACAGCCAGCCGCAGCCGCCCCACTCGCCCTCCCCCTCGGACCCCGCCGACCGCGGATCGGTCCTGCTCTCCGGGGCACGGCTCACCGACGGCCGGACCGTGGACGTACGGCTGCACGGCGGGCGCATCGAGGCGGTCGGCACCGCCGGCAGCCTGACCACGGCCCGAACGCCTGGCTCCGGCACCCGCGTGGACCTCACCGGCTACCTGCTCCTCCCCGCCCCCGCCGAACCCCACGTCCACGGCGACACGACACTGACGGCCGACACCCCCGGCCCCGTCTCCTACGACCCCCTGGACGTCCAGCGCCGGGCCACCGAGGCCGCCCTGCTCCAGCTGGGACACGGGGCGACCGCGCTACGGGCACACGTGCGTGTGGGTGGCGTTCCGGGGCTGGACGCGCTGACCGCCGTACTGCGGGCGCGGCGCTCACTGCGCGGGCTGACCGAGCTGACCGCGGTCGCGACACCGAGGCTGCTGACCGGGGTGGCCGGGGCCGACGGCCTGGCGATGCTGCGGGACGCGGTCAAGATGGGCGCCGACGTGGTGGGCGGGTGCCCGGACCTGGACCCCGACCCGACGGGGTATGCCGAGGCGGTCCTGGAAGTCGCCGCCGAACACGGCTGCCCGGTCGACCTGCACACGGACGCCGCCGCCCCGGCACGGCTGGCCCGGCTGGCGGCGATGGCGGGCGGGCTGCGCCACGGGGTGTCCCTCGGCCCCTGCGAAGGGCTGGGCCGGTTGCCCGCCGACGCGGCCTCCCGGGCCGCTGACCAGCTCGCCGCGGCCGGGGTGACGGTGGTGTGCCTGCCGCAGGGCAGCTGCGGCGCCGTAGACCGCCGCGACGGCACGACCCCGGTACGGCTGCTGCGGGCGGCCGGCGTACGGGTCGCCGCCGGGAGCGGTGCGCTGCGGGACGTGTCCAACCCGGTCGGGCGCGGTGACCCCCTGGAGGGGGCCTACCTGCTGGCCTCCCGCCATGGGCTGCGCCCCGAGGACGCGTACGACGCGGTGAGCGCCGCGGCGCGGGCGGCCCTGGGCCTGCCCGAGGTTCGGGTGGAGGCGGGCTTCCCTGCCGAACTCCTCGCGGTGCGCGGGGAGCGGCTGGCGGGAGCACTGTCCCTGGCGTACAGCCGGATCGTGGTGCATCGGGGGCGCGTGGTGGCCCGGACCAGCGCGGTACGGGAGTACGGCGACTCGACGACCGGGAAGGGCCTGGGGCTGCCTCGGCAGGGCCGTGGGGTACGCGGGGAGCGAGAGGGGGGCGGGGAGCGCGGGGAAGCGTCCTGACAGGGTGTGAAGAACAACCTTGACGGGAGGGTGAGGGCCCTGCGCGTCAGTGAGGTCCCGTAAGTCCTGACGCCCCCGTGGGATACGGCCGAAGCCGTGCGGCGAGGGCGGCCGTCGGGGCGTACGGTCGAAGACATGCGCATTGTCATCGCTGGTGGTCATGGTCAGATCGCGCTGCGGCTGGAGCGGTTGCTCGCCGCGCGCGACGACGAGGTGGCGGGCATCATCCGCAAGGCCGAGCAGGCCGACGATCTGCGTGCGGCCGGTGCCGAACCGGTCGTGCTCGACCTGGAGTCGGCCTCGGTCGAGGAGGTCGCCGAGCGGCTGCGGGGCGCGGACGCGGCCGTCTTCGCGGCGGGCGCCGGCCCGGGAAGCGGGGCCGCCCGCAAGAACACGGTGGACAAGGCGGCGGCGGTCCTCTTCGCGGACGCGGCGGTCCGGGCGGGCGTACGGCGCCTCGTGGTCGTGTCGTCCATGGGAGCCGACCCGCACCACCAGGGGGACGAGATCTTCGACGTCTACCAGCGCGCCAAGGGCGAGGCCGACGCGTACGTGCGCTCGCTGGAAGAGCTGGACTGGACGATCCTGCGCCCCGGCGCGCTGACGGACGACGCCGGCACCGGCCTCGTCCGCCTGGAGGCACACACCGGCCGCGGCGCGGTCCCCCGCGACGACGTGGCCGCCGTACTGGCGGAACTGGTCGACACCCCGGCCACCAACGGTCTGACCCTGGAGCTGATCAGCGGTTCTACGCCCGTGTCGGTGGCGGTGAAGTCGGTGGCCGGGAACTGAGGGCGCGCAGCCCGGAACTCTCGGGCTACGGGTCAGAACAACGGCAGCTGCCCGGGGAACCCGGGGACGACGTACCCGTCCAGGGACGGCTGCGCCGCGCCGAGTTGCGCCGGACGACGCGAACCCGGGCAGGAGACGAGCTCACCACTGGCTCGCGCACCGGAAGGGTCATGACGCGCGTACCGCCCCGCGACGACGGCGATCTCGCGACGGCACTCTGGGCAGGTTCTGCGGCGGGAGGACGAGACCATGACACCAGTCTGCCCGCAGCGGCGCGAGCGCCGTTCGCGTCCACCCATGACCAAAGGCCCCGTGACCTGCTGTTCGGGCAGGTCACGGGGCCTCTCGTTCCCGTGTGGCGGCGCCAGGATTCGAACCTGGGAAGGCTGAGCCGGCAGATTTACAGTGGGACAGGCCCCGCGCGGGTGAGCTGCGGTTTCCTGTTCTAGGGCCTCCCTCGGGGGACACCTGGGGGATCAGGGGTGTTCCCGGCCTTCAGGAGGTCATCTCCTCCGCATGGCGCTCCGCGAGCCGTCTAGGGGCCAGTCGGAGGCGACGCACTGCATCGCTACCGGGCCCACGCGAGGACCGCCGTTGCCAGTGCGTTGAGCCCGACCGTGAGTGTCACTTGAATGAACGTCATGATCGCGAGCACTTTGACCTCCCTCCCAAGCTGACCAGCGGTAGCAGCTCGCCTCTTCTGGCATCGACGCATCGGCTTCCCTTCGTAGTCGGTAACCCCAGCGTCAACGTCCGCTCCCAGGAGGTGTTCGCCTCGCGTCACAAATAGACACTTGGCAAGTCAAGCCAACGGCCTGACCTGCGACGGGTGGGCATGACAAGCTGCCCATGGAAACACTTGGAGACACTCGGAGGTGCAGCTTGGGATCAACACGCGGGAAGCGCGGGCTGGCGATGCCGAGCGAGGCAGATGTGCCCCTTGGCCCTCATCGGCAACTCATCGCTGCCCTGCATCGGGCTTACGCGTCAGCTGGCCGGCCCGGCTTGAGACAGATAGCCACTGGACTCAAGCACGACGACTCCATCCCTGGCACGGTTAATTATCAGGCGATTGGAAAGATCCTTAACGGTAAGCAACTCCCAACCCCCCGCCAGCTCGTCAGTTTGACGTCGTGGCTGATCAAAGAATCCGAAATCAGATCAGAAGAAACGCAAGATCCGAAAGAATATGTTCGGACTCTTCTCCAGCTTCGCGATGCTGCACACGATGAAGCGCTAGGAATTTCCGCCGGATCGAAAGAGAATGAAAAGGATACACCCGCAAGAGGGGGCGTCACACTATCGGGATCTCTGGAGCTGGTCCAAGAGGCCGAAAATAAGATCGAACGCAAGCTCCTGAGCTGCATGCTTAAATCTGCAGAGGCCATTGGCGACATCGTCGAACCGATGACACCAGATAGCTTCCACTCCGATGTCAACAGAGAGATTTACGGGGCACTACTAGAACTTTACGCCGACTCTCAGGATATTACATGTGAAAGAGTCGCCCAAAAAGTAGCCTCAACACTCTCAGCAGAAGTCGACGTATCAGAGTACTTGAACTCACTCCTGACAGAGGAGGTTAACCCATCGGCTGCCGCTGAATACGCGGACATGGCCATCAGGATAGCAAAAGTGAAGCATGTCGCCATGCTGGGGAACGCATTCACGGAGCTGTCTGGCCGATCACTAGCAGATGATCATGTCGACATTGAATCGCTAGTTAACAGCGTCACGAATGAGGTATTTACATTCGTGGAAGGGATTCACAGAATAAGCAGCTTCACCACCGTACTAGAACCGACAATCGACGAGATTGAGGGAATCGGAAGAAGAGGGCCCCGGAAAGCAGTCCCCAGCGGCTTCAATGAACTCGACGCACTGATATCAGGCTTCCGTCCTGGCGAGTTCACAATCATCGGAGGTGCCCCCGGTATCGGGAAGTCCACATTAGGTCTGGACATTGCTCGGAGTTTTTCATTGAAGCACTCACGGACCAGCCTACTCGTATCTTTACAGATGAGCCAGCAAGAGATGGCTATGCGAATCATGTCCGCCGAAGGCCGAGTATCACTGCATCGCATGAGATCTGCCGCCATGGAGGACGAGGACTGGCAACGCATTAATGAGGTAATGCCTGCCATATCTCAGGCTCCCATATACATGAAGGATGACCCTCTCTACTCTTACCGAGAACTGGAAGCCTCCTGTGAATGGCTCAGCAGCTTCAAGGAATTGCAACTAGTACTAATCGACAGTATCGATATCATGGATTTCGAGCAACGGCCCTCGCCTGTTGACCATGAAAAGGATCTAACTTTCATGGCACGCGAACTGCGCCGACTGGCCAAACGGCTGGATGTCTCAATCGTCGCCCTTTTTCAAACGGAACGGCCGGCTCACCACTATCCCGTTCAACCTCCGAATTTGCACGACATACCGAGGTCGCTAGAAAAGTACGCGGATACGGTGATCCTTGTTCATCGCGAAGATGCCTACGAGCGGGAGTCTCCCAGGGCGGGGGAAGCAGACCTAATAGTCGGGAAAAACCGATTCGGCCCTGTCGGTGTGGCCACCGTCGCCTTCCAGGGGCACTACGCGAGATTCGTTAGCATGACCTGAACTGCAGGTCTACGGGTGTAGGGTCTCAGATCCTCGCGTCTTGCGGGACCTCATCGACGCTATCGCGTGTGTCCGATGCAGGCGAAGGACTAGTGAGCTTCCGAGATGATCTGAACAGTGGGTTTGCGGAGTCTCCCGGCTTCAAAGGAGAGCATGTGGACGAGTACAAGAGCGAGATCCCCGAGCGTGGTCATCGGCCTGGAGGAGAAGGTCTCGAAGGATAGCTATGGAAAGTATCTAAAGAGGCTCACTTTGCGGAAAGTCCGCGGATTCACCGACCGCACTGTGACCTTCGACTTTCCCGTAACTGCTTTGGTTGGACCGAACGGGGGAGGCAAGAGCACGGTCCTCGGTGCTGCCGCGTTGGCTTACAAGAGTGTTCTTCCTGGCCGGTTCTTCGCCAAGAGTGGCAAGCATGACGCGAGCATGCAGAATTGGTCGATCGAGTATGAAGTCATCGACAAGGTGCTGAACACTCGGGGGCCCATCTCGCGCACAGCACGCTTCAAGGAGTACAGGTGGAGCCGGGACTCCGTGCTTGACCGCGAGGTTAAGGTTTTTGGGGTTGAACGCACCCTCCCGGCCACCGAGCGGGCCAAGCTCAAGAAGGCTGCGACTGCGTCGTTCGCGGCACTCAAGGAGGTAGCGCTGCCCCCTGAGGTGACGGCGCAAGTCGCGAGGATCCTCGGAAAGCCGATCGAAGGCTTCCAACAGCTCTACGTCGACGAGGCTGGCAACGTCACGCTGTTCTCCGGCCGCACGCACAAAGACGTGGAGTACTCCGAGTTCCATTTTGGGGCCGGCGAGGCCAGTGTGATTCGGATCGTTGCCGAGGTTGAATCCGCCCCGGATGGCTCCATGATCCTTATCGAAGAGATCGAGAATGGCCTTCACCCGGTGGCTACACGGCGCATGGTCGAATACCTCATCGGTGTGGCGAAGCGCAAAGGTTGCCAGGTCCTATTCACGACCCATTCCAACGATGCGCTTACACCCCTGCCATCAAAGGCTATCTGGGCGGCCTACAATGGCGAGGTGCTTCAGGGGAAGCTCGATGTCCGCGCCCTGCGCACAATCACGGGCCAGATCCATGCCAAGCTCGCGATCTTCGTTGAGGACAACTTCGCTGAGATGATGGTGACCACAGCCCTGCGTGTTCACGGCGGAATAGAGCTAGACGCAGTGAAGGTGCACGGCATGGGCGGAGCCGACCCTGCGATCAAGGTCAACCTCCAGCACAACATAGACCCGACCCGGCAGTTCACCTCTGTGTGCATTCTTGATGGAGATCAAGCCGGGCGGGAGAGTGCGAGTGATCTGATCTTTCTCCTCCCAGGAGACAGCTCGCCAGAGGCCCATGTCCTCGGTCGAATCCTGGAACGGCTCGACACGGTTGCAGCCAAGCTCGCTCTCCGCTTGCAATTGACCGTGCATCAGCAGGAGCGTGTGAAAGAGGTAGTGAAAACCCGCGCTCTGACTAATTGGGACCGGCACGTCATTTGGGAGCAGATCGGTGCAGACCTCGACTTCCAAGCGGGCAGCATTGTGGCGGGCGCCTTCCTGGCCACGTGGGCTGAAGAGTTTCCCGAAGAGGTCAACCAACTCGTCGACGCTCTTGGGGACCTCCTGCCACGGCGGTAGTAACCGCGCGGCCCAGGTCTATTGAAGGGACTGCTGCATGATCAGGTGTCACCTGATCATGCAGCAGTCCCGATCTTCGACACTGACATGAAACCCGGCGCCATAGGTTGGACGGTCGAAGCGGCACTAGTTCTAGGCACCCTGCGCGCTACCCGACTAATCGGGCTTTTTAGCATGATTATCGACGTAGCTGATCAAGACGTAACCGAACCGCGTCGATCCCCGGCCGCCGCTATTCCTCAGAGTCGGCGCCCGGACAGCGGGGTTCCAAGAAGTACTCCCGACCCTGGGTGAGGCGACTCCGTGAGCACACGTTATGCCCCTGTCGGTACGCTGGTACGCACCACGTCAGAACGGAGAGTGCTCCGCGGATGGGACCGAAGACGACCAAGGTCTATGAGACGCTTCGCGCGCGACTCACAGCAGGCGAGTACGCGCCCGGTGACAAGCTCCCCTCAGAACGCACGCTCGTGGAAGAACTCGGCATCGGCCGGACGGCTCTGCGGCAGGTGCTCGCCCGTCTCGTCTCCGAAGGACAGTTGGAGGTGCGGGGACGGAGTTCGTACCGGGTACCGGGCGCGGTGAGCGTTCAGCGTCCGGAAGGGCTGGAGCCCTGGCGTATCCACGGCGAGCGCGACGTGTACGACAACCGATGGGTCAGACTCCAGCTCTGGGACGTGGAACCGCCCGGGGTGAAGCGGTTCGAGCATCACGTCGTGAGGCTTCACCACGTGGCCATTACCGCCGTCATTGATGATCAGGACCGTGTTCTGATGATGTGGCGGTACCGCTTCGTGCCGAAGCAATTCGGTTGGGAGCTCCCTGGCGGCATCGTGGACGAGGGCGAGGACCCTGCGGACACGGCACTGCGCGAGACCGTTGAAGAGACGGGGTGGCGGCCAAAGTCGCTGGAGCACGTCGTGAGCTATCAACCCATGGTGGGCATGGTCGACTCCCCGCACGAGATCTTCGTGGGACATGGCGCCGAGAAGGTCGGTGAGCCGACCGACCTGGAAGAGGCCGGACACATCGAGTGGGTACCGCTGGCGGACATTCCCGGGCTCATGGCTCGCGGTGAGCTGCTGGGCTCTGGCACCCTCGTTGCCCTGCTGCACATCCTCGCGGCACGGCGCACTCAGGGACTCACAAGCGCGCACTGAGCAGGTCGACGCGACGACGCTGCCGGACCGAGCCGGTACGGCTTGCCAACAAGCGAGCCTGCCGCAGGTGCGTGCTGGCGTCGTCGTACTCGGCTCGCGTGAGGTGCGCTTGCGCCAGGTCGGCATGAAGGCCGGCGCGGGCGCGCACGAACGTCGGGTCCATGACCTCAAGCGCACCGTAAAGGCTGGTGACTGCCGACTCCTCCCCGAGGAGAGCGAGCACGTTGCCTTGCCACCGGGCGAGATGGGCGCCATTCAGGAAGATGCTCAGCATGTCCGGGTCCCGGTCCTCGGGACCCGGCGGAATGACGGCCATGGCCGCTTCCAGCGCACGCCGACTGTCGTCCGGCATCTCGGCATGCGCGCACAGCTCGGCTTCCGCGGCATACAGCCACGCCCGCAGCCGAGCGGAGCCGGAGGGACCGACCGTGCGCTGTGCGTCGCGCACCAGATCGACGGCGAGCGCCGGCCGCCCCGCCTCGCAGAGCACGTACGCCTACTCGCCCATGGCGTGAGCCAGGTACATCGGTTCTTCAGCGTCGCGGGCCGCCCGCTTGGCAAGTTCGTAGTGCCGCCACGCTCGCTCAACCGCTCCCGAGTCGATCGCTTGCCACGCTGCGAGAGTCGACGCACCGGCGAGCGCGAGCGCCACGGGCCGGCGCGCGCTGGGCAGTACCGCAAAGTTGAGTGCGTCTTCGAGGGCGGAGAGATGGCCAGTCATCTGGTCGACCAGGGCCGCGGCGCCCCTCTGGCGATCCATGGTGCGCAGTAGTTCAGTCTGGTCGTTGAACGCTTTCACCATGGACTCACCGACACTGCTCGCCAAGTCGATTCGGCTCAGCAGGTCGTCGTAACCGTCCGCGGTTGGCGCTGCCGGTACCGGGTCGGTGTCCCGCAGCTCCCCGTCCGTGACGCCGAGGAGCTGTCGCAGGACGCGTGCGTACCGGTCGGAGATGGTGCGCTTGCCGTTCTCCCACTCGGAGACGTAGACCCGCAGGCTCGCGGTCGACGCAACGTCCGTGAGGTTCCGTCGAGCGTACTGCTCGATCTCGCGAACCAGTCGTTCCTGCGACCATCCGCGCGCTGTCCGCGCGTTGCGAAGTCCCGTACTCACGGGCGTCCTCCCGACATTGGTTCCGCTCGCACCACCTAGCCAGCATGCCGCACATCACCGCAGGTCAACAGCCCCTAACAGGCCGGATGTTAAGCCCTGTTGCCTACCGCAGCCACTGTCTCCAGAGGTCTTCTGGAGGTGCACCACGACGAGGTGACCGCGACTCGAAGCAGCGAACCACCTTGACACTGGTGCGCACCAGATGCATTCTGCTGGTGCGCACCAGGTTGCGGGCTAGTCCCGATCGGCGGTGTGCGAGGCGAACGCCCGGAGGGCTCCGTGAAACGGGCTCGAAGGAAGCGCAAGCACCTTGAGAACTTCACACAGGGAACTGCCGGTAACCCGTGGTCCGCCTGCCCGAAGGGGTCGGAAACAAGGCGGAGAAGACCGGCGCGCCCCGTAGGACCACCCGACCGGTTCGAGTCCGGTCCGGGGCACTTCAGCCACTACTCCCGTGGCTGCGCCGCGTGTACCACGTGGCCACCTCAAGTAACGGCGCGCACCCCCCGGAGTAGCCGCTCCGAGGGGTGCTTTTCGGGCCGTTCCACGCTGAGAGGAACACGACCCAATGAATCACATCGTCACTGTTCAGGACGTTGTTACCGCGTTCGCCGACTTCATGGAGCCGACGAACGCCGAGCTGGACGCGATCGAGCAGGAGATGCCCGTAATCCTCGCGGACGTCGACCTGCTGGACGCGCACATCGTCACCCTCGACCGCACGCCGACCGAGGTCGACGAGCGCCGCATCCGCCGGGCCCGCCGCCGTGCGCTCGCCGCCCGCGTCGCGCTGGTCAACCGCGCGGCCGGTGCGAGCCTGCCCGGAGGTGCCGCGTGAGGGCCACCGACTCGAACCTGACCGCCGCGCACGCTGAGGTGAAGGCGGAGATCGCACGGACGGACACCAAGACGGCACTGCTGCTGGCGTTCGTCGGTGCGGTGCTCGCCGGTACCTTTACGGTCGCCCGTGACCTGCCGCTGACCGTGCCCGCCGCCGTCGCGGGCGGTGTCGGTGTGGTGGTGCTGCTGGCGGCGGCTGGCCTGCTGCTGTGGTCGGTCCGCCCGAACATTCGCGGACGGCACGGCTTCCCCTTGTGGGCCACCCTCACCGCCGAAGAGGTCAGCGCCGCTGCCGGCGGCCGGGACCTGGCCGCCGACATCGCCGGACTGTCCCGGCTCGCGGTCAGCAAGTTCACGTGCCTGCGCCGCGCGGTCGACCTCACCCTGTCCGGCGGTGCCCTACTCATCGCCGCCGCCCTGCTCGCCCTCGGGGGTGCGGCATGAGGCTTCACCGTAAGGGCCGTACCGCCCTTGTGCTCGCTCTGGTCGCCGTGGTCGGCATGGCGTTCCGGGTCTCGTGGAACGCGCTGCGGGACATCGCCGGTGCAGTCGGCGCGGACGAGACGGCGGCGATGCTGTACCCGTTCGTGGTCGACGGCCTCATGGCGCTCGCCCTGATCGCCACCCTGGTCCTGGCCGATCGCGACCGTACGTTCGCGCTGCGGGTGCTGGGGGCGTACACGGTCGCGTCGCTGGTCCTCAACTACGTGCACGGCCTGGTCCCGGAGCTGCACGGCCGCACGGTCGACTGGGGACGGCTGGCCGACTGGGACCCGGCGAATTGGGCCCTGGTTCTGCTCGCCACGTCGCTGCCGGTCGGGTCGATCTACTTCGGCTCCGACCTCGTGGCCAAGGTCCTCCACCACCGCCCCACCCCGATTCCGTCCGAGAGTACGAATGCGGAGGAATCTACTGAGACCAATACGAAACGGTCTACGGCTGACCTGCCCGTATCGACCCCCGCGCCGATCACCCCGAACGTGACCGTGCTGCCCCGTCCGGTGGCCGTCGGCTTCCTCAAGTCGACCCTGCCCGCCAAGCCGTCCCCCTCGATCGCATCGGCCCCCGCCGCCTCGATCGAGCGGCGTGCGGTGGCGGCGGAGTCGGCCCGTCCGCGCCGTGCCACGGGGCGTGTCCCGGCGGTGGCGAAGTCGAGTCGGCCGAAGCGCACGCCGGATCAGTTGCTCGCCGAGGCGCGCGAGGCGACGGCCGACTGGCCGGACGCGAAGGTGACCGCCGAGGGCATCCGGCGGGCCGTGCGCACGTCTCCGGTGAATGCGCGGGCGCTGCGGGACACCCTGCGCGCGGAGCGCGCCGGGGCGGCGGCATGAGCGGGCTGCGCATCGGTTCGCTCTGCTCCGGTTACGGCGGCCTCGACATGGCGGTCCAGGCGGTCTTCGGCGGCTCGCTGGCCTGGGTCGCGGACAACGACGCCGGAGCCTGCCGCATCCTCGCCCACCACCACCCGCACGTGCAGAACCTGGGCGACATCACCACCGCCCTCTGGGAGGACGTGGGGCCGGTCGACATCGTGACGGGCGGCTACCCGTGCCAGCCGTTCAGTTCCGCCGGCAAGAGGAAGGGAACCGCTGATGAGCGGCACATCTGGCCCGACATCGCCCGTGCCCTTGGGGTTCTACGACCCCGTCTCGCGGTGTTTGAGAACGTCGCAGGGCACCTTTCTCTCGGATTCGACTCCGTCCTCTCCGACCTTGCCGCCCTCGGGTTCGATGCGCGGTGGTGCACTCTTCGCGCATCTGACGTGGGAGCGGCTCACCAGCGCAAACGTCTCTTCGTCCTCGCCTGGCCTGCCGACTCCGGCGGCACGGGACTGGAGGGGCGGCGGGCAGCGCGGGCAGCTTCCGACCGCCGTCGGCTCGCTCCTGCCGACCCCGTCGACCTCGGAGAACACCGGAGCCGGGCACGCGGCGCAGGGCGGGATGAACCTGCGCCACGTCGTCTCGCTGCTGCCGACCCCACACGCGTCGGAGAACGAGAACCGGCAGACCAAACGCAGCCCCTCGCAGGAAGCCGGGACGCATGGCAAGAGCCTGGCCGCCGAGATGGGCTCGCTCCTGCCAACCCCGCGGGCCACGGACGGCTCGCACAGCGCCGTCTCACGCACGGAAGCGACGGACCGGCGCGTGCAGTCCGGAACGGCGAACCTCCCCGAGGTGGCGCTGAGCGCGTTCCCGACGGTCCCGCCGGGTGGGGCGAGTACGCCGAAGCGGTCGCGCGGTGGGAGGCGGTCCTCCAGCGCCCCGCCCCCGGGCCAGTTGACGCTGTGGGACGGCTGAGCCCCGCCTTCGTCGAATGGCTCATGGGCCTGCCCGCCGGACACGTCACCGACGTCCCCGGCCTGTCCCGCTCCGCACAGCTCAAAGCGCTGGGCAACGGCGTGGTCCCGCAGCAGGCCACGGCTGCGCTGCGATTCCTCGCCCCCGCCGCCCTCCCCGCCCGCACGGCCGCCTGAGGCGTCCCGAAGCCTTCGAGGAGCAGTCAACCGATGCGCAACGCAGACATCCGCCGCCTGGACCGCGCGATCCTGGCGACACAGAAGAAGCTCGACGCGGTCCGCCGGGGCGAGTGGTGGCCGCTGAACGGCAGCGAGCGCCGGGCCATGGCCCGCTCACTGGCCGCCGGCGGCTACAAGGTCGCCCGGGGCCGTAGCGCGGGCCGCGAGGAACAGCGCATGGACGCTACCGGCAACAGCGCCGAGATGCGGCTGAACGCGGAACTGACCGCCCTGCACGGCGAGCGTCAGCGCCTCCTCACCGAGGCCGCCCGCGACAAGGCCGCCAAGAAGTCGTCCGGCTGGTTCTGACCAGCCCGTTTCCCGCGCCGGGGTGACCGGGACTTACCACGGACACGGCCACCCCGGCGCTCTCCCTTACTCCCGCCCCGAAGGGGCAGTCAGGAGCAGTTCCAGCATGTCTGAGAACGTCGTTCACCTCCACAAGGCCACCGACCCCCCGACCGCCGACACCGCGCCGACGGTGCTCACGGTCGTGCCCGACGCGCCGCCCGCCCGGCCGGTGCCGCTGTGGGTCCGCTCCGGCCGCGTCGTGAAGACGGCCGCCACGCACGAGACGACCCGGGCCACGGTCCGCGCGGCGGCCCGGCACGGCCTCTACACCTTCAACGGCGGCCGGATCGTGGCCCGCCGCGCGTGGGACGGCCGCACGGGCTCCCGGTACGAGCGGATGATCCGCGCGGCCGAAGCCGCCGGGAACCTCGAAGCGGCCGAGGAATGGGAAGAGCGGTTGCAGCGCTTCCGCGCCGCCCGCCACCACCGCCGCATGGACCTCCTGCACTCCCCGGTCGAGGCCGCCAAGGGCGTCGCCGTCGGCGCCGGGATGAGCATCGGTGTCCTGGTCGCCCTCGGAGTCGTCATGGCCATCAGCACCGGCCACGTCGGCGACGTCATCACGCCGCTGTCCGCCACGGTCGACTTCATCGCCCTGCTGATCCGCATAGTGCAGATCGTGTGGGGTCCGGCCCTGTCGATCGGCCCGTTCCTCGCCCTGCTCGCCCTGTGGTCGGTCGGGCGCAAGCAGCACGCCGCTCCCGCATGGGCCCTGCCCGCCAACGTCCGCAACACCGAGGGGGAGCCGATCACCCCGTCCATCGTGGTCAAGGCCCTGCGCGACCTCGGAGTCCCGGCCCTGGCCCGGGCCATCAAGGAGATGGGCGACGCCGGCGCGAGCATGCTCGGACCGATCCGGATCGCCGGATGCGGTGTCGAGGTCGACGTGACCCTTCCCTCCGGAGTGGCCACGAACGAGGTGCAGGCCAAGCGGCGCAAGCTCGCGGAGAACCTGACCCGGCACGAACACGAGGTGTTCATCACCATCCCCCAGGCCGCCCGGACGGTGCGGCTGTGGGTCGCCGACTCCGGCGCCCTGGACGAGCCGATCGGCCCGTCCCCGCTGGTCACCGACGACACGATGACCGCCGACCACACCAAGGGCAAGGCACCGTGGGGGCAGGACCTGCGCGGCGACGCCGCCGCCCTGTCCCTCTACCAGCGCCACCTGCTCATCACGGGCCTGTCGAACCAGGGCAAGACCGTGGCCCTGCGCTCCCTCGCGCTGTGGCTGTCCCTGGACAAGTCCGTGCAGTTCCTCATGGGCGACCTCAAGGGCGCGGGCGACTGGGCCATGTTCGACGGCCTGGCCACGACGCTGATCCAAGGGCCGACGGATGAGCACGTGATCCAGGTGACCGAGATGGTCGAGGGCGCCGTGGACGAGATGAACCGGCGTCTCCAGGCGCCGCCCGGCACGGTGTTCCCGCCGCTGATCGTGCTGGTCGACGAAGCGCAGGTCGCGTTCATGTGCCCCGCCAAGGGCACCGGCAAGGACAAGCGGCCCTACGGCGGTGCCAAGGCCGATTCCCGGTACTTCATGGCCGTCCGCAAGATTCACAACCAGGGCCGTGCGGTCAACGTGCTGATGTGGCAGGGCACGCAGGACCCCACCAACGAGAACCTCCCCAAGCTGGTCCGCGAGGGTGCCCATACCCGCGCCTCCCTCGCCCTCGGCACCGAGTCCCAGGCCCGCATGGCCCTCGGGGACAAGGCCGTTGACGGGGGCGCGGCGCCGAACCTGCTGCGTCCGGGGCTGGACCGGGGGACCCTGGTCGTCGCCTCCGACGGGATCAGCATCCCGGCGGGGCAGTCGTCCATCACGGTGCGCACGCACTACATCGACGACGACGCCGCCACCGCGATCACCGACCGGGCCAAGGCCCTGCGCGACGGCGTCACCACCCTGCACGCCATCGACCGCAGCGCGGAGCACGACCCGCTCGCCGACATCGCCGCCGTCATCGGCGACGTCCCGCGGGTGCGCACGAAGGACGTCCTCGCGCGGCTCGCCGCACGGAACGCCGACGCCTACGGCGAGTGGTCGTTCCTCGACCTCAAGCGCATCCTCGACGACGCCGACGCCGGCCCGTACAAGTCCGACGGCGTGATGGTCGTCTCCCGCGACCGGGTGGCGCGCGCCCTCGCCAACCGCGACGGGGACGGTTCCGCTTCCGCCGAATGACGGCAGGGAGTGAACCGCTGCCGGGGCAGGGAGGCAGGGAGAACTCCCTGCCCGCCTCCCTGACCCGCATCCCTGGCTCTGACCTGCGTGAATGATCGTCCAGGGAGTCAGGGAGGCGCGCAGGTCACACCCCCCGAACACCCCTCTGCAGGGCACCCCGGAGGGGGTGTCTCTGCCTCCCCGGCCCTCGGCCGGAAGGGATTCCGCATGTACCCCGAGCACACCCCGCACGTGCCCGCACAGCGGGCCGTGGAAGTCCACCAGCCCACCCCCTACCCGCCCGCCGTGCCCGCCCTGGCGCCCCTCATGCCGGTGCAGCCGAACGCCGTTCCGGCGGTCGCGAGCATCGTCCTGCCGGACGGCCGCGTCGTCACCGGCTACGCCATCAAACCGACCCGCCCCGAGCCGGTCGCCGCCAAACCGGCCGTCTCGCGGACGGCCGTGAACGTCGCCCTCGGCGGCGCCGGGTTCCTCGCGGTGTGCGGCGGGCTGGTCCTGCTCACCTCGTTCATCGCCGCCCTCACTGCGTTCATCACCCAGCTCATCATCCTGGCCGCCGTGATCTTCGGCGGATGGATCGCCGTGCAGATCTTCAGCACGCGCGGCCACCAGGGCGGCACCACCGTGAACATCCGCAAGGCCGTGATCAAGCGCAACCACTTCCACGGCTAGCTACGCCAAGGGCGGCCCCCCATTCCGCCAAGAACCGGGGCCGCCCTTGTTCGCCAGAACCCATCAAGGAACTGGAGACACCCAGCATGACGCAACCCACGCCCTACCCGCAGCACACGGCGCTGAGCCTCGCCGCGTCCGGCGTCCCCGTCCTGCCCCTGCGCCATGGCAAGGTCCCGTTCGGCAACTGCACGGCGTGCGCGGACAACGCGTGCGGCGGCCGGCCGAACATGAAAACCCCGGGCCCGTGCCGCTGCCCCGGCGTCTGCCACGCCTGGGCCGCCGCCACCACCGACTCCGCCGTCATCGTCTCCCCCGAGTGGGCGGCGGCCTGGCGGCAGTGCGTGTGCGTCGCCTACCACCCCGGCGGCGCCGGACTGACCGTCCTCGACCTCGACGACGCCGACGCCATCACCTGGGCCCGCACCACCCTGCCCGCCACCCGGACCGTGCCCACGACCCGCGGGGAACACTGGATCTACCGGGGCGCCATGACCTCACGCAACGCTGTGCGTCCCGGCGTAGACATCAAGTCGACCATGGCCTATGCCCGTTGGCTCGGACCCGGCACCGGCACTCTCGCCGCTCTCCCGGACTCTGTCCGCGCCCTAGCGGTAAAGGAGCCGTCCCCCGCCCTCAGTGCGCCACAGGCGCTCTCAGGGCCCGTGAGAGGCGGGCAGGACGAGTGCCCGCACCGCACGCCCGCGTTCCTGGAACGGGGCGTCGCCATGGCGGAGCAGCGCATTACGGAGGCATCCAGCGCGGTTCACGCGACCGTGTACCGGACGTTCCTCGCCGTGCTGTCCAGGCACGGCCGGTGCGGCTGCCTCACCGACACCCACGTCGCCCGGCTGTTCACCGCCGCGCAGGCCAAGGGCGAAACGGCCCGGCACTGCACGGACGCGTGGACCAACGCCCGCACCACGTTGGGACTGTGACATGTCCGAGGACGAGAAGACTCCCGCACGCGAGATCATCACCGACTACGCACAGGCGCATTTTCGGTACTTCCGCACCGCCGACGGCACCGTGTACGCGCAGCGCAACGGCCACCCCGTGGCCCGCCCCATCCGCTCCCAAGGCACCACCGGAAGCCACCGACAGGAACTCATGGTCGGTCTCTTCCGCGACGGGCAAGGCGTCTTCAACGGCACCGCCCTCAAAGAGGCGCTGGACCTGATCGAGGCCTTGGCGCTGACCGAGGACGTACAGCCCGTGCACATCCGCGTCGCCCCGGGATTCGACGGCGCGACGTGGCTGGACCTGGGACGGGCAGACGGGCAGTCCGTGCGGATCCACCCCACCGGATGGGACATCACCGTCCCCGATCCCCGTGAGGTGTGCTGGCGGCGCACGCAGCTCACGGGGGAGCTGCCGTTGCCGGTCAAGGACACCGAGGGCAAGGGCATCGATCTCCTGCTGAGGCTGTGCAACTTCGCCACCGCCGAGACCGAGTGCCTGGCCATCGCGTGGCTGATCGGCTGTCTCGGACCGTCCGTGCCCGTCCCGGCACCGTTCCTCACCGGTCCGCAGGGCGCCGGCAAGTCCACCGGCGGCCGGATGCTCGTGCGGATCGTCGAGGGCATGACCGGTGACTTGCGCCGGGCACCGAAGGATGAGGAGAACCTGATTGCGGCCGTGGCCGCCGGATGGGTCACCGCACTGGACAACCTCTCCCACATGACCCCGGACCTGTCCGACGCCATGTGCTGCATCGTCACCGGCGCGGAGAGCGTCAAGCGCGCTCTCTTCACCGACGGGGACGTGTTCCGCGCCCGCTACCGCCGCCCCCTGCTCCTGACCGGAATCGACGTGGGTGTCATCCGGCCCGACCTCGCCGAACGCCTCCTGCCGCTCCGCCTGGAACGGCCGAAGGTCCGGCGCACCGAGGATGAGCTGTGGACGGAGTACGCCGAAGTGCTGCCCGTGGTCCTCGGGTCGCTCCTGGACCTGACTGTGAAGGTTCGGGCGGCTGAGGCGGAGACCCCGACCGACCTGCGCATGGCGGACTTCGCGCACCTGTGCGCACAGCTCGACGCCGCGACCGGCCTCGGGGCCCTGGCCGCCTACCGGGCCAGTCTGGACGACCTCAACGACGACGTGATCGAGGGCGACCTGTTGGCACAGACCGTCCTGAGGCACGCCGCCGACCTCGAACCGGGCGCACAGCAGCGGATGACCTCCACCGAGTGGCTGCACTGCCTCAGCCAGCTCTACACCGGCGAGGACTTCCGCCCCCTGCCCAAAGGGTGGCCGACCACCGGCAAAGTCCTCTCCGACCGGCTCAAGCGGCTCCAGCCCACCCTGGCCGCCCGGGGCGTCCTCATCGACTCGGGCCGCACCAGGGAGGGCCGCTACATCGAAATGACCCACTCCCCGGACATGCCCCCGCACGAACAGCAGGCGTTCTGACCGCACTGCACGACCGCACAAGCAAGAGGAGCACCCCCGCCGGGGCGTGCTCCTCTTGCTGTTCGGCGGCGGCGCCGCCCTGCACTGGACGTGCCGCGAAGCGGCTCCCTCTTCAAGCCCTGAGCCGCACCGCAACACCACAGACACCCCCCCTCTTTTCCTAAGTAGGGGGACGCTGCGTCACAGCGTCACGCGATCAAGAAAACCGCCCGGTGAGCTGTACGGACGGGCGTGACGCAGACGGCCTCTACCTGCGTCACGCCGCGTCACCTGCGTCACCTGCGTCACGCGTGACGAACAGCCTGCGTCACAGGTGACGCACATCTGGCTCACTGCGTCACCCGATACCCACAGCTCAGACGGCATGGGTGACGCACGTGACGCGGTGACGCAGGAATCCGCACCTAGGACACAGCCGATCCAAGGAGCACCCATGGCCCGCCCCAAGATGCTCAAGCTCCCCGAAGTCCTCGAAGAGATCGAGATGAGTCGCGCCGCCTTCTACCGCATGCGCGCCCGTGGCAAGGCTCCCAAGCTCATCAAGCTCCCCAACGGGCACATCCGCTGCCGTCGCACCGACCTTGACGCCTGGTGGGCGTCCATCGAAGACGCCGCCTGACCATCACCGCACGAGAAACGAGGGGCCCGCTTCCGGCGGGCCCCTCTGGAGTTTTTATGGCACTGACCTACGACGTTCGTCTGTACTCCATCGAGATCCGCAAGGAGCGGCCCAAGCCCTACCGTGTGCGGTGGCTGGTAGGGACGCGGAAGCACTCCAAGAGCTACATGCTCAAGGTTCAGGCCGAGGGGCGCCGGTCGGAACTCATGACCGCTGTGCGGCGCGGTGATCAGTTCGACGAGGAGACAGGGCTCCCGGTCTCCGAGCTGCGCGCCAAGCTGGGCTCTATCACCTGGTACGACCACAGCCGCGCATACGTCGATCGCAAGTGGGCGTTGGCGCCGGCCAAGTCCCGGAAGAACTACGCCGACGCGTTGGCGACCATCACCCCGCCTTGGTGAAGACGCGAACGGGGATGCCTGACGCCACGCTCCTGCGGCGTGCGCTCTACGGGTGGGCGTACAACCGGAACCGTTGGGGCGAGACTCCCCCAGACGACGTGGCCCGCGCTCTTTCCTGGGTCGCCAAGCACTCGTTGCCCGTCACTGCTCTGGAGGACCCCGCGACCGTGCGTTTAGCACTGGATGCGCTCTCCCTGCGGCTCGACGGCAAGGAGGCGGCTCCGCGGACCGCGAAGCGCAAGCGAGCCTGCCTGAGCGACGTTCTCGGGCTCGCCGTGGAAGAGCAGTACTTCAGCATGCCGGTGAATCCGATCAGTGCCGTGAAGTGGACTGCCCCCAAGTCGGTGGAAGCGGTCGACCCTGAGAGCGTCGCCAACCCGCGCCAGGTCCGCGCGCTGCTGGCGGGGGTGCGCGAGCAGGGGCCGCGCGGGCGGCACCTGGAAGCCTTCTTCGGGTGCCTGTACTACGCGGCTATGCGGCCGGCGGAGGCCGCCGCGCTGCGCGCAAGCCAGTGCCACCTGCCGGAAACGGGGTGGGGGACGCTCACCCTGCGACAGGGGATCGTCCGGGCCGGACGGAGTTGGACCGACGACGGAACGGCGCATGAGGCACGTCACCTCAAGGCCCGGGCCAAGAACGACTCGCGTCCGGTACCAATCCCCCCGCACTTCGTTCGGCTGCTGCGCGGGCACATCGCCTCTCAGGGCACGGCGCCCGACAGTCGGCTCTTCCGGACGAACCGGGGCGGTCTGCTGCAAGAGACCGGCTACGGCGAGGTCTGGGCCAAAGCCCGGAAAGACGTGCTGAGCGACGCTGAGACGGCCTCGCTGCTGGCCCGCCGCCCCTACGACCTCCGGCACGCCGGAGTCTCGTTCTGGCTCAGCTCCGGAGTGGACGCGATGGAGTGCGCCCGTCGCGCTGGCCACAGCATCGCTGTGCTGCACAAGGTGTACGCCAAGGTTCTCGACCAGACGCGGGAGCACGCGAACAGCCGGATTGATGCGGCTCTGAGGGAGTGGAACGAACCGGAGTGATCACGCTCACCCCTGGGGGACACCTGGGGGACACGCACTGATCGAAGGTGGGATACGGGCGGTACGGGGTGAGACACGCCCGCGCTGCATCCGACGGGAATCGAACGGGATACGGCATGAAGAAACCCTCTCTGACCAGTGCTGTTCACTGGTCAGAGAGGGTTTCCCTCAGCGTGGCGGCGCCAGGATTCGAACCTGGGAAGGCTGAGCCGGCAGATTTACAGTCTGCTCCCTTTGGCCGCTCGGGCACACCGCCGGGGTTCGCTGCCCGTCGAACCGTCTTTCGGCGGCCCTCCGTGGCAACGACGTAAACAATACCCGATGTGGAGGGGTGCTTCGCCACCCGATTGATCGCCACCCGGGGGACGGCGGGTGGCTAGGCTTGTCCGGATGCGGCCGGGGACCTCTGCGGAGCTCGGCGGCCGTAGCTGCATGCCGGTACGGAGCCGATACGCGGCCCGACACGCACCCAGATACAAGGAGCCACAGGACATGGCCGACTCCAGTTTCGACATCGTCTCGAAGGTCGAGCGGCAGGAGGTCGACAACGCCCTCAACCAGGCCGCCAAGGAGATCTCGCAGCGCTACGACTTCAAGGGCGTGGGCGCTTCGATCTCCTGGTCCGGGGAGAAGATCCTCATGGAGGCCAACTCCGAGGACCGGGTGAACGCCATCCTCGACGTCTTCCAGTCCAAGCTGATCAAGCGCGGTATCTCGCTGAAGGCTCTGGACGCGGGCGAGCCCCAGCTCTCCGGCAAGGAGTACAAGATCTTCGCGTCGATCGAGGAGGGCATCTCCCAGGACAACGCGAAGAAGGTGGCCAAGCTCATCCGTGACGAGGGCCCCAAGGGTGTGAAGGCCCAGGTGCAGGGTGACGAGCTTCGGGTCTCCTCCAAGAGCCGGGACGACCTGCAGACCGTGATCGCCCTGCTGAAGGGCCAGGACTTCGACTTCGCTCTGCAGTTCGTGAACTACCGGTGACCTGCTGAGCCGACGGCGTGACGAGGCGCGGGCATTCCGCGTTCACGACAACGGACGGGTGGGCACCCAACGGCGCCCACCCTTCTGGTCTGCCGGTCTGCCGTTCCGTCTCGGCCTCGTGGGCCGGCTCGTCCGTCCGTTCGTCCGTTCGTCTGGCCGCTCGTCTGCCTACCGCGGTCCCGGCGCGTTCAGTCGCGCGAGTTGCCGAACAGGAGTCGGTAGGCGACCAGGAGCACCAGGGAACCGCCGATCGCCGCCGCCCAGGTGGCACCGTCGTAGAAGTCCTTGCTGACCGGGTGGTCCAGCCAGCGGGCCGATATCCAGCCGCCGATGAACGCGCCCGCGATGCCGATGAGGGTCGTGCCGATGAGCCCTCCCGGGTCGCGGCCCGGCAGCAGGAACTTGGCGATGGCTCCGGCCAACAGTCCGAGGATGATCCAGCTGATGACGGTCATGCCGTGCCCCTGCCCTCTCACGCTACGCGTACGCGGTGCCGGCCCTGTGGGTTCGCTGCTCCGCGCGTGTTCATTCGCTCTTGGTCGGGTGGACGTCCCGACCGCGCCCGATGGTTGCTCTGATCAGTAGGGTGCGACGCATGACACCTGCGGGTTCGGAGTTGCGGCGCACACTCGGCGTGGGCGACGCCGTGGTCGTGGGGCTGGGTTCGATGGTCGGGGCTGGGATCTTCGCGGCCCTGGCTCCCGCGGCCCGCGTGGCCGGGCCGGGGCTGCTGCTCGGTCTCGCCGTGGCCGCCGTCGTCGCCTACTGCAACGCCACGTCGTCGGCACGGCTGGCCGCCCGGTACCCGGCCTCGGGCGGCACGTACGTCTACGGGCGGGAGCGGCTCGGGGCATTCTGGGGGTATCTCGCGGGCTGGTCGTTCATCGTCGGGAAGACGGCCTCCTGCGCTGCCATGGCGCTCACCGTGGGCGCGTACGTCTGGCCCGAGCAGGCGCACGTGGTGGCGGTCGCGGCCGTGGTGGCGCTGACCGCGGTGAACTACGGCGGAATCCAGAAGTCCGCCTGGCTGACGCGGGCGATCGTGGTGGTGGTCCTGGCGGTCCTCGCTTCCGTGGTGGCGGTGTGTCTGGGGTCGGGTCGATCCGATGCCGGGCGGCTGGACGTCGGGCTGTCGGGGGGCATCGACGGGGTGTTGCAGGCGGCCGGCCTGCTGTTCTTCGCCTTCGCGGGGTACGCGCGCATCGCGACCCTCGGCGAGGAGGTGCGGGACCCGGAACGGACCATTCCCCGCGCGATCCCGCTGGCTCTGGGCATCGCGCTGGTGGTGTACGGATGTGTCGCGGTGGCTGTCCTTTCCGTGCTGGGCGCGGACGGTCTCGGGCAGGCGACGGCACCACTGGCCGACGCGGTACGGGCGGCCGGTCTGCCCGGGCTGGCGCCGGTCGTGCGGGTGGGCGCCGCCGTGGCCGCGCTGGGCTCGCTGCTTGCGCTGATCCTGGGCGTGTCCCGGACGACGCTGGCCATGGCCCGGGACGGTCACCTGCCCGGGGCGCTGGCCGCCGTACATCCACGTTTTCAGGTGCCGCACCGGGCGGAAGTGGCCGTGGGCGTGGTCGTCGCGGTCCTGGCCGCCACGGTGGACGTACGAGGTGCGATCGGCTTCTCCTCCTTCGGTGTGCTGGTGTACTACGCCGTGGCCAACGCGTCGGCCTGGACGCTGGGCCCGTCGAGAACGGCGCGGGTCGTACCGGCGCTGGGTCTGATCGGGTGCGGGGTGCTCGCGGTCTCCCTTCCACTGCTTTCGGTGGTCGTAGGTGTGGGTGTGCTGACGGTGGGCGTGCTGGCGTACTGGGTACGGGGGCGGGAGCGGCGGGTCCCGCGGTAAGGCGAAGGGCAACTCGCGGTCGGTGCCCCCGAGCCTCGCGGTAGGCAGTCTTGGAGGGAGCGCGCATACGTTCGCGGGTCGGCGCTTCTGCGCTTCTGCGTGGACGGCGTTCGGCGAGATCTGCACGGCCTGCGCCCGGGTGGCTTCCGTTCTGGTGGTGTCGCGACACCCCGGCTCAGGGGACGCCATGGACTCCAGGATCCGGAAAGAACCGGGGCAGAGCCTCACCACGCGCGCTGCTGCCACGTCGACCTGCCGGCATGAGCCCGCGACCTGCAAGCGTGAGCCCGCCATGTGCCGGCCTCTCCGCCCTGATGGGCAGATCAGCCGCCGGGAGCCTGTTGGCCGTCTTGGCTCAGAACACCCGAGTGGGCGTTGTACCCGTCGTGGGCCTTCTCGACGTACGGAGGGGGAAGCCGGTCCACGGGGCCAACTCCGTCCCTTCGCTGGCCTCCTCGTACCAACCCGTGCCGTCGACCCAGGCCCGCAGCCAGTCCGTGAGGCTCGGGGCGTCGACGAACCAGGCGTGGTCGGCGTCACCTGAATTGGGCTCGAAGAGGAGGACCGTGGTCTGCGGGGAGCGGCAGTCCACGCACGCGTACATCGCGCAGCCCCAATGGGATATCGGCAGGACGCCCTCGGGCCAGGGCCAGTCGGGATCCTTCAGGGCGTCCTCGCGGTTGGCGAGGTACTGGGGTACAGCGGCGGGCTCGCCGGAGGGTGGGCTGTCGAGCAGGGGCAGGAGGCCGTACTCCGGGCCGAAGCCACCGTCCCCTATCCGAAGGTAGAGCTCGGCGAGCAGTGGTGGAAGAGCGAACCCCAGAGCGGCCTCGGCGCGTGACAGCCCCGCCCCGTCGAGGGGTTCGGGCAGGGAAGCCCAGCCCCACGGGCGGGTGCTGCGTGCCTTGGCGGCCACCCGTGCCAGCAACTGCTCGTTCTCGGTCATGGGTTCATGATGCAGGCCGCCACTGACAATCGAGCGGGCCTGTGGACAACCCTGCGGTTGTGGAGAACGACGGCTCCTACCAGCCGTTCCCTCGCGAGCCGCCGGTGGCCGCGAACGGCTGGTCCGTCCGCACGATCTCGCGTCCCAGCGGGAGCAGCGAGACCGGGATCAGCTTGAAGTTGGCGATGCCGAGGGGGATGCCGATGATCGTGACGCACAGCGCGATGCCGGTGACGATGTGGCCGATGGCAAGCCACCAGCCGGCCAGGATCAGCCAGAGCACGTTGCCTATGCAGGAAGGTGCTCCCGCGTCGCGGCGCTCGACCGCTGTGTATCCGAAGGGCCACAGGGCGTAGACGCCGATGCGGAAGGCCGCGATGCCGAACGGGATTCCGATGATCGTGATACAGAGCAGCGCGCCCGCGACCACATAGCCGAGGAACAGCCAGAAGCCGCTGAACACGAGCCAGATGATGTTGAGGATGGTCTTCACTGGTGACGACCTGCCATCTTTTCGAGTCGGGCGATTCGCTCCGCCATCGGCGGGTGGGTGGAGAACATCTTCGAAAGCCCCTGTCCCGGGCGGAACGGGTTGGCGATCATCATGTGGCTGGCGGTCTCGATCCGGGGCTCGGGGGGCAGCGGAAGCTGTTTCGTGCCGAGTTCGAGTTTGCGCAGGGCGCCGGCGAGGGCGATCGGGTCACCGGTGAGCTGGGCGCCGGAGGCGTCGGCCTCGTACTCTCTGGATCGGCTGATCGCCAGTTGGATGACGGTGGCGGCGAGCGGACCGAGGATCATGATGAGGAGCATGCCCAGCAGACCGGGGCCGTCATCGTCGTTGGAGCGTCCGATCGGGATGAGCCAGGCGAAGTTGACCAGAAACATGATCACTGAGGCGAGTGCTCCGGCGACGGACGAGATCAGGATGTCGCGGTTGTAGACATGGCTCAGCTCGTGGCCGATGACGCCGCGCAACTCGCGCTCGTCGAGCAGGCGCATGATGCCCTCGGTGCAGCACACGGCCGCGTTGCGCGGGTTGCGGCCGGTCGCGAAGGCGTTCGGTGCCTCCGTCGGCGAGATGTACAGGCGGGGCATCGGCTGGCGGGCCTGGGTGGAGAGTTCCCGCACCATGCGGTACAGCGCCGGGGCCTCGAACTCGCTGACCGGGCGTGCCCGCATCGCGCGCAGTGCGAGCTTGTCGCTGTTCCAGTACGCGTACGCGTTCGTGCCCAGGGCGACGAGGACGGCGACGACGAGCCCCGCTCGGCCGAAGAAACTGCCGATGACGATGATGAGCGCGGACAGTCCCCCGAGGAGTACTGCGGTCCTGAGCCCGTTGTGCCGGCGGTGCACGGTACGCCCTCCAAGTGGTGCAGCAGGGGAACCCTTTGCTTGCTGGTGTCGCTCGCTGTGGTCGCTTCCTGGTCTTCGACGCCACCGGTGCCGTGGCATCACGTCCAGTGGACCCTTCTGTACTGGTCAACGCCAGGCGAGAGCCGCCAGTTCCCTGGCGCTCGCGTCGGCGTACATGGCCCGTACGGGTGACGGTCGCGGCGTGCGGCACGCGTGCGTGGAGGCCGGGTACGGCACGCGCGCGTGCCCGAAGCGGCTGCTGCTCAGAAGAGACCGGTGTCGGCGAAGCGCAGGATCAGCTGGGGTGCTCCCGACAGGGCGACGGCGAGGACCGCGGTCACGGTGATCGCGGCCGTGAGGGGGGCGGGGACGCGGTGCCCGGCGGTCTCTTCCCCGGGGGCCCGGAACAGCAGGGCCGTCCATTGGAGGTAGTAGAACAGCGCGATGACGACGTTGACCGCCATGACGACGGCCAGCCAGCCGAGCCCGGCGTCCACGGCCGCGGAGAACACGGTGACCTTGGCGAAGAGGCCGATGATGCCCGGCGGCAGTCCGGCGAGGCAGAGCAGGAAGAAGGCCAGGAGCAGGGCGGTGAGCGGGTTGGACGCGTACAGGCCGCGGTAGTCGGCGACGCGGTTCAGGGCCCGCGTACGGCCCACCAGCGCGGCCACCGCGAAGGCGCCCAGGTTCACCGCGGCGTACATGAGGGCGTAGGCGACGGTGGAGCCGATCGAGCGTTCCGGTTCGTCGGAGTACGCGGCGGCGGCGATCGGCACCAGGAGGTAGCCGGCCTGCCCGACGGACGACCAGGCGAGCAGGCGTACCGCGCTGTACGCGCGCGTGGCCTGCTGGCGCAGGGCGCCGACGTTCCCGACGGTCATGGTGAGGGCCGCCAGCGCCGCGAGGGCCGGTCCCCAGACGTCGGCGTAGGACGGGAGGGCGATGACCGTGACGAGGATCAGGCCGGAGAAGCCGACCGCCTTGCCGATCACGGACAGGTAGGCGGCGATCGGCAGGGGCGCGCCCACATAGGTGTCGGGCACCCAGAAGTGGAAGGGCACGGCGGCCGTCTTGAAGGCGAAGCCGACGAGGGTGAGGACGACGCCGGTCTGGGCGAGCGTAGCGAGCTGTCCGTCCACGTCCTGGATGCGTTCGGCCACCTGGGTGAGGTAGAGGGTGCCGGTGGAGGCGTACACGAAGCTGATGCCCATGAGGCTGACCGCGGTCGCGGTGACCGAGGACAGGAAGAACTTCAGGGCCGCTTCGGAGGACCGGCGGTCGCCCTGGCGCAGACCCACGAGGGCGAACGCGGGCAGGGAGGCGACCTCCAGGGCGACGATGAGGGTCGCGAGGTCGCGGGAGGCGGGCAGGAGCGCGGCGCCGGCCGCGGAGGAGAGCAGCAGGAACCAGAACTCGCCCTCGGGGAGTCCGCGGTCGGCGTCCTTCACGGCGGTGACCGAGAGCAGGGCGGTCACCAGGGCGCCGCCGAGCACCAGGAACTGGATGGCGAGGGTGAAGGTGTCCGCGGTGTAGCTGCAGACGTCGGCGTCGCCGGTCAGGCAGAACGTCGAGCGGTCGCCGTTCACCAGGGGCAGCAGCATCAGCGCGGAGGCGGCGAGTCCGGCGACCGAGATCCAGCCGAGCAGCGGCTTGCGGGCGTCCTTGACGAACAGGTCGGTGACGAGGACGACGAGTCCGACGACCGCCGTGATGGTGGGCGGCGCGATGGCGAGCCAGTCGACGGACTGGACCAGGTTCTGGGCCAGTGGCTGCGACGCGGCCTCGGCGAGCGGCTGGGCCGGGGAGCTCATCGGGTGCCTCCTGAGAGGAGCTGCTGCACGGCCGGGTCGGTCAGCCCGAGGAGGGTCCTGGGCCACAGTCCGGCGACGACGGTGAGGGCGACGAGCGGCGTCCAGGCGGCGAACTCGTAGGTGCGTACGTCGGTGAGCTTCGGGGCTTCCCGCGGTACGGCGCCCATGCAGACGCGGCGGACCACGATCAGCATGTACGCGGCAGTCAGCAGCGTGCCGAACGCGGCGATCGCCATGAAGGTGAGGAAGGCGGGGCGGCTGAGGTCGTCGTGCGGGTCGAAGGCGCCGAACAGGGCCAGCATCTCGCCCCAGAAGCCGGCCAGACCGGGCAGGCCGAGCGAGGCGACCGCTGCGAAGGCGAGGAGGCCGCCGAGGCGCGGGGCCTTGCCGTACAGGGCGGCGCCGGTCTCCTCCGCGAGGGTGTCGAGGTCGGTGGTGCCCGTGCGGTCCTTGAGGGCGCCGACGACGAAGAAGAGCAGGCCGGTGATGAGGCCGTGGGCGATGTTGGCGAACAGGGCGCCGTTCACGCCGGTCGGGGTCATGGTGGCGATGCCGAGCAGGACGAAGCCCATGTGGCCGACGGAGGAGTAGGCGATGAGGCGCTTGAGGTCGCCCTTCGCGCCCTTCTTGGCGAGGGCCAGGCAGGCCAGGGAGCCGTAGATGATGCCGACGACCGCGAAGGCGGCGAGGTACGGCGCGAACGTGTGGAAGCCGTCCGGAGCGACCGGGAGGAGGATGCGGACGAAACCGTACGTGCCCATCTTCAGCAGGACGCCGGCCAGCAGGACCGAACCGACGGTCGGGGCGGCGGTGTGGGCGTCGGGCAGCCAGCTGTGCAGCGGCCACATCGGGGTCTTGACCGCGAGCCCGATCCCGATCGCCAATACGGCGATGACCTGCACGGATGTGGTCAGCGACCGGCCGTTGTCAGTGGCGAGTGCCACCATGTCGAATGTGCCCGCGCTGAGTCCGACCAGCAGCAGGCCGAGCAGCATGACGACGGAGCCGAGGAGGGTGTAGAGGATGAACTTCCAGGCCGCCCCGGCCCGTCCCTCGCCGCCCCAGCGGGCGATGAGGAAGTACATCGGGATGAGGACCATCTCGAAGGCGAGGAAGAACAGGATCAGGTCGAGGACGGCGAAGGTCGCGAGGGTGCCGGACTCGAGGACGAGCAGCAGGGCGACGAACGCCTTCGGGGACGGGCCCGACGGCATCTTGAAGTACGAGTAGAGCGCGCAGAGGAAAGTCAGCAGCGCGGTCAGGACCAGCAGGGGGAGGGAGATGCCGTCGATGCCGAGGTGGATGCGCACGTCGAGTGCGGGGATCCAGCTGATGTCCGTGCTGGCCTGCATCTTCGACGGATGGTCGTGGTCGAAGCCGAGCACGAGGACGATCGCGGCGACGAGGACGGCACCGGTGACGGTGACGCCGTGCCGCAGGACGGCCTGGTCGGGGGAGTTCCCCTTCAGTCCGGGCGGGGCCGGCAGGAGAGCGGCGGCGGCGCCGATGAGCGGGCCGACGACGACCAATGCCAGAAGGAACTGCATCACGGACTCGTTGATATCGATCACGCCTGCTCACGCTCCCGTGGCGACGAGGACGGCGGCGACCGCGAGGACGACGGTGCCGGCGAGCAGCGCGCTCACATAGGTCTGCACATTGCCGGTCTGGGCACGGCGGACGGCGGTCCCGAGCACACGCGGCAGCGTGCCCGCCCCCCGTACGTAGGTGTCGACGACCTCCCGGTCGAGGAACCGCACGAGACTCGCGCCGGCCTGGACCGGGCGGACGAAGAGGGCCGCGTACACCGCGTCCAGGTGGAAGCCGACGGCCGCGTGCCGGTGCAGCGGGCCCAGCAGGAGCCGTCCGGGGTCGGAGGGATCGGCGGCGGACGCGATGTCTCCGTACGCCGGCTTGTGGCTGGCGATCGCCTCGGCCTCCACGAGCGCGGCGTCGCCCTCCGGGTGGGCGGCGACCGCGCCCAGCGGGGGGCGGGCCGCGAGCGCCGTGGTGTGGCGCCAGGCGGCGTAGGTGACGATGCCGCCGACCAGGGCCACGCCCGTGCCGAGCACGGAGGTGGTGAGGGTCGGGGTGAGGTCGTGGCCGTCGAACCAGTCGGGGAGGAGACGGAAGGCGAGCCCGCCCAGAGCGAGTGACGGGACAGCGAGCAGCCAGAGCACGGCGCTCATGACCACCGGCTGCCGGCCGTGGTCGGGAGCCTCGGCGCCCCGCCCGCGGAAGGCCAGCAGCCACAGGCGTGTCGCGTACGCGGCGGTGAGCAGGGCGGTGACCAGGCCGGCGAGGAGGACGGTCCAGCCTGCGGCGCCGGGAGCGTTCTCGGTGTGGCCGGTGGCGACGTGCTCCGCGACGACGAGGACGGACTCCTTGGAGAAGAAGCCGCTGAAGGGCGGGATCGCGGCGAGGGCGAGCAGCGCCACGGTCATCGTCCAGTAGGCGTCCGGGACGCGGTCGCGCAGGCCCCGCATGCGGGACATGGCGGCCAGCGAGTTGGTGCCGGCGGCGTGGATGATCACGCCGGCGGCGAGGAAGAGCAGCGCCTTGAAGGCGCCGTGGGTGAGGAGGTGGAAGACGGCGGCCCCGCGGTCGCCGGCGGCGAGGGCACCGGTCATGTAACCGAGCTGGCCGATCGTCGAGTAGGCGAGGACTCGTTTGATGTCGTCCTGGGCGAGTGCGGCGAGCGCCGAGCCGAGCATCGTGACGGCGGCCATGACGGCGAGGACGACCATCGCGGCCCGTGAGGCCTGGAACAGCGGAAGGAGCCGGGCGACGAAGTAGACACCGGCGGCGACCATCGTCGCGGCGTGGATGAGCGCGGAGACGGGTGTCGGGCCGGCCATCGCGTCGGGAAGCCAGGTGTGCAGCGGGAACTGCGCCGACTTGCCCGCCACACCGGCCAGGAGCAGCAGGGCGATCAGCGTCGGGTGGTCGAGCGAGCCGCTCGCGACCGCGCTGAGGATCTTGGTGATGCGGAAGGAGCCGGCCTCGGTGGCCAGCGCCAGCAGGCCGATCAGGAAGGGGACGTCACCGAGCTTGGTCACCAGGAAGGCCTTGAGGGAGGCGGCACGGGCCTCCGAGGTCTCCCAGTAGTGGCCGACCAGGAAGTACGAGCAGATGCCCATGATCTCCCAGCCGACCAGCAGCACCATCAGGTCGCCGGAGTAGACGACGAGGAACATGGCGGAGGTGAAGAGGGAGACGAGAGCGGCGTACGAGGGGTAGCGCGGGTCGTCGCGCAGGTAGCCCGTCGAGTAGATCTGCACGCAGGTGGCGACGCAGCCGACCAGGACGGCGACGAGCGCGGCGAAGCCGTCGATGTGCAGGGCGAGTTCGATGGGGACCGAACCGGTGGGTGTCAGCTCGGTGACGGCGTCGACGGCACGGCCGCCGCCCTGACGGGCCGCCACCAGTACGGCGAGTACGAGCGCCGCCAGGGTCGGCAGGACGGCGAGCGGGCGGACGAAGCCGGGTGCCGAGCGGCCCAGGAGGAGTCCGGCGGCTGCCCCGAGGAAGGGGAGGACGGGGACGAGTACGGCGAGGGTGGTCGTGGTCACGCGGTGGCCTCAGCCTTCTCGGCGGCCGGTCCGGTCTCCGACGCGCCGGTGCCGGGGTCCTCGCTGTCGGGGCCCTCGGCGGTGTCGCGGAGCTTGTCGATGTCCGAGGTGCCGCGGTTGCGGTGGACGGCGAGCACGATCGCCAGGCCGATGCCGATCTCGGCGGCCGCGATGGCGATGGTGAACAGGGTCAGGGCCTGGCCGGAGTGCAGGGTCTCCTCGGCTGCCTTGCTGAGCCAGACGTCGAAGGCGACCAGGTTGAGGTTGACGGCGTTGAGCATCAGCTCGACCGACATCAGGACCAGGATCGCGTTGCGACGCGCGAGGACGCCGTACAGGCCCGTGCAGAACAGGAGGGCGGAGAGAACGACGGGATAGGCGAGGTGCATCAGCGGACACCACCCTTGTCGGAACCGTCCGGGTCTGCCGGCCGGTCGGACTCGGTCGTACGGCTGGTACGGGTCGTACGGCTGGTACCGGTTGCACGGTTGGTACCCGTTGCACGGTTGGTACCGGTTGCACGGTTGGTACCGGTTGCACGGTTGGTACCGGTTGCACGGTTGGTATCGGTTGCACGGGCGTTGTCGGCAGCCGCGCGGTCCGCCTTCGCCTTGCGGGACAGGACGATCGCGCCGACCAGGGCGGCGAGGAGGAGGACTGAGAGGGCCTCGAAGGGAAGGACCCAGTTCTGGAAGAGGCTCGCCCCGGTCACGGCGGTGGAACCGGCGGCCGGGCCGTCCAGGTCGATCCAGGTGGTGCGGAAGGCGTCGACGACGACCCACACCAGGGCCGCGGCGGCGGCAACGGCCACCGTGAGGGCGGCCCAGCGGTTGCCGGAGTCGGCTTCCGGGGACCGGCCGATGGGAGCCCTGGTGAGCATCAGGCCGAACAGGATGAGGACGACGACTGCACCTACGTAGATGAGGACCTGTACCCATGCGATGAACTCGGCGGTGAGCAGGAGGTACTCGACGGCGAGGCCACCGAGGGCCACCACCAGCCACAGGGCGGCGTGGACGAGCTGCCGGGTGGTGACGGTGACGACGGCGGCGCCGAAGGTGACCAGGCCGACGAGGAGGAAGGCGATCTCGACGCCGGTCGGGGAGAGAAAGCCGCGGGATTCGGCGGCCGTGGCCGTGAGGTCCGCGGCAAGGTGACCGGTGGTCGCTGCGAGGGTCATTCCCGGCCCTCCTGCTTCGGTTGGTCCGACGAGGGCCTCGGCTGGTCCGACGAGGGCTGCGACTGGTCCGGCGTCGGCCCCGGCTGGTCCGGCGTCGGCCCCGGCTGGTCCGGCGTCGGCCCCGGCTGGTCCGGCGTCG
>NZ_JBNGGE010000065.1:0-36647 GCF_049975785.1 Streptomyces sp. WG7
AACACCCTCCCGGGTCGCCATCACGGGCCCCAGCAAGCTGAAGCGGACACCAGCGGCTTGAGTGGACATGGTTGCCCTTCTTCGGTTCATCGGTTCGTCAGGTCGGCCACGGACAGTCGTCAGTGCCGGCGGAGGACGCGGGTATCGGGCAACGACGCCGTCATGGCGGCGACGGCGGCCGCGAGCCCGACCTACCGCGGGCACGGCCGGCGACACCAGGAACGACGACCGACCCACCCACTGCGCCGGCTCCGCGTCCGTACCGGTGGGAGAGCGCGTTGAGCAGGTCGGAATCGGTCATGTGCACCAGCATCGCGGCGGCTTCGGCCCCACACCTCCGCCGTCAGCAGGAACCGCGACTCCATCGCTGGGTGCAGACGGCACTAGGCCACGGGGTGGATAAGGGGCGGTGGGACCGGCTACGGGTCGAGGGCCGCGGCGCCGGGCATCAGCGCAGGCACCGGGTAGACGTGACCCGTCCATTCCCCCTGGGGCGTCGGGCTACACCTGTCCGAGGGGGCCTCGCCCCGAGTCCTGCCGGGCGCGCGGGTCGTTCTCGCGGTAGAGGACGAGGTGCTCGTGGTAGAGGATGCCGTCGCGGACGTCGCCGGTGGCGGTGAAGCCAGTGTCGTCGACGTAGTCGAGGTGGTTGCCGGTGACGGTGTAGCGGCCGGTGTAGGCGCTTTGGCGGTTGCCCCGGGCCTCGTCGTAGCGGCCGTTCGGGAGGAGTTCCTGGCGGATGTGGCCGTCCGCGGTCACCCACATACCGACGTACGGGTGTGGCTCGCGGGGGATGTCGTTGCCGTTCATGGCTTCATCGTCGGTCCTACGGCGGGACCCAGCCAGGTTGCCGTTTTCCTGGGTGGAGGACTCCTGGGTGCAGCGCACCCGTCCTCGTGACCAGCGGGCGTCGCCCGGTTCGGAGCCCTTCCGGGTCTCTCAGTCAGTCGGTATCCCGGACGGGCGGACCAGTCCGCTTTCGTAGGCGAAGATGGTCACCTGCACGCGGTCCCGCAGGGCCAGTTTGCCGAGCACCGCGCTGACATGCACCTTCACCGTGCCCACGGCCAGTCCCAGACGCTCACTGATCTCCGCGTTGCTCAAGCCCGTGGCCACCAGAATCAGGATCTCGCGCTCGCGGTGGGTGAGGCACTCCAGCGCCCCGGCGACCTCCGCCTGAACCGGTATCCCTTGGGAGAAGGCCGCTATCAAGCGTCGTGTGACCGCGGGGGCGAGGACGCCGTCTCCGGAGGCGACGACCCGTATCGCGGACAGCAGATCGTCCGGACCGGCATCCTTGAGCAGGAAACCGGAGGCTCCCGCGCGCAACGCGTCGTACACATAGGCATCGAGGTCGAACGTGCTGAGCACCAGGACCTTGGCTCGGCTGCCGTGCCGCGTGATCAGCCGAGTGGCCGTCAGCCCGTCCATACCGGGCATCCGAATGTCCATCAGCACCAGATCGGGGGCGAGTTCGGCCGCCATCGTCACGGCCGCTTCCCCGTCCGCGGCCTCGCCGACCACGGTCATGTCGTCTTCGGCGTTCAGAATCGCCACGAAGCCCGTACGAACGATCGCCTGATCGTCCACAACCAGCACACGTATGCTGATGGCAGCTCTCCTTGCCTCACTCGGGCAGGGCCCGTCGCCCGCACCACATCTTCCCACGGGGGGACAGCGGCGCAACGTGTTCCCCCCTGCCTCACCCAGCGGACACGATCGCCGTCGCGGCGGAACGACATGTGCGATCGGGCGGACCGGGAGGCCGGCCGTGCCGACGGGGCCGACGGGGCCGACGGGGCCGACGGGGCCGACGGGGCCGACGGGGCCGATAACGAAATGCGCATGGGTTGTTTCTTCCGCGCCTCGCCGGTTCCGCCTCCGACGGGACGTCCGGCCCGTGGACCGGGACGGACCGGCCGCCTCGACCCGATGTCCTGAAAAGTGATGCCGAAGCAGTCGCTTGAGCAATCTTCTACTTGTCGGCTCCGGCGCCGAATCGCCCTTCCTCGCTCCTGCCCCAATCCCGTCGCCGCCCCGGGGCAGCTACGGCGCGTTCGCAAGAGGGAACCACGAATCGATCACCGAGGGAGCGGACACGGAGGACAGCGGTTTGCGGCGTCCGGCAGTGTGCCCTCGGCACCGGTTCATCAACGGGTCGCAAAACAGGCATAGTTGCTCCTATCGCCCCCGGCCGTTACGGCTCCACGCTGAGAACCGCGTGTGGTCCGATGGGTCCCGCAGCCCCGGAAACGGGGCGGACAGACAGCAAGCAAGAGGAAAGGACCCATCGTGGCAACCACGCGCTCCGCACACACCGTCTGGAACGGCGACCTGCTCGACGGCAACGGCGTCGTCACCTTCGACTCGTCCGGCATCGGCGAGCAGCCGGTGTCGTGGCCCTCGCGCGCCGAGCAGGCGAACGGCAAGACCAGCCCCGAAGAGCTGATCGCCGCCGCCCACTCCAGCTGCTTCTCCATGGCGCTGTCGCACGGCCTGGCCGGCGCCGGCACCCCGCCCACCAAGCTCACCACCTCCGCCGACGTCACCTTCCAGCCCGGCGAGGGCATCACCGGCATCCACCTCACCGTCGAGGGCACCGTCCCCGGCCTCGACAACGACGCGTTCGTCGCCGCCGCCGAGGACGCCAAGAAGAACTGCCCCGTCAGCCAGGCCCTGACCGGCACGACCATCACCCTGTCGGCCAAGCTCGTCTGACGCACACCCCCTTCGGGATGCCGCGGCGACGCGCGGCATCCCCTGCCCTGAGGACCACGGGAAGCGCCGCAGTACGTCAGTCAGCCGCCGCACGACACGCAGCCCCGGCCCCGTGAGTACACCGGCCTCGGGAATGCGCCAGCAGCATGGTGAGCCGACCCCGTGGGCACGGCGAACGCCGCTCACGCCGCAGACCGCTCGCCCCCGGCGCGGAGACCGCCGCCACGCCTCTCCCCCGCGGCCGCCGACACCCTTCGGGTCCTCCTCACCCGCCCTCCGGCCGGGCCGGACCGGCACATCACCACCCAGGAGAACGAACCATGTCCTTGCCTCCCCTGCACATACCGCCGGACGGCGGGTCCCCGGTGTTTCTCGTCGGAGACACCTACACCACCCTGCTCTCCGCCAAGGAGACCGACGGAGAGCTCTCCCTGACCGAAGCCATCGTGCCGACCGACGCCGGACCGCCGCCACACACCCACCACGGCGAGTCCGAGACGTTCATCCTCCTCGACGGCACCCTCCGCGTGACCGCCGGGGACGAGGAGTTCGACGTCGAGCCCGGAGGGGTCGTCTACGTCCCCAAGGGCGTACGCCACTCCTTCCGCAACACCAGCCCGGGCCACCCCGCCCGCATGTACTTCCTCTACGTTCCCGGCGGCATGGACGGCATGTTCCAGGAGATCGGCCGCCCCGGCGTCCGAGGCCAGGTCGCCCCACCTCTCGACCCGGCCGACGTGGTCGCCATGGCGAACGTCGCCGACAAGTACGGCTACACCCTCGGCTGACCGGCCCGTCGACCGCCGTACCCCTTCACCCGCACACGGCGGCGCGCGGGCCCCGTCCGGATGACTCCGTCGCCGCCCTCCACACGCCGGCTGCCGGGCCGGCCGCTTCGCCCGCCCGGCCGAGCGCCGGTGCTGTCCCGGCCCCGCTCCGTCAGCGGGCCGGTCCCACCGGTCCGGTGCAGCGCTGCGGCCAATGCGGGCCCGGTCCACCGGCGAACGCGTCCTTCAACGCCTTCTCCAGCCGGTCCAGCGCCGAGCGGTCCAGGCCACTGAGCGCCTCGGAGCTGTCCGTCCAGGTGGCCGCGCTGCCGGGCAGTTCGCGCAGCAGGATCACCGGTGAGCCGTGCACTTCACGCGTCCCCAGCACCCGGAAGCCAGTGCCCGGGGCGAAGACGATCTCCTCCTGCGTCGGCGACGCACCGCTGCCGAGGGCGTCCAACAGGTGCCGTACCTTGCGGCCGGTCACCGACCAGATCGCGTAGCGCGTCGCCGGGCCGTCGGGGCGGACCGGGGGCAACGCCAGCGCGCTGACCGGTCCCGGCTGCACGAGCAGCGCCCCGGCCTCCGGCGCGTCCGGGGCTCCTTCCAGGGCGTCCGCGCCGCGTACGGCCACGCCCCGGTAGGAGGGCAGCCGGCGCAGGGCCGAGGCCAGGCACGCGGCGTACGGCAGCAATCCGCTCTCACCGGCGCGCATCTCGCGGGCGAGTGCGCCGTGGTGCAGTGCCGCGCCCTCCTGCGCGGTGAGGTAGGCGTGGACGGCGATCAGGTCCTCCCGCGCCGCCTCCAGTCCCTGGCTGCGCAGTGCGGGCATCCGGGTCAGCCACCGGACCACGGCCGCGCTGTGATGCTCCCATTCCCCGGAGGTCAGAGCGCGGAAGGCGGCCCGCTCCGAGGCACTGCTGACATGGCCGGGGGCCAGCGGAACGGAGACGGCGGGTACGGCGGGTGCTGACGTCCCCGGGGCCGCGCGGACAGGCGCGGGTGCGGGTGCGGGTGGATGAGCGGGCGGGGGCGCGGGCGGGGGCGCGGGCGCGGGTTCCGGTCCGGGTTCCGGCTCGGGGCCGGGTACCGGCTCGGGAGCGGTTCCCGGAGCCGGTGCGCGGCGGGACGACGACGTGGGGGCGACGGGCATCGCAGGTCCGGGAGCCTGCGGTGGCTGCGGCGCCGGCCGGGGCTCCGCGGTCACGGCGGGGTCCGAGGAGGACGCTGCGGCGGGGTCCGAAGAGACGGCCGTGGCGGGGTCCGAGGAGGAGGCCGGGGTCCGCGGCATGCCGGTGCCGGCACTCGAAACGGGTTCCTCCACCCCGTCCTGCGACGGCTCAGGCTCCTTCGCCCTCGTGGACGCGGACTCGGCGTGGGCAGGCGCGGAGGAGACGGGGGCGGCTGTCACCGGCTGCTCCTCGGCCTCCTGCCGTCCGGCCCCGTCCCGCGCGGGCTGAGCCGGCGGCTGCGCGGGCCGAGCGGGCTGCGGGGGCCGTGCGGGCTGTGCGGACTGTGCGGGCTGTGCCGGAGTCCGTGCGGAGGCCGGCGTATCGGTCCCGGTCAGCGCGCGGGGCCGTGAAACCGCCTGCGCGTCGCCCCGCGTCAGCGCGAGGGCCGGTACGGGACCGGCGGGGCGGGGCCCGGGCAGTGCCCTACGCGTTACGTAGCGGATGCCTGCCACCTTGTGCCGGGCCGCCACCTCGCGCAGCGCCCTTTCCCCCAGGTCCAGGCGTCCGCAGACCACCAGCGTCGTCCTGGCGCGCAACTGCGGGCCCAGCTCGGTGAGCAGGCGGGACAGGGCCGGCAGCAGCGAGTCGTCCAGAGGCTCCCCGCAAGCGCCGAGTTCGACGACGAAGGCCTCGTGGTCCACGGGATGTGCCACCGCGGACGGGCTGGGGGCATCGGAAAGGACCACCGCCACCCCGGCCCGGGTGGGTGCCACCTTCCAGCGGTCGGTCAACCGTACGGTGCCCTCGGCCGTGAGGGAGGTGCCCGGCAGCGGGGAGTGGCTGTGCAGCGGCCGGGGCACGGGCGGCCGGCCGTCGGCACCGGCCGGCGCGCACATCACGGCCGTCACCAGTGGCTGCCACGTCAGCTCCCCGCCGGTACCGATCAGGGTGGGGCGGACCGCGCCCCCGGCTCGCGCGTCGCCGGTGCTCAACGGGATGCCGGTGAGGACCTCCACCTCGCCGCCGAGCATGTCGGCGACCGACTGGCCCAGGCGCAGCAGATCGCGGCGGCCGCCGGGAGCCAGGAGCACCCGGGAACGCAGGGGGGCCGGCAGGGCAGCCAGTACGGCGGCGACCTCCTCGGCGGCGACGTCCTCGGCGTAGGGACCACCGACCAGTACCACGGGCCGCTGGGGGTGGACGGGCACCGCGAAAGGCAGGTCACCCGCATCAGGCCGGGGGGCCTGCGCCGGACGCACGGCCATGCCCGCCGGGATCGGGTGCACCACACAGCCGCCCGAGGTCCGCGCGGGCAGCCGCGTGAACGCCTCCTGCCAGGCGGGCACCGGCGCACGCAGCCCCAACGGCCGGGGTGCCGCCCCGGGGGCGAAGCGCCACCAGCCCCCCGCCGCCGGGGGTGAGTGGCTGTCCTTCACGAACAGCACTCCGCCGGGGGTGATGAGTACGGCCCCGTCCGGGGCGAGAACCTCCATCTCCCAGGCGTCGGCGATGCGTCGGGCCATGCTCGGCGACTCGGGGCGGTCGTGTCCGGCACCGGAGAGCGCCAGGCGCACCCGGGTGGTGCCCTGCTCCCGCAGCCGGTCCAGCAGGGCGGCCAGCCGCCCCCAGTGCTCGGCGGCGCCGGCCCCGTCCTGAGCGGGCACGCCGACCATCACCGTGGTGGTGCTCTCCTCGCCCTCCCTGGTGCTGCCGGTGCGGATCGCGTGGGCGACCTCAGCCATTTCCGCCAGGGAGGGGAAGCCGTCGTCCACGGAACGCAGGAGCAGAACACCGTCGACGTCCTCCACCGGGGGCGCCGCGGAGGCCCGTGACGGGCCTCCGTCCGCCGGGCCGGGCCTGCCGCCCCGGCGCGAGAAGACCGAGGCCCAGCGGCTCACGCGTCGCGCTCCGGCGGAGCGTCACCGTTGAGGGCGGCCTGCGCCTGCGCGGCACCGTCCAGGGTCCCGCTCCCGCCGGCGGTGGCACCGGCGGAAGCGCTTGGAGCGGCGGGGGTGTCGGAGCTGGTGGTGATCACCGGAACCGGTGCCGGGGGGACGGCGGACACCGGCCGGTCCGGCCCGTCGGCGTCCTCGGTGACTACGGGGCTGTCGAGGGCCTCGCGCACCGCGTCGGGCTCCAGCGTCATGGAGACCGGGCCGGAGGGGTTGAGGTACAGCAGGTGGCCGGCGGGCACCTGGTCCAGCAGTTCCCCGTCGACCCGCGTGAGTTCGAAGCCGAACCGGCCGGAGGTGTGCAGGTACACCGGCGAGGTGTACAGCGGGACGGCCGCGGTGCCCTCCGGAGTGGTGATCGACACCAGTCCGCCGCCGGGGGCCGTGAGGACCGCCACCTCGTAGTCGGCCAGCGCCTCGGGCACCGCCTCGCCGGGACCGTAGCCGGTGGCGGCCAACTGGACGGCCTGGTCCACGTCGTCCTCGGGCTCGGGCCAGCCCAGGGCGCGCGGGGAGGGCCGGTAGTCGGGGTTGTCCTCCCACTCGACGACCTCGCCCTCGGGGCTGGAGCGCCAGCGGCCGACCGTCGCCCACGGCGGCGGCGGCTCGTTCTCTCCCGTCCACGTCGGGTCGACCATGCCCAGCCAGTGGTCGGGCGCGAGTCGGGCGGCCTCGCGGATCTCGTCGGGGATGGGCGGGGCGCCGTCGATGGCATCGGCGGGCCGGGAATCGGGGGCTTCCGGGGCAAACTCGCCGACCCCGTCCGCCGCCGCGTCGGGCTCTGCCTCAGCAGAGGTGCGGTCGCCGGGGGTGTTCTCGCTCATCGTCGTCCTCAGCTCAGTGGTGGATCACTCGGCAGCCCGCTGTCGCCCGCGCGGTGCCCCGCGGCGTGGGAGAAGTGGTAGACGGCGGGTGACCGGGAGGGGGCCGGGTACGCGCCCGCGCAGCGGCGGACGCCGTGTGCCGGCCTCCTGCGGTCGGGCTGGCGCCTCATGGCGTACACGTCGGAGCCTGTCGGTCGGTTCACTCCTGCCCGCGTGCGCACCGACCGCGTCCGACTGCCGCGCCCCGTCGCACGGCTGTCCGACTGTCCGGCTGTCCGTGTTCCGTGCTGTGCGTGCTGTGCGTGCTGTGCGTGCTGTGCGTGCTGTGCGTGCTGTGCGTGCTGTGCGTGCTGTGCGTGCTGTGCACCGATGTCATACTGCGGCCGACCCTTGCATCGCCATGTTGTGCGCGTCGAGGAGCGCCCGCCCGGTCAGTGACTGTCGTCGACCGTGACCGGTGGGTGCGTGTGGATGTCGGTGGCGGGGGAGCCGGTGCCGTTCGCGGCCGTGACGGTGGCCGCCGGATCGTCGGCGACCTGTCCCGGGTCGGCGGGGGCCCATGTCGTGGTCGGATCGCTCCCGGAGCTGGGCGCGGCCAGGAACACCACCTGGCGGCCGTTCGGAGCCGCTTCGAGCAGCAGGGCACCGTAGGTGAACCAGACGCGGGTGCGGGTGTGGTCGGCGATCATCTGTGCGAGGGCCTCGTTGCGGCCGTCCTCCTCCCCGACCAGGACCACCACGGGCACGTCCGGTCGGCGTTCGGGGTCGTGCAGCACCAGTTCGGCGAACTCCTCGTCCGACACCGGTCGTCCGTCCGCCAGCACCACTCCCTCGTCGTTCCGTTGCGCCATCACCGCGTAGGCGGCCCTGTTCTCGTATAGCTACCGCCAGGTGGCGTGTAGCGCTGAGTAACTACTTGGGTCTGCGGTCGCGCTGCTGGAGGGCGGCGAAGTCGGCGTGCGCCGCCTCGACGGCCTCCGGGTACGCCTGGGTCTTCTCGTGCTCAGCCAGCGCCCGGTAGATGCTGGAGAGGCTGGGGCTCTGTCCCTTACGGCGGCCGGTGGGGATGATCAGGTCGGGCTGGACGTCCTCGACGGTCTCGCCGTTCGCGCGGCGGCGGAGCACGGTGTGCAGCATGTCGTCGGTGATGACCGGGGGTCGGCCGCCGTGGTTGCCCTTGCGGGCCGCCGTGTCGAGTCCTTCGAGGGTGGCCTCGCGGATGTTCTCGCGCTCGGTCTCCGCCATCGCCGCGAAGAACCCGAACAGCAGGCGTCCCGGACCGCTGGGGTCGTACATCCCCGGGAGGGGTCCGGCAAGCATTTCCAGGATTAGGCCGTGGGCGGTGAGGTGGTCGGCGAGCGCGGTCAGCTCCGCGGCATCGCGCCCGAGACGCTTCATCTCGTACACCGTGAAGATCACCCGGCAGTGCGGGGCGTGGGCCTTGATCTCTCGGGCGGCGGTTAGGGCTGCCTCGAACTGCGGGCGGACCCGGACTCGGGTGCTGATCTTCTCCGAGAAGATCTTGTCCCTGGGAATGCGCTTGGCGACGAGCGCGTCGAGCTGTGTCTGGAGTTCCTGGGTGAGGGTCGAACAGCGGGCGTATCCGATGCGGATGTCCGCGCTCGGGGTGTCCGGGTCGACGGGCGCGGGCGCCGGGATGCCGGGCCGCCATGGCTGGCCGGGACCGCGATCGGCGGGTGTCGGCACACGCAGGAGTTTCGCGAGCCGGGGCACCTTCGTGAAGCGGCCCGTGTGGTACGTCCCGGCAACCGCACCGGAGCGCGAGCGACAGGGTGAACCTGGCTGAGCGTTACAGCGTGGGCAGGGGTGGCGCTCGACGTCGTCCGCTTCGGACGTGAGTGTGATCTGAGGGCCCGTCATGACCCCGGATGCTGTCACAAACATTTCCCACAACATGCCTAGTTCCACTTTTGAGTGAGAGCGAGTTGTGACAGTGAATCCGCGACCCGGACCGCTTCCGCCGACTGTTCTTGATCTTGCTCCGAGAAAGGGTCATTTGTGAGAGTGGGCAGGCTGCGATCCCGGGGGGCAGCCTGCCCCCCACTCATCGATCCCTTCAGACACTGAAGCGTTCGACGAGCATCTTCATGGTGTCGAAGGCAGGCTTGGGAGAGTAGTCATCGGCGGTGAGCCCGAATTGATGGAACAGTCCCGTTTGGGCGCTGTCGGCGTCTCGCAGCGCAAAATGGGTGTAACCGCTCAGGTGGAGTTGCTTCGATTGGGCGGCGATCACATTCACCACGGTCTCGACGACGTCAGCCTGCCGCTGCGGGTGGCGTTCGGGTCCGGTAGGCCAACCGTGCTCGGTGATGTGCAGCGGTAGGTGTCCCAAGCCGGAGGGTGCCAGTACCGAGTCGCGGTGATGACGTAGCAGTCCCTCGACAGCGTGCGTGAGGTCGGATGCGTCAACGGGTTGGAAGACGTCGGGAAAGAAGTCCAGGCCCACGTAGTCCAGATCGGTGATGAAGTCTCCTCCCCCGAGGTTGGTCAGATCAGCGAGGAAGGAGGTTGCTGGCCCGAAGAGGGGAGTGGTGTTGAATCCGACCCGTAGGTCTGTGTGTCCGAGTTCACGTGCTCGCGCTTTGACGACGGAAACCCCACGGACGATCGCCTCGTGCACCGCCGGGTAGTAGCCGTCCAGCGTCGGGTTCGACGTGACGTTGGGCTCTTCCGTCACTTGCAGCGTGCTCGTGACCGCGCCGTACTGCTCGACCAGCTCGCGCAGGAAGTCGCAGTAGCCGTCGACATCTCCGGCTGTGGACTGGTACTGCGCCACCAGGTCCAAGCGGCGCCCCCGGATGGCGTATTGGGCTGCGGCGGCCGGCGCCGCGGTCGCGTGTGGCTCGCCGAGGCGGGTGGCGTCGTCGAAGCCTATGTAGGCGCGTACCAGGAACGGGCGGCCTGGGCGGCCCTGGAGGCGGTCGAGTGCACTCGACACGAGGGCCGGGTCATCGGGCAGGCCGCTGGCCAGACCCCCGGTGTCATCACCGGCGACTCCGCCCGGGTAGATCCCGAAGAGCATGCCGTCATGCGTTGTCAGTGTCACGCGTTCGATTCCTTTCGGTTCGGCGTTACAGGAGGTGTGGAGGTTGTCGCCGAATCGGCCGGCCACGTCAGTGAGCCGGTGCGGAGGTCATCGATGACCGAGTCGATCCACGCCATTTCGGCGCGAGCGAGGCACAACGCGTATTCAGCTTCGATGACGTGCATGCGGGGCACGCCGGCCGCCAAGGCCTCCGCGAGGCGTTCTTCATCGGCGGCCGTGCGTTGCCGGAGGCGTTGGGCACGCTCAACCAGGGCCTCCACCGCGCCGCTCGTCCCGAGGGCACCGAGATAGGTGACTGCGCCCAGGAACTGCGAGAACTCGCGCTCTGGGTTGCGGATCTGGGAATCCAGCCGTCGTACGAGTTCGTTGCGGCCCTCTTCCGTGAGGGCGTAGACGGTCCTCTCCGGACGGTTTCCCAAGCGCTGCTGGCCTTGTGACGCAAGCCATCCCGCTTCGGTCAGGGCGGCAACGGTGTTGTAGAGCGTGCCTCGCGTGATCGCGGCCGCGTGGTTGTCGCTGCGTTTTCGCAGTTCGGCAAGCATCTGGTGCGGATGCGAGGGCTGTTCGAGCAGGAGACCGAGCACTGCCAGAACGATTGGGTTGTCGAGAGCGCGACGTGGCATAGTCGAACTCTATCAGTCTAAATAAACTATTGGACGCCTCGTGGGAACTGGAGTCGGGTCGGACGGCTCGGCGGCCTGCGGGTCGGTGTCACGCGGGGGCCGAGGCTGCTTCCTCTTGCGGACTGCGCGGGCTGGGCACGGCCGACACTGCGACCAGGTCCAGGTCCAGGCGGCGGTTCATGTCCAGCTCAAACCGGCCGTACGGATTCACGTGGGTCCAGAACAACGGCGACAGCGCCCGGCGGTCCGCGTCGGTGAGCTTGTCCGCCCACTCGGGTCGGCCAGGACTTCCTGCATCAGCAGCGTGTTGACGTGCACCAGCGCCGACTGGAGCAGGTGTAGCGCGAGCATGCTGACTTCCTGCGACTCCTTGTCCGTACCGGCCAGGTCACCGTCCTTTCCGTAGAAGAGGTCTTTGTTCGCGGAGTTCCAGTTCTCGACCACCTGCAACCCCTCGTGGATCTCCTGGCGCATCTCGACGTCGGCCAGGTAGTCACAGACGAACGAGGTCCGCACCGCCCGGCCCAGCTCTTCGATCGCCCGGTACGTCGGGTGCTTCGGCCCTCCACGGGTGAACCGGCGCAGGACCTGCTCGGCCTCGGCGGTGCCCAGTCGCAGGGCGGTTTGTACTTCACGATCTGGTCGTACTGCTGAGCGATCAGGTTCCAGTCGATCGTCTTGGTGGAGAGCACCGGGCCCAGGTTCGGCCATTGGTCGTCCTCCCCGGCCGCGGGCCGGTACAGCTTCGCCGAGCCGATGTTCTTCAGCCTCGGCATCAGCTTGAAGTCGAGCATGTGCGCGAAGGCGAACCCAACGATGGAGGCGCCGTGCGTGTCGGTGTAGTGCCGGTCCACGACCATGTCGGTGCAGTGCCGCAGCACGCCCTCGATCATCGAGGCGACCTCGGAGGCCGAGCAGGACTTGAGCTGGGAGTAGATGCACACCGACTTCCGCTCGACGTGCCAGTAGATCATCACGCCGGGGCCCCGGTAGCGCTGGTGCCACTCGGTCATCAGGTTGCTGGACCATGCGCCGAATTTGCGGCTTTCGGAGGCGCACGCGGTGCCCGTGCCCCACCACATCTCATCGCGGACGGCGAAGGTGGCGTTCACCAACTTGCGCAAGGCCGCGCGCATGTTGGCGCGGTTGACGAAGAGGTGCCGCACCCGCCGCAGCGTCGCCTCCGACTCGCCGTGCTTGCCCGTCACCGCGACCCGCTTGATCCCCATGTTCGTGCCCAGCCCGAACAGGACCAGCAGCAGCCGGCGCCGCAGTACCTCCTTCGACAGCATCTCTCTGGTGGCGACCGAGGTGAACTCGGCGATGAAGTCCGTGTCGAACTCGGCGTATTTCAGGATATCCAGCAGGTCGATGGTGCCCCAGCGCCGCTCGATCTCGCCCTTGATGGCCACCAGGCTCTCGGGCTCCTCCTGCTTGCCGCGTGGGAAGACCCTGATCCACGGCTCGCCGTGCTTTTTGACGATCGCCACCCCGCCGGTTGTGCCCTCCGCCAGCGCCTGCTCGAAGCGGTCCAGCGAGGTGCGGAGCTTGCCTTGCAGGGCGGCGATGAACTCCCCGGCGTCCTGCGGCTGGCCCAGCGCGGCGTAGTGCACGTCCCGGTTGTCCTCGAAGTCCGCCGGCAGGTCGTCCTCCGGGTTACGCCACCGGTTCGCCCCCACCACCCAGATCTCCCGGCGCCGCACCGCGTCCCGCAAAGCGACCAGCACGCACAGCTCGTACGGGATGCGCTCGACACGGCCCTTGTCGTCCACCACCGCCGCCCGCCAGTGCTCGGGCACCACCCCCGCGAGCGGCACGCTCTCCGCCGGATCGAAGAACGCGCCCTCCTTCAGCGGTTGGTCCAGGTAGCGCTGGAGCAGATCGATCGCGTCCATCACCGGCCGGTAGGCAGTGTTGTTGCACTTCAGCTCCAGCGCGCCCAGCAGCGGCGAGAGCATCCGGCGCCAGTGCGCCGAGTACGACGACCGCAGCACCGTGCGGACCCGCGCCTTGTAGCGGGCCTCGTTCGCCGCGGCCTCCGCCGCCAGCGCCTTCAGCGTCTTCTCCCCGCCGACCACCGGATAGATCACCCACCGCACGGTGCCGGACGGCTCGGACAGCGCCGCCTCCGCGACCCGCAGCAGCATCCCCTCCTTGCCCCGGACCTTCTTCAGCTCGGCGTTCAGCTCCTTGTCGACCTTCCGCTCCGCCCGGGTGTTGATCTTCAGCACGAGCTGGATGAACAGGTCCACCAGCGAGTCGGTGATCTCCGTCTGCCGCACATGACACAGCGCGGCCAACAGCGTCAGGCGTCGCGGCGGCTTCATCCGCTCCAGGTTCGCCGGGTACTCCTTCGACGCCCGCGCACGCCACGCGTCCACCAGCTTCTCCGACACGTCCGCGAACAAATCCGCGGGCAGCTCCAGCCGCCGCACCCGCTGAAGCTTGTTCACCTCCGCAAGCAGGCTCTCCAGGCCCGGCGCCCCCGGGTCGGCCTTCAGCTCGGCGAAGTGCGAACGCCCGCCGGCCGACACCACATCCTGGCCGTCCGCTCCCTCGCCCGTCTCGTCCTGGCTGTCGGCGACCAGGTCCTCCAGGCGCGACCGAGTCGCGTGTGAGATCCGCTCCATCCTGCTGCGGCAGAACTGGGCCTCGAAGTCCTTGACCGCCTTGCCCACCAGCCGCCCGACCCGGCCTGGGGCCGGCGGCTCGATGTGGCCGTTACGGCAGCGGGCCACCACCGCTGCCGCCAGCCGATCTCGCGACAGCTCCACCGGACACAGCTCAGCGGCCAGCCACTCGGCCAGCCGCTCCTGGTCCTCCTCGGTGTTCGCCCGAAACCCATACGCCTCCCGGATCTCCTTGCGGTGCCGCTTGATCCGGTCGCCCTGCCAGTCGTAGACGTCCCACGCCTCGGCGGGGACCTTCACCTGCTGGGCCACGTACTCCACCGCCGCCGCGGGCATCTCTTTGGCGGACTCCGGGAACCGGGCCTCCACCTCGAAGAACTTGAGCAACAGCGCGAATCCCAACCGGGTCGCCCCGGACTTGTTCCGCACCTTCTTCATGTCGTCTTCGAGCAGCGTCCAGACCTCGATCAGGTCTTCCGGCTCCCAGTCCTGCCGCATGCGCCCCATCCTTCGCCGTCACTCGTTCAGCTCAACGAGGCGGCCCAGGCGGGGAAACGAGGGCTACGAAAGTTACTCAGTGCTACACGCCACCTGGCGGTAGCTATGCGAGAACAGGGCCTAGGCGGCGCGTCCCCAGGGCGCGGGGTGGATGCCCCGGGGCGTCCAGGGACGTCATGGCCTCCGTCCTGGGCACCACCACCACCCGCGCACCAAGCTTGAGCAGCCGCGCCGCATCGTCGGGGTCCTGCAGCAGCCGGGCGATCTGGACACGGGCCCGCTCACCGGCGGAGACAGGCTGCTCGACCCCGTCGGGTATCTGCGTCATGAGGTGCGCCGCGACCGAGGCGAACTCGGCCGGGGCGAGCCCGTCACGCAAGGCTTCCACCAGCGTGGCATCACTGGCCGGCCGCTCCCGGTCCCAGGCGGCAGCAACGCCAGCGTCGTGGCACGGTCGGCGGTGGACAGGCCGGGCAGCCGTGTGGCGAGCGCCCGGACCGGGTCCGCGGTCACCTCCGGAGGGTCCCGCAGTGCGTTGGCCAGCGACATCATCTCGTCGTACAGCGCGTACAGCTCGTCGTTGGTGGCACCGACGCCTCGCCAGGTCCGTACGTGGTGGGCGAAAGCCTCGCTGTTCAGGGCGACAGAGTCGATCAGTTCACTGAGCCGTACGGCGAGAGAGGGCACGGCGCCTACGGGCCGCGCGGCACGGTAGGCGTTCTCGCGGACGAGGAACGGAGCCATCGTAGGGAGGTCATCGGCGGGAGTGCGGTACAGCACCCTCAGCAGGTCGAGGAGGTCACGTACGCGCTGGTCCGGGTCGGTCCCGGTGGCCAGGGTGAGGGCAGCGTCGGCCAGGGAGACCTCGGGGAGTGGGTCGCGCGGCCCGGGTCGGGCGCAGGCACGGGGGCCGCCGCGGGGGTCTTCACCAGTCGGCGTACGTCCCCCGGACCGCCGGGGCCGGTCAGTTCGACGCGGAAGCCGAGCCTGCGGCCGAGCAGGCCGGCCATGACCAAAACGACGGCCTCCTGCGCAGGGTCCTGGCGCACCAGCAGCCGGAACTCCTGCAGCGGGGTCAGACCGAGATCCCCGGTCGCCAGCAGCGTACCCAGCAGGGTGGCCTCGGCCTCCTTCGCCGAGGGCACCGCGACGCCGGCCGCCTTCAGATCGGCCACGGTGGCCCGGTGCCCGGGGGCGAGCAGCCGGGTGCCGGCGGGGAGGTCGTCGTCGGTGACCTCGCGCCCGGCCCAGTCGTACAGGGCGTCGGCGACCGCCGCGTGCGGGCCGCTGAAGTCGATGCCCAGCCGCCGCGCCGCCTCACTGGTGAGGAGGTCCGGCGCGCCCCGGCGCAGTGCCTCCAGCAGCGCCTCTACGGGCCGCTCCGCTTCGCTGTCCAGCTCGACGAGGCCCAGCTCTACCGGGGCCGGCTCCGTGTCCTGCGGCAGCGGGTCACCGTCGTCCCGGCGGGCGCTCCCCAGGTGCTCGCGCGGGTTCGAGGGCAGGCCGGACCCCTGCGGGGACTGCGCCGAGGACGCGTTCCCCAGTTCGGCGGCCGGATAGGCGGGCGTCCCGTCGTTGGGGCGCGGGGGGACGCCGAACGGCCCGGAGGCCTCGTCCCGCTGCGCCGGTGCCGCGCCGTCCCCGGTGCTCTCCACGGCGACCGCCGCGGTTTTTTCCGTCCCCTCCTCGGTCTCCTCGATCACAGGCAGGGGGCCGGTGGTCGTGGTGGTCGAGGTGACGGCGGCAGTGGCGGTGGCCGTGGCCGTGGCGGTGTCCCGCAGGAGGGGGAAGAGTTCCTCCAGGCCGTCGACGAGGCTCTGCCCGTCCGCTTCCAGGGGGAGCATGCCGTACAGGGCGCGGTCCACGTCCAGGCTGACGGTGCCGCCGGGGCCGTGGAGGACCAGGCGCGCGTCGAAGCGGTAGTGGCGGTAGTTCCGGGTGCTCTCCTTGTTGCTCTCGTCGGTCTCGGAGGCCTTCTGGTCGTGTTTCTCGCCGTCCTCGACGGCGAGGAGTTCGAGGGGTGCCCGTTCGGTCTCCTGGCTCCCGTGGGTGTCGCCACCGCCTTCGGGACCGAAGGCCAGCGACCAGCCCGAGGCCTTCTCGCTGCTGCTGGTCGGGGCGTGGTCCTTCTGCTGGTAGCGGCGGGCCTTGAACCGCGCCCCCGTTCCGGGGAGCAGGGGGTGGGCCGCGGTCAGCTCCAGGCCGGCCATGACGGTGTCGTCCCCCACCGGGATTCTGTAGCTGCCCGTCAGCAGGTCCGCGATGTTGGGCCGCAGCATGCCCTCACTGGTGTAGTGCTCGAACAGCCGTCCGGCCAGTGTGTGTCGGCCCAGGCCGTACACGTGGGGGGGCCGGCCGTCGGTGAGGTCGGGCGCCTTGCCCTTGGCGTAGCGGCGGGCGGCGGACGCGGCCCAGCGCTGGACGGCCGTGGCCGCCGGGACCGCCCAGGGGTGCAGGTTGTCGATCATCTGCTGCGGCACACCGGGGACGGGAGCGGTCGGGCGCTGCCCGTCGCTCGCGGCGGCCCGGGTCCAGCGCGGGTCGGTGCCGTGAGAGGGGGCGAGGTCCGCGTCGATTCCCTCAGCGCCGAGGGGGAGGGTCAGGTGCTGGGGCACCAGCAGCCGCACCGTGCCGGTCAGCGGGGGGCTGCCGTCGGCGGCGCTGTCCTCGTACCACACCCACGGCTCGTGGGTCTCCCACCAACGGTGCGGGGTGTCGGTGCCCAGTCCCCTGCCGGCGGACAGCAGCGCCCACTTGGCACCGCGGACGGGAAGCTCGACGAGCGTGGGCGGCTTGGTGCTCGTCCCCATCTCGATGCGGAACGTCATCGGGTGGTTGAACTCGTGGGCGGTGTCCTTGGTGGAGGTGCGGTAGATGTCCTTGGTCTCGTGGGCCTCCCCCTGGCCGCGGCCGGAGCTGGACTCGTAGCCGGCACCGAACTCGGCACCGCCGTGCTTGTGGTCGGCGCCGCCGCGGGCGGTGAAGAGGAAGCCGGCGTGACGGCGGTCGGTGACGGACGTGCCGGTCTCCTCCTCCCGGATGCCCTGGCTGCGCAGGGTGAGGGTGACGTCCGGGCGGGGCCGGTCGTCGGTGGCGGGCCGGAGGGTGCCGGTGACGTTGATCCACAGGTAGCGGGTGGTGCCGAGCGGGCCGGGGAGGGGCACCCAGCGCCGTACCCCGGAGGTGGTCAGGGCCGGGTACAGGATCTCCAGCCGCTGGGAGGAGTAGCTGTCGGTCAGCAGGCGCTGCAGCAGGTTCGGCCGGTCACCATCCTTGTCCCGCAGGAGCTTGTCCCGCAGGAGACCGCGCTCGCGGAGCTTGCCCAGGATCGCGGGCAGTACGGCGTCGGCGGTGAGCAGCTCGGGGTGGGCGATGCCGGGGAGCATGGCCGGGTGGGCCACCGTACGGGGTTCCTCCTGCTGCCCGGCGCCGGATGCGGGTCCGGGCCCGGTCCCGGGCTTGGGTTCGGTCCCGGTCCCGGGAAGCAGGTCCCGCATCCTGCGCTCGGGGATCAGCAGGTCCAGTGCGTCCCGGACCGACAGGTAGCGGGTCACCTCCTCCATGGTGCCGCCCTTCCAGCGCACGGCGGTGACCTTGAGGACCGGGGTGGCGCGCACCGTGTGGGTGGCGCCGCCGTAGGTGGCGCGGGTGATGGTGACGTGCCCCCGCTTGTTCTTGCGCTCCTTGGTCCAGGTGCGCTGGGTCCCGAAGAGGAGGGCCAGCGTGAGCCGCCCGCCGGCGCCGCTCCCCCCGGTGTGCGGGGTGCTCTCCTCGCTGTCGGCTTCTTCGGCGTGGTCGCTCTCGGCCTCGCTGCCCAGGAAGAACTGCGGGCCCAGGGAGTTGGCGCTCGCCGCCTTGAGGAAGGTGTCCCGCCCGTCCTGGTGGTGCTCGGCGGCCTGGAGGTAGTGCTCGATCTCCGTGTCGCCCCCCGGAGTCCGCCCGAGGTCCTCCGGGTTCAGGGCCTCCAGGTGCAGGCGGATCGCCTGCTTGTAGCCGTCCCGGTCGGGCAGGGTGATGACGTGGCCGGCCGGGCCGGCCATGGCGTCGATGGCGCCGCCCAGCTCGGTTGTCTTGGCCGCCTCACGGATGGCGTCGGGCCAGTTCCGCCAGTCCGCGGCCCACGCCCGCGCCTCGTCGGGCTTCAGGCCGTTGAGCAGAGCGTGCAGGGAGGAGGCCAGCTCCGGCAGCCGAGGCATGTCGAGGAAGGCCGGGTAGATACCCGAGGTGCCGCCCTCGGCCAGGTTCACCCTCGGCACGTCCCCCCGGGGCGGACTGTTGCTGATGTGCCACTGTCCCGCGGCGGTGAGCTGTTCGGGCGTCAGCGGGGCGGTGGGCACGTGCTCGTGGGGGACGTCGACGATGGCGGTGACGTCGTCGGGCCGGTCGATCCACCAGGTGGTGGTGGGCCCGTCGTCCTCCGGGTCCGGCTGCAGGAACAGCTCGTAGACCATGTTGTAGCCGTGCTCGTCGACGCCCTGGGTGGTCTCGGTACGACGGTAGGCCTTGGAGCTGCTGGACAGCTCCTGGCTGCTGTCCTTGCCCCTGGTGCCGAGCAGCCGGAACAGCCCGAGCTGGAAGCGGGCCCAGTTGTTGATCCCGAGCCGTACGCCGCCGCCGACGCCGGCCTCGGCTCCCCCTTTGCGCTTGAGGTGGCCGGCGGTCTTGCGGGACGTCACCGAGCGGGCGTTGACCGTGCGCGGATAGCTGGCGTACACGTCCTCCAGCCGCTCCCGCAGATGTCCGCGCACCCCGGCGCGGTAGGTGCGCCCGCCCACGGTGAAGGTGTGCGCGATGCCCGTCAGCAGGGCCGACAGGTCGGACTCCAACGCGGGAGTGCCGAAGAACATCAGCAGTTCCCGGTCGGTCTGGGACCAGTCGGCGCTCGCCGCCTTCTTCCCCCGCCGCTTCTCCAGGTCCGCCCTGATCCCCGAGCGCAACTGGTCGAGGACCAGTTCCGAACCCGGCAGTTCACTGAGCATGCCGAAGCCCTGCCCCCGCCGGGTCGCCAGGGCCAGCGGCTCACGGGAGTGCGGGGCCGGCAGCGGGGTGTCCAGCCGCGCCGGACGGGTGGGGTCGAACACCGGGGCGGTACCCGACTCGCGCAGCAGCGCGCGGACCCACGGCTGGGCGTCGACGGGACCGGGCGGCGGCTCCTGGGGCAGTGGCGGCCCGTGGAACAGGGCGCGCACGGCGGGGGTCACCACGCTGCCCAGCAGGCGCTCCTCGAAGCCGGGCGCCTCCAGCAACGGCATCGCGGTCTCCCCGGTGACGGTGGTCTCCACCGGGCGGACGGTGTGGCTGACCGACTGGGGGGTCACCGTCAGGCGCAGGCGGGTGCGGTAACGGGCCTGGTCCGACCTGGTGTTCAGTACGGTGTGCTGCTGCCCCGTGGTGTTGAGGGAGTGGCCGTCGGAACGCTCCCCGGTTCCCTTGACGCCGAAGGCGGGGAAGACCCCCCGGGCGGCGGAGTCCCCGCCTCCGCCCAGGAGGCTGAACTGGAAGCCCAGGGAGGTCTTGGACCCTCCGTCCCTCTTCGTCTCGGCGGACAGGCCGCCGCCGATGTCGTCGCGGACCCCCACGCCCTCGGTCATGCCCACGTACTGGACGGACTCGATCCGGGCCCGGATGTGGAAATGGCCGTCGAAGGACCTGGCCGCCACGGTGGCCACGTGGATCGGGTTGGTGATGTCGCCGCTGGTCAGCAGCCAGCGGCTGCGGTTGAGCACGGATCGTTCGTTGAGGGTCTCCTGCGCCTGCGCCACGATGCGTACGACCGTTGCGGCCCGGATGCCGGCCTCCAGCAGGGCGGCCTGCAGGTCGGCGACCGCGGCGGTCGTGTCCATGGCGTTGAGGGTGATCTTCGCCCGGGTGGGGCGCTGGAAGGCCCCGTCCCCCTCGCTCTGCTCGCCGGGCAGGGGCGCGGGCTGCGGCACACCGCGGTCGGGACGCGGTGCGCCGGGCGCGGTGTAGGCGCTGGGCAGGCCGATGGCCATCTCGAGGGGGGAGATCACACCGTGGGGGCGCTCGACGCCGTCGACGAAGACGCGTACCTCCAGGTCGGCGTCGAAGTCGTTGGTGTCGACGATGAACAGCTTGCGTCCGGAGACGACGTCGCGCTTCCACTTGCGGACGTGCTTGCGGGAGACGCTCGCGGTGATGTTCGGCAGGCCGAGCAGGACCGTGGAGGCCGCCCGGGAGCTGATGCTGATGGCGTTGAGCAGCGCGGACTCCATGCCATGGGTGATATCGCGCGACTTCTCCCCGCCTGTGGACGTCGCCGCGAATCCCACGGAGTAGTCGCGCACCGCGCCGGCCGGTTTCTTGGGCTGCGGACGGAGGTTGCGCACCTGGGGGCGCAGCCACACCACGTGGCCGTCGGCCTCCAGCATCCGGCCCTTGGCCAGGAGGTCGCTCCACGCCTTGGGGTCGTCGGTGAGCAGCAGGTCGCGCAGGGCGGCCCGGAGCGCGGGATACACGGCCGCGTCGGGGTCCCTGCCGTCGGCGCGCGGGGCGGAGTGGACGCGCAGGCCGTCGATGACGGCGTGGGCCCAGTCCGTGGCCGTCCGCTCCGTGGACGGCCCCCCTGCGGCGGACTGGTCCGGCTGCGGCATACGGGCGTACCGGACGAATGCGTGGCCGAGTGCGCCTTCGTCCACGTACCAGGGGGCTTCCGGCTCCGCGCCCGGCCGAACCTGCTCCGTTTCCGGCTCAGCTCCCGGTTCTCCGTCCTGTCCGGGCCGGCCGTCGTGGCCCTCCTGACCGTCGTGCTCGTCGCGGAGGTCTGTGTCGGTGGCGGTCTCTTCCGGCAGGACATGGGTGAGGCGGTCGCGCACCTGCCCGTACAGTTCGGCGGCTCGCTGTAGCAGCGCCTCCCGCACTTCGTGCAGCCAGGCCTCTCGATCGGCCTCGCCGAGCCCGTCCGCGAGGGTCCGGGCCTCCTGCACCAGGCCAGTGAAGTGAGGGTCGTCGGTCAGCAGCGCCGGGAACCCGAGGGAGGGGACCTCCAGCCCCCGCCGCACGGCGGCCTCGACCGCCCTGGTCAGCAGACCGGGCTCACCGTCGGTTTTCTCGGTGACGAATGCCCGCAGCAGCGGCGCGTCGGCGTCGGTGAACCCCGGCGGCAGCACCACCGCCCAGGGCTCGTCCGGGGCGGTGTCGCCGGGGGCGGGCAGCGCGTGGTCGGCAAGGTCCTCACCACCTCGCTGTTCCAGCACGGTGGGAGCGGCCTGGCTCCCGTGACCGGACCCGGGTGCCCGACTCGCACCGAAGAGCGGGTCCTCGTCGGTGGCCGCCAGGAAGATGTCGGTCGTGTCAGGGAGACCGCCAGGACCCGCCCCGGCGTGCAGCAGCACCGGCGGGGCCGTGGAACCAGGCGGGGAGAGATACACCCACGGAGCCCGCACAGGAACCGCCCCCGTGCCGGACTGACGGGCCGAGACCGTCAACTGCCGCTCCCCGGACCACGCCTCACCCCCCGTGACGTCCCCCGGAACGGACGTCGACAAGGGCAGGTCATAGACCACCGGACCGGAATCGGTGACGGACTCGATCGCCTTCAGGTAGTCGGCCGGCAGCCGGCCGTCCACCGGAGCCGACAGATCCGCCATCACCCCCGAGGCGAACGCCTTCCCAGGAACATCACGGAACAGCGCATCAGGATCGAGATAACGGTCGGCGACACCGACGTAATGCAGCAACTCGTGCAACATCATGCTGTCGTCACGCCGGCCCCACACCCACCTGTCAGCATCAGCGATGGTAGTGGCGGTGTGCAGCCGGAAATGCAACTGGTCCGCACGCCCGGGCTCCCCGGCACGGGAAATCTCCACCGCCTGCCGATGCCCGGGCACGTGCACCAGACGCACACCCACATTCAGCTGATCACCAGAGACAGGCAGAACAAAACCGGTATTGACACGCTCATCCAGCAACGTGTTCAACCCGGCCTCGAACGCCGCCAACTCCCCAGCCGCGAAACCCTCACCGGACCGCACGGGCAGAACAATCTCCAGATCCCGCACCCAACGACCATCCACGGCCTGCACACGACGGACACCGGCCCGCACCAACGTGTGACGACCACCCAACAAATGGCCACCACCGACAACCCGCTCACCGGCAAGCGGATCACGCGCCGGATCATAGACCTCGGTCACCAACCAGGCAGGAGCCGCCCACCCACGACGAGACCACCAACCCTCCCTGCCCACCGGACTCTCCGAAACCGACACGAACTCCGGAACCCGCGCGCCCTTGAGCGCCGGAGACTCAAGAGAGGAAGTGGTGGCCTGCGGGCTGGGCGCCACGGGCAGCGCGTTGTCCACGGTGTCGAGCGAAGGGGCCTGCTCATCGCTGTCGGGGCTGTTCCACTCCCCCTCCGCATACACCAGCACCTCATCACTGGCGCTGTCCGGTTCATCGGACGGTTCGGGCTGTCCGGAGTCCTCCGGCGCGGTCGGCTCCTCGGGCGCGGACCCGACCTTCGACCAGACGTCGGGGCCCCGGTCGTCCCAGGCGGCGGGGTCCAGGGTGTACGGCAGTGCGTCGGTGGGTTCGGAGAGGAGCGGTGGGCGCTTGAGGACCTCGCTCAGGGGGACCTCCTGAGCGCCGGCCTGCTGCTCCAGCGCCTCCACCTGGTGCAGGATTTCCCGTATCGCCGAGAACACCGACAGGTCGCCCGAAGTGCCGGGCTGCTCCTGTCTCTTCTCCTGCTCCTGCGCGTACTGCCCGGCGATCTTCTCCAGCAGTGCCCAGGTCAGAGGGCCACGCTCCGCGGCATAGGCCGAGTCCGCCAGACGCATCCGCTCCAGCCGTATGAACGCCGCCAGCAACCGATCAGCAGGCCGCTTATCAGGAGCGAGACCGAAAATCTCACTGATGGCACGTACGATCCGCACCATCCGCTCATGTGGCTGATCGAACAGCGGGCTGTTCGGGGGGAGATGCTCCTCGGCCAGGGCCAGCAGCTCCCTCTCGGACGGCTCGGGATAGAAGAGCCGCGGAACCGACTCCGGCTTGTCCGTGAAGTTCCACAGCCACAGCGTCGCCGCAGACTTCCCGTTCGGGGGCGCGATGTCGACGATCGTGGGTGCGGCGCGCATCGTCATCCCGGCGGCGTTGGCCACCTTCTGAGCGTTGCGGGGCACCTCCAGCGGATCGCTACCCGGGGCCGGTGACCCCGCGTAGCAGACGTGCAGGTGTACGGCGTTTTCCTTGTTCAGCTTCTGGAAGAAGAGATCACGCTTCAGGTACTTGCCGAACTCCTCGTAATCCACTTGCACCTGGGTGCCGTCACGCATCCACCACTTGACGGCTTTCTCGGTGCCGTGGGCGATCACCGAATACCCGATCTTCGGGTCGGTCTCGTCCGCGATATCCCAGGCGAAACCCACAGCAGCCTGATTTTTGTAATACCGGCGCCAGCGCGGCATATCGGAAAGATGAGGAAGTTCCGGCCTCTGAGCGGCATCCTGCGGGCTGATACTGGCCGATCCGTGAATGTCCGTGCCGTGCCGGTTCAGCACCGTGCCCCACATCACGCTGTGATCGGGGTACACCCTGCCGTCCACCGTGCGGAAGGAACCCGGTTGCGCGCCCGGCGGGCGGACATACCCGGGCCTGCTGGGTATCCACTTGCCCACCGGTTCCTTACCGGGCCTGTGATCATGCAGGAGCGCATGAACGTTGTTCGACTTCTCGCTACGCCCGAAGACGAGCCTTCCGTCGGTGGCCCACACCACACGGTTCTGACCGCCCAGCCGGTCGGCCACCAACCGGGGCAACTCCAGACCGCCCGCCCCCGCCCGGTTCACCAAAAGCACCACCGGACCGTCCGCCGGCATCACGGGATCATGCTTGAGCAGCTCCGCCAGCTCCTCAACTCCCACCCGATGCCGCTCGCCCTTGTCGTCCACTGCCGAGACACCCTCGTGGCTGCCGTCCGCGAGGAGCACATACGGTTTCTCGCCACCGGCCCACACGGCGTCCCGCACATACATCGTCTTCTCTCGGAGGACACCGACACGGTCCAGGTCAAGGGAATCGACCGGCGACTTCCTCCAGGCGCGCCCCGGCACGGTCCCGCTGATGGTGTCCATCCTGCCTGGCCCCGAGAACACCCCCAGATACCGGTCGAGGTGGAACGCGGCGAGCGCTGCCATCGTCTCCGCACGGTCTTCGGTCTTGGCCTCGGCCGCCACCTTGAAGAACTCCTGATACGTGCCGCCGGTGATGTCCTTCCCCTCGGGCAGATGAAGCACCGCGCGGGTCGCCTGCTCCAGCGCACCACGATCCAGCGGGCGCCGGGAGAGCGCGGCATCCGCCGCCCACACCGCCTTCAGGACCTCCCACCCGGCACGGTGATCATCGAAACCCTTATCTCCCGGCCGCGCCCCCAGAACGTTCTCCAGCACCTGCTCGGCGGAGAACTCCGTCAGTGACACGGTGGCTCCGGCGCTCTCGTCACCACCATGGCCGGGACTGTTCCACTCCGCGTTCGGAGGAGGGAGGACCATGTTCGGGAGCGTGTCCAGTCCCTCGAACGGGGGGCGGGCGGGCGTGCTGATGGGCAGAGCAGAGGTCGGGCCGGACTGCGGGGAGAGGGCCTGCGAGGGGCGGAAGGTGCGGAATTCCGACTTTGTTCCGTCCTCGCCCTCGGAGAGGCCGATGGATGGACCCGCGCCAGCAGGGCGAATGTTGGCAAACTGGAACTTGCCGGTGGGGGCGTGGACTGTCTTTCCCGTGAGGTCGGCGATGACCTGCGCGGCGTTGGTGCTGGTCCCGTGTTCCCCGGTGGGGATGTCGCGACCGGACTCGCAGGCAATTAGGGTGATGTCCGTGAAGTCCTGGAGGGCAGGGTTGTCCTCCAGTAGTTCACCGAGTTCCTCGGCGCTGAAGACGTGGGCCCTGCCGTCAGCACCTTCAACACGGAAACCCTTCTTGTCGTAGTGCATGCCGAGGAAGAAAGAACCCTCGGTTCCGGGCGGCAGATCGCGCCAGGCACCCACCTTCTTGCCCTGCTCGTCCAGGTGCCACTGCACGAACTGCTTCTGCTCGGAGAGTTTGCCGTACTTCTCCATGCGCGGAGCCAGATCGACGGTGCTGAAGGAAACCTGACCGATCAGCTTGCCCGTGCTGGCGTCCTTGACCGGGTGGAAGACGGCCGGCGGATGACCCCAGTCCTTCCTCGTCCGCCTCTGACGCGCCGGTGACATCGGGGCTGCCGGTGTCCACCCCGACTGCCGCACCTCTCCGGCCTCCGAGGCGGTGAAGGCAGCGGTTTGCCAGGGGGCGGGAGCAGCCCCCGACCAGGAGACCGGGTCGGAAGCGGCGGCCGAGACGGTCGGGGCGGAGGTGACGGCGGGGGCGGGGGTGACAGTGGGGACAGAAGTGGCGGCGGCCGAGGCAGAGGTGGCAACCGGGGCGTGCATGGTGCTCTGCACGGAGGCGGGGGTCCGCGCGGGACCGGGGGCGTCGGCGGTGGTAGGCACCCTGTCGACGGGCTGGACATGGACGCTGTACGGACTGCTGGAAAAGACCGACTGGAGGGCCTTGGCCACGGCCGGCTGCACCCCTGTCGACACGGAAGCGGGAGCGGGAGTGTGGGAGGCACCGGCGACGGCCTGGTCTAACTGCCCGGGTTCGACAGCGGACTTGAGCGCGGGCGTCGCGGGAACGGAAGGGGTGACCTCGGTGACCGACACATCCGCGACGGGTGCGGCGGTGGCAGCGGTGCTGGTGGTGGAGGTAGTGCTGGTGGAGACCGGCGCCGGCGCCACCGACTGACCCGATTCGACCGGCCCACCCAGCGCCACCGACTGGCCCGACTCCACCGGTCCACCCAGCGCCACCGACTGGCCCGACTCCACCGGTCCACCCAACTCCACCGACTCATCCGAATCGCCGGGCTCCCTGGAAGGAAGTGCCTGCTCCGCCGGGCCCTGCGCCGAATCACCAGACAGCGCGGACGCGGCACCCACCGCAGGAGAGACACCACCGGACATCTGACCGGTGCCGCCAGTGGTCTCCGGCGTGGGCTGCGCCGAAGCAAGAGCGTCCGGTTCGCCGATCTCCTGCCCGGCCACATCGGTCGGCGCCTGCCCCGGGCTCTGGACCTGAGCCGGAGTGGGGGGCAAGGAGGAGGAGGTGACCGGTGTACTGGAGGCAAGCGGCACCCCGCTGTCCACGGCACCCTCCCAGAAACCGCTCATGCCGCTGTCGGCATCACCGATGGTGTCGGGATCGGTGATCGCCGTGTCGTCACTGGCCGTCGACCCGGCGTCGCTGTCGCTGTCGCTGTCGCTGGACTCGCCGGATTCCGGAGCGGTGTCGTCGAAGCCGTCCCCAGCAAAACCGGGACCGGAACCGGAGAGGCCGGAGAAGGAAGACAGGGCGGAGGACGCGGACGGAGTGAGACCCGCGCCGTTCGCTCCGACCGTACCGTCCAAGCTCCCGTCACGGTCGACCTCACCGACATCGCTGGGGTCACCGAAATCACCGACGTCGCTGGGGTCACCGAGGTCGCTGAGGGCACTGACCTCACTGAGATCGGAGGGTATGTAAGCGTCATCGCTGAAGTCACTGACCTCGCTGACCGAGAGGCTGTCACTGTCCACGTCGCCGGCGAAAGACGAGGAAGGCGCCGTAGCGGGAGGAACACCGGCGCTCCCCACGAAGGAAGCAGAGGGGTCGAAGGAAGCAGAGGGGACCGAGGAGGCAGGGGGAACGGAGGAGGCGGGGGGAACGGAGGAGGCGGGGGGAACGGAGGAGGCAGGGGGAACGGAGGAGACAGGCGGGACGAAGGAGGAGGCATCGGCTTCGCTGTGCGCTACCCCGGTGGGGAAACCCTCACTGGTGCCGGTGCCCTGCACGGCGGACGGCACGGTGGAAGCCGTCAGTGGCCTCTGCGCGGCGGACAGCGCCCCGGGCAGATCGGCCCCGGCCACCTGCCCACCGGAGACACCAGCCTCCTCCACCACCGGACTTGAGACAGCAGCCGTGTCCGAAACCGCAACCGTGTCGGAGACAGTACCGGTGTCTGAGACGGCAGCCGTGTCGGAGACAGCGGAGACGGCGGTCCCAGAACCGGTGCTGGAGGAAGCCGAGTCGGAGGTGGTGGACGACGTGCTGGCCGCCGGGCCACCACCGACCACACCCACCCCCGCCACAAACGCACCGGAACTGGTCGAGACCGCGGAAGGCTTCTCCCCGCCCACAGCACCGCCGGCGGAGAACTTCTTCAAAAAATCAGCGGCATCATTGCTGTGCTGCGCCCCGACCGCGCCCTGGTTGAACTTGTGCGTCAGGAAGTCCGTGACCTTGATCGTCGCATCGGCAGCAGCCTCGAACAGCACCCCACTGATACCCGCCTGCACAAACGTACCCGGCTTGAAATCATCCCACTTGCCATAGACGACACCCTTGACGAACCACTCCGCCACCGCCTCCGCAGCACCCTCGTTGACGAAGGCCTCCGGAACCTGCAACGCCTCCTTGAACCACTGCGGCTTGTCCTTGAGGACATCCTTCAACGCCCCCTGAACCGCCTGCCCCAACGCCCCGCCCACCGCACCGGCCACCGCACCGAAGAACGCCGAGACCCCGATCTCCTTGCCGTCCAGGCTCTTGCGCTTCCGCTCCGGAGCATCCGGAGCGATCATCGACGTCAACTGCGCACCCAGCGACGTGAGCGCCTCCTCGACCGCCTCCGTCACCGTCGTCGACACCAACGGAACCCGGCGCGACAGACGCTGCAGAATCAGCATCATCCGCAACGCCGTACGCGCCTCCACCAACGGAATCTGCGCAGCCGCCGCACCCCCGGAGAACGCCACCTCCACCGCGATCGCCGCCAGCTCGATCTTCATCAGCACGAACTCCCAGATGAGCTCGTACTTCGCCTCAGCCAGCCGACGCGAATACTCCACCTGCTGCTCGGCGGCCTTCTCCGCCTCCCGCGCCAGCTCCGTCAGACGATCCACCCCGCCATCGGAGACGAACTGCCCCAACGCCAGCGCGAACTGATCCCCGATCGCAGGCGGCAGCGAGTTCTTCGCCCACGACAACACACGCTGAGCCTGCGCACGATACTCCCGCACATCCCCAGCCAGATCCTGATACGGCAAACGACTGTCGAAGCCCAGATCCTCATTGCCACGAGCGACACTCGCCCCCAGCCAGATCTCCATGAACTCCGCCATCGCCGGCGGGAAGTCGATCGCCATCAGGAACCGCTCAACGCCTCACATCGCCCGAACCGCCACCCCGCTGCTGAATCTCCGCCAACGCAGCATCCTGCGAACCCTTGATCACCTTCGAATCCGCCCCAAAAGTAGCGCATGAAAATGCGGCTTCCTCCACCAGCAGTGCCACACACCCGTTCCGGTCCGGTGCTTGCCAGAGTGATACCCCAGACCGGAACCCAGCCATTCATATCTCGCGGCTCCCTCGGAACTTCGCCGTTAGGGACAGCCCCTTCCCGAGCCGCAGCATGCGGGGCTCCGCTCCGCCATCCCTTCCGAAGACACCGACGACGCCGGACTGAGATCCGCCCCGGATGTGACACTGCTGCCGATGAGGGTCACACTCATCCTCATCCTCGTCCTCAGTTGAGTGATGAGCCACTCGTCGGACCCGCTGTCCTCACACGGTCGTCCTCACCATCCAGGCGAACCGGCCCGCGTCCCTCCCCGGCACCCCGCATCCGCACGCGTTGCCACGAGAAAAGACCAGTAACACAGAATCTGGGAGAAGACGAGAAAACGCCCGGATGAAGACGAGGCGGTGTATCGGTGTTCTCTCGAGGGTGCGGCGCCATCCATGAAGATCTCGCAGGTGACCACCGGTCGGTTCATGTCCACCCACAGACACACCGGCCTCATCCGGTCCCCAACCGTGCCACACGGATGAATGGTGTCCCGCCGAGGGGCGTATCAGCGATCTCCGCATACCCCTGGCCACGGGGCGGTCATCGCGCAACTCTGCACCCTGTGAGGCTTGTTGAAGCGAGAGGCGATGTTTCCCAGTGTCAATTACTCCACATGACGGAGTCACTGCGTACGGCGAACGGAATCAAGTTGATCAGAGTCCTGGCCTAGCGGATCCTGCAAGAACTCATCGAAGCCGAAGCCACCGCCCGTATCGGCGCCGAGCCCGACGAGCACACCGCGACCCGCACGACGATGCGCAACGGACATCGGGAGAAGGTGCTGACCACACAGGCCGGGGACCTGGACCTGGCGATCCCCAAGGTCCGCGTCGGGTCATTCTTCCCATCGCTGCTGGAACGCCGGCGACGCATCGACCAGGTCCTCTACGCCGTCATCATGGAAGCGTACGTACAGAACGGTCCACCCGCAGCGTGGACGACCTGGTCAAGACCCTGAGGGGTGATACCGATATCTCCTGGAGCGAGGTCTCCAGGATCTGCGGCGACCTCGATGCGGAGCCGGGCGTGTTCCGCATCCGGCCCCTGACCACACCTGCTTCCCCTATATCTGCCTTGACGCGACGCGCCGCAAAGCCCGGGTAAGCCACCAGATCGTCTCCCAGGCCGTCGTCGTCGCCACCGGCATCACCGAGGATGGCGGACGTGGGGTCCTCGGACTGATGATCCTGATGGTCGGCGACAGCGAGACCGAAGTCTTCTGGCGCGCGTCCCTGCGCTCCTTGTGCGAACGGAGCCTGAACGAGGTCCACCTGGTCATCGTCGACCACCACACCGCCGTCCTCATCGAGATGCACGACGAATGGGTCGCCTTCCCCCGCTGCTCCCTCCCCCGATGGAAGCATGGACAAGAATTACCCACCTAAAGATCAACCCGGCAGGGTTACACCACTACAGGGAACATAACTCACAGATGCGGAGAGACGACCGCTGCTGACGACCCGGCCATCGACGCCGTTCACACCTCTCGGCTGACGGAGTGGGACCGTATCCGCAACGCACGCGCCACCGGTCTGCGGAACCTGCCTCTCCATGACGCCGCACAGAACCGGATCTGGCTGGAGATCGTCCAGCTCGCCCTCGACCTGCCGGCCTGGCTGCCGATGCTCGCCTTGACCGGCAAGCCGAGGCTCTGGGAGCCCCGCCGCCTACGACTGCGGCTGTTCTCTGCCGCCGCCCATCTCGACGAACTCGAACCGCCCACCGGAGCCGTGGAACCCGGCGCACACCCGACGCGACAGCCGGGTCATCGTCCTACCCATGACCGACCCGACAAGCCGAAACGGACCGCCGAAAAATCCGACGGCCCGTCACGAAAGATCGAGACTAGGAGCCGATTCCGCGTCAAGCGCCCCCTCCGAGACATCTCAACCACACCACCCAGCCCGCGCAGCACACCCCTCTCCCCCGAACTCCCCTATCTCCGCATAATCGTGAGAAGCATCCGATAGATCATGTCTGGGCTGCCCGCCGGGACACGGAGGCATCCGCTGGGCCGGAGGCGTTCGCCTCGTTGGCTGCCCTCTGCCCGTCGACCCCGGCCAGCACATCGCCCAGCTCGACCACGACGCTCGCCGGGGCGGTGAAGCTGAGATACAACAGCGGCCGCTCCCCCACCACACCGGGCAGGTCCGCCACGGACACCATCCGGTGGACGGGCAGCTCGACCTCGGCCGGCTCGGCATCGGCCGGATGGGGCGGCACGGTGAAGACCGGGACGGCCGTGGCCCCGTTGGGAACGGTGGTGAGTACCGGCGTGCCGTCGTCCTCCAGGACGACGGCGACCTCCGCGGCGGCGGCCAGAGCACGCGACACGTCCTCCATGGGGCCGTAGCCGGTCGCCGCCAACTGGGCCGCGGCATCAACCTTGTCGACGGGCTGGGGCCAGCCCAGCGACCACGGAGACGGTCGGTAGTTGTCATTGTCCTCCCAGCCCGTGACCTCACCCGCCTCATCGCTGTTCCACCAACCGAGGACCGCCCACTGCGGTGGGGGATCCCCACCCCGCCAGGTGGGGTCGCTGGCGAGGATGACGCTTCCGGGCACGGCCCGGGCCAACTCGACGATGCGCGGCGGGGGCGGGGCGTCCTCCTCTGGCGGCTCTTCCTCCAAGGAGAGCCGGAACCCTCCCTCGGACAACGCCTCTCCCGATGCCGCCTCCTCTGATGATGCCTCCCCGGGCGCAACCGGTTCCGGGCCATCGCGCTCCTCGTCGAGTGCGGCGGCGTCCTCCTCCGGCCCATAGGCAGACCGCTCCTGGCTCTCCTGGTCCCCCTCCGGCGCATCGGCGGACCGGTGCTGCCGCACCTGCTCCTCCGCCGCCATGCCCAGCGATGCCGAAGTCACTCGGTCGGCGCCTTCGCTACTCATTCGGTATTCCCTCCTTCTTGCCTTCTGCGACTCTCTGCCGCTCTCCACCGTTTTCACGCTCTTCTGCCACCGATGGCCTCGCAGTGCAGCCGACAGGGCAATTGAATATCCAGTGCAGTTCGCGCCGTACCCGGCTGAGCCGCAGACGGGCTTCTCGGCGCCTGGTTGTTCAGTGCCCTTGGAACCTCCGTCGTTCGGCAGGGAATCGTCTACATGGCATCCGCCTGGACCGGATCCAGTCCAGGCGGATGAAGTGGGTTTCGCCATCCATGGAACTCACACATGTTCATTGATCAGCAGATAAGCCTCTCGGCATAACCAGGCCTCATCCTGCCCACCGTGCCAGAGGACAGATGCATCGGACCTACCAAACTCGGACCGTCCACCATGTGGACCGTCCCGCCCTCGGCTTCCCAGCCCAGAGAGCCAGCCACCGCGTCACCGGGCCGTATGAGAGCTACCACCCGGACCGCCCTGCGCGGCGAACAGGTCCTGCTCCATACCCGTCCCCTCCTGGCCAGGCAGGTCGAACTCACCAACATTCCTCAGCTCACCGAACACACCGGCGGAGCGTCGTTCTGGGACGGTTCACCCTCCGAGAAGGGCCGGACCTCCTCCCCGAGTGGCGCCGCCCCCGCGGGCACCACCCGCTCCAGGCCGTCCCGGTCCTCACTGGCCACGGCACCTAGCCGGCCTCAGCGACGACACGACACCGACCGCTGCCTCGCAGGAGGTGGCGGTCGGTTCGTGTCCGGCGGCGGTCCCGCGGGACTCGCTCATCGGCCGTCCGGGCCGGCCGATCAGCTCGGCGGCGTCGAGAAAGGGGCGGCCTCGCCAGAGATTTCCTCCGGTTGCCCGCCGGGCGGGTTCGTGTCTCCGTCTCCGTGCGCTTGTGCGGGCACCTCCGTCTCCACGGGACGGGCCTGCCGCAGGTCGGACGACTCCACCACCATGGACACCGGCGACGAGGGGCTGAGGAAGAGCACGTCGCAGCCGTCCGAGATGCGTGCGAGGAGATCCGTCACGGCCATCACCTCGTACTCTCCCACCTGCTCCTTGTCGTGATCGACCTCGACGCTGGTGACCGCCACGGCCCGCTCGCCCTCTTCGGAGAGGACGCTGATGGACAGGTCTCCCCCGGGTTCCAGATAGACGGCCAGCTCCGCGTCGTGGAACGCCTCCAGTACCGCCTCCTCCGGGCCGTACCCGGTGGCCGCGAGCTGCACGGCCGCGTCGATCGCCCCGACCGGCTCCAGCCAGCCCAGCGCCCGCGGCGACGGACGGTAGTCCTCGTTCTCCTCCCAGTCCACGATGGTGCCGTGCTCGTCGGTGCGCCACTGCCCGCTCGACGTCCAGTCGGGCGGTTGTCCCTCCCCCGACCAGGTGGAGTCGTAGAAGCCGATGTAGTGGTCGGGCGCCATGCGGGCCGCCTCGACCACCTGGACGGGCGGAACGGGCATGGGGAGCGGCCCTATGAAGTCCGGCGCGCTGTCGTACGCCACCCCCTCCACCGGGTCCTCCGCCGCGACGTTCTCTGCGTCCGGGAGAGTTCCGTTCTCCGGCATGCTGGGCTTTCTCCTCGGGGGGTTCATGGCGCCACGCTGGCGCGGTGGGCCTGTCGGTCTCTTTGTCGGTGACCCGCGGCATGCTCGGCGGTCGTCCGCGTGTCCGGCACGCTCACTCCTCCTGCTCGGGAAGGAACGGCCGGTACCAGTCGTCGGAAAGCAGACGGATCACGGGTACCGCCACATCACCGACACCGTGTTCTGTTCCGTCCGCTCCGGTGAGGACGAGGTGGATGCCCAGCTTGCGGGCCGCCAGTACAGCCCTGGCGTAGGTCGCTTCGGGTGACTGGGGTCCGTGCAGGAGCAGGCGCAACCGCTGCACAGGGCTCAGGCCGAGTTCCGCGAGGGACATCACGCTGCCCGACAGCACGAACCGCATCTGCTGGCCCGCGTCCAGAACGACACCCGCGCCGCGCAGGTCGGTCTCCGTCACGACGGTCCCGTCATCGGCGGGGAGAAGCCCGCTCACCGCTTGTACTCCGTCACCGTCGCTGACGTCGGTGAGCTGTGTGTCCAGCCAGGAGTCGAAGCCCGCGGCCACCGCGTCCGCGTCCGTGGTGTCGTCGGCGACCGGCCACGGAACGTCGCCGCCGTCCTCCGGCCGCTGTGACGGGCGGCTGCGCAGCGCGTCGGACAACGCGAGGGCGAGGCTTCTTCCGTCACCCCTCACTACGAGGTGCTCGCGATCGGCTCCGCCCTGCACCAGGAGCGGTGGACTGCTGAACGCGGCGGTGGATGACGTAGGTGACTGCGTCGCGGTGCCCGGCCGGCGACCCGGTGCGGGAGCGCTCGGTGCGGGAGCGCTCGGTGCGGGCAAGGTGCTGGGGCGGATGGCTTCCCACGTCTCCGATCTGCCGGTCGGCAGGGGGGCGTCGGGATACGCGACGTCCGGAGCATTCACGGCCAGCGGCAGGTCGCGGATGACGAACGCATCGGGCATGTCGGCCAGGATTTCAGCAGAGGCTATGTTGCCAGGCACTGCGATACGGACTGCTTGGCCGCCTGTCTCCACCGGCACCAGGAATATGGCAGACGCGTCCGCCACCAGCGTGTACGGCGCGGCCTCCGGATCCAGGACAGCAATCACATCCCGCAGAGATTCCATATTCGCGACCCGCCCGATCCAGCCGCTGTCCCCCCGCAACAACGCACCCGACGGAATATGAACGAAGTCGTCGCCGAACCGCATCCACTCCTTTCCCGACAACACCTCACCATCGGGAAGAGCGATCCGGCCCGCATCACTGTACTCATAACCGGTCATCGAACTGTGTTCCGACGGACGCACGAACCACCGCTCCGCCGCCTTACCGGCACCCGACGACACTTCAGTCACCTCAGACGCGGGCACCTCGTCCACACCACCCCGACGAGGGCCCTCCACCGTCACCGCGCGACCCACCGGCCACCCAGCCGCCACCGGATCCACACCCGTGTCCGGCGACCCACCACGCAGACCACCAGCCGAACCCACAAGAGACGGGCCGGACTGCCGACCGAAGTAGCTCTCGTACACCTGCCGCAACTTCACCGAGTCCTGGGGCAGCGGACGGTGAAGCCGCACCGCAACATCCCTATACAGCCTTCTTGCGAGATGCACGAGATTTTCATGGTGTTCCTTCGCCGTCTCCCAGTCGACATGCCGCTCGCCGTAGGAACGAACCTCCAGCACAGTCAGCGGAAGAGTGGAACCATGATTCGTATCGAGACCACCCAGGATGGTCATCCCGTCGAAATATTCTGCCTCTACCGGCTGAGCCCACCGATCAAGACCAGCAAGAAGATAGTTCTCGACCAGACTCAACAATTGAACAGGCCATCCATCAGGCGCAGCACCCGGACCCTGGATTGCGCGATACCGGTCGTCAAAATCCGGAACCCTCGCACGAAAATAACCTTCAAAGAGGTGCAGGAATGCGTTTCTGTCAGAACTCAGATAATCCTGCACGGGCCCCGGAAGGCCCTGGAGCATGGCAGCGGGACCATGCCGCGGCAGGACAGCGGCGTGGACCTTGCCAAGATCGTCATAAATCTCCGTAGTAGCATGCATCGCCGCGAAACCGTAGAGCAGCACAGCATGACCCCGAAGTGCCTGCACCTCTAGGTCACCGATCGTGACCAGCGGACGCAAACTTCTCAGGTCGGGCAAGATCCGGCCCTGAAGATTTTTCCAACTGATGAAGCGGGTCGCGACTGCGTCCGCGAAATTCAATGCGTCAGACAGGTGATCCTGGGTGAGGTATCCGCGAGATCGATCACGCCACGTATTGTCGCGGACATGTTCCAGAAAGCGGTGCATGACAGACAACGGCACACCGATATTGTGGTGAACATGAGCACCCGGCCAGTCACCGATCGGCCTCGGCCCGACCAGCGCGCCCTCCCCGTCTTCCGTGATTCGCCACCCGTTCTCCGGCCTCAGAACCTCTCCGATAGGCATAAACGGACGGCTTCCGGGCTGACCCCGGATCGCGCCGAACGAAAGCTCGGCGTCCTTGTACGCAAGGAACGCCTGGTCGAGGTCGACACGGGAATCCTCGCCCGGCAGGTTGCGTGCAACCCCGATGATGGTCTCAAGAATCGCCATCTGCACAGCCTCACCCGAACCGCCCGCGGCGCGCGCTTCCCGCTGCTTCCGGTAATAACGACCGTACGGCCCTAGATAAATCTCTTTGGTCTCAACAACCACCACAGCGCCATACGGGCCCTCCGCCAGGGCGACATCGTGCATTTCTTCCAGATAGGAACCCGGCGGCAACGAGACCAGGTACGTGTACTCCCCCTCCAGACCGGACCCGCCGCCGAGCAGCCGGACCGGCGCACCCGTGCGGATGATCTGCGCGATGGCCTCACCCCGCGCCCGGACCGGCCCCTGCTGCCGCCATGCCGGCAGCCCGTCGTGCAACCGCGCCACCCTCGCGTCGGTTACCGGATCACCATCCCACCCCAGCCGCTTCAGCTCCCGGACCACCTCAGCCCGCACCATCTCAAACTCAGCCCTGCCCATCCCCGTCGGCAGCATCCCCCCCCTCGTCGGCGAGACGACGGCCTGTGCGCTGACCGCCGGCGAGGTCCCCACCCCTTCAGGAAGACCATCGGAGACGGATCCGTCGTGGAGCAGTACCGGCGGGACGGTGGAACCGGGCGGGGAGAGGTAGATCCGCGGGACGTCTACCGGGACCGTCGCCGTGCCGGATTGGCGGGCGGAGACCGTCAGCGGCCGCTCCCGGGACCACTTCTCACCCTCAGTGGTGTCCCCGGGAACGGGCGCGGACAAGGGCAGGTCGTAGACCACCGGGCCGGAGTCGGTGGCGGTCTCGATCGCCTTCAGGTAGTCGGCCGGCAGCCGACCGTCGGCCGGGGCGGACAGATCGGCCATCACCCCGGAGGCGAACGCCTTGCCAGGGACGCTACCGAACAGCAACTCGGGATCGTGGTAGCGGTCGGTGACTCCGGCGTAGTGCAACAACTCGTGCAGCACCATGTTGTCGTCATGCCGGTCCCACGCCCACCTGTC
>NZ_JBNGGE010000066.1:0-34999 GCF_049975785.1 Streptomyces sp. WG7
GCGCGCCCCCCGGTGGCGCCCGCGGGGGGGGCCCCCCCCGGGGCCGCGCCCCCCGCCCCGGGGGGGGGGCGTGGGGGGGGGGGGGGGGGCCGCGGGGGGCCCCCCCCCCCCCGCCCCCGCCCCCGGCCGCCCTCCCCGTGGGCGGCACGCTGCGGCGTGCGTCTATATGACCAGCGAGAGGAGCAGGACCAGAGCGCCCGCGACCACCGAGATGATCGTCTCCATGACGGACCAGGTCTTGATGGTCTGGCCGACGTCCAGGCCGAAGTACTCCTTCACCAGCCAGAAGCCGGCGTCGTTGACGTGGCTGAAGAACAGCGAGCCGGCGCCGATCGCCAGGACCAGCAGGGCCGCGTGGGTCGTCGACATGTCGGCCGCCAGCGGCGCGACCAGACCGGCCGCCGAGACGGTCGCCACGGTCGCCGAACCGGTCGCCAGCCGGATCGCCACCGCGATCAGCCAGGCCAGCAGCAGCGCCGGGATCGACCAGTCCTCGGAGATCTCCAGGATCATCTGGCCCACGCCGGAGTCGATCAGCGTCTGCTTGAAGCCGCCGCCCGCGCCGACGATCAGGAGGATGCCCGCGATGGGCGCGAGGCCCTTCTCGACCAGGCCCGACAGGCGGTCCTTGCCGAACCCGGCCGGACGCAGCAGCGTGAAGATGCCGACGATCACGGAGGCGAGCAGGGCGATCAGCGGGTTGCCGACCACGTCGAAGGTGCGCTGCACCACGTTCTCCGGGTCGTCGACGATGATGTCGACGAGCGCCTTGGCCAGCATCAGCACGACCGGCAGCAGGATCGTGGCCAGGGTCGCGCCGAAGCCGGGGCGCTTCTCCAGCTCCTCGGAGGCGCGCTGCGGGATCATGCGGTCGGGGGCGGGCACGTCCACCCAGCGGGCCGCGTACTTCGAGAACAGCGGACCGGCGATGATCACCGTCGGGATGGCGATCAGGACACCCAGCGCGAGCGTCACACCGAGGTTCGCGCCCACCGCGTCGATCGCGACCAGCGGGCCGGGGTGCGGCGGGACCAGACCGTGCATCACGGACAGGCCGGCCAGCGCCGGGATGCCGATGCGCATCAGGGAGTAGTTGCCGCGCTTGGCGACCATCAGGACGACCGGGATCAGCAGGACGATGCCGACCTCGAAGAACAGCGGCAGTCCGATGACGGAGGCGATCAGCACCATCGTCCACGGCATCGAACGCGGGCTCGCCTTGGCGAGGATGGTGTCCACGATCTGGTCGGCGCCGCCGGAGTCGGCGAGCATCTTGCCGAGGATCGCACCGAGGGCGATCAGGACGCCGACGCCCGCGACGGTGGAGCCGAGTCCGCTGGTGAAGCTGGTGATGACCTTGTCCAGCGGCGCTCCGGCGAACGCGCCGAGAGCCAGTGACCCGATGGTCAGCGACAGGAAGGCATGCAGCTTGAACTTGGTGATGAGCAGGACGATGACGGCGATGCCCAGGAGCACGGCGATGCCCAGCTGGGCATGGCCGGCCGAGGTGATGGGCTCGGCGGTGTCCGCTGCCAGCATCTCGACGCTGAGTCTGGTCACGGTGGTTCCCTTGCGGTGATGGGGGGTCGGGGGAGGGCGGGGCCGTGTCCGCGGGTGGCGGCACGACCCCGGGGAGGGTGTGGGGGTGCGGCGGGGGGCTACCCGATCGGCCCGGGGAGGTCCTTCAGGGCGTTCGCGGCCCGTTCGGTGATCTCCTCCGGCGTGCCGGCGACGTCCACCGCGACTCCCGCCTCGTCCGGCTCCAGCGGCTGGAGCGTGGCGAACTGGGAGTCGAGCAGGGCCGTCGGCATGAAGTGCCCCTGCCGGTGCGACATCCGGTCCTCGATCAGCTCGCGGCTGCCCGAGAGGTGCACGAAGACGACACCGGGAGCGGCGGCCCGCAGCCGGTCGCGGTACGACCGCTTCAGCGCCGAACTGCTCACCACCCCGCCGAGCCCCGCCCGCCCGTGCGCCCAGCTGCCGATGGCGTCCAGCCAGGGCCAGCGGTCCTCGTCGGTGAGCGGGGTGCCGGCCGTCATCTTGGCGATGTTGGCCGGCGGGTGGAAGTCGTCGCCCTCGGCGTAGGGAACGCCGAGCCGGGCCGCGAGCAGGGGGCCGATGGTGGTCTTCCCGGTGCCCGCTACGCCCATGACCACGACGACGTGGGGGGTATGCAGTTGCTGCATCGCACTCTCGCTGTCTGCTGTCTTCGTCGACACGTGATGTCGACGTAACTGAAACCCATTAGGTACGACAAATTCAAGAGCCTGTGACGTATAAGTCTGACTTTTTGTTCCCGTAACCCGCCCCGTACGCTGAGTGCATGAGCACACCGGGTCGAGGGCTGCACGGCCGCGTACTGGACACCCTCGGCCCCGCGATCACGGCGGGCGAGTACCCTGCGGGCAGCGTTCTGCGCACGGACGAGCTGGCACAGCGTTTCGAGGTGTCGCGCTCCGTGATGCGGGAGGCGGTCCGGGTGCTGGAGTCCATGCACCTGGTCGAGTCACGCCGCCGGGTGGGCGTGACCGTCCTGCCCGAGTGCGAGTGGAACGTCTACGACCCGCAGGTCATCCGCTGGCGCCTGGCCGGCGCCGAACGCCCGCGGCAACTGCGCTCCCTGACCGTGCTGCGGTCGGCCGTCGAACCGGTGGCGGCGGGGCTGGCGGCGCGGCTCGCCACGCCGGAGCAGTGCGCCGAACTGACCGAGTGCGCGCTCGGCATGGTCGCCAACTCCAGCGGCCACCGACTGGAGCAGTACCTCTTCCACGACGTGGCCTTCCACCGCGTCATCCTGACCGCCTCCGGCAACGAGATGTTCGCCCGCCTCGGCGGCGTCGTCGCCGAGGTCCTGGCCGGCCGCACCCATCACGACGTGATGTTCGAGGACCCCGACCCGGCCGCCGTCACCCTGCACGTCCAGGTCGCCGAGGCGGTCCGCGCGCGGGACGCCGAGCGCGCCGAGCGGCTGACCCGGGAGATCACGGTGGGGGCGCTGCAGGAACTGGACATCCTGGCGCCGTAGCGCGCGGACGGGGGCCTGGGCGGGGCTCTACGCGAGGAACTCCCCGTCGACATACACCCACGCCCCGCCGACCCGCTCGAACCGGCTCCGCTCGTGCAGCGAACCGCCGCGGTAGGACGCCCGGAACGTCACGGTCCCGGTGGAGTGGAAGGCGGACCCGCCGGTCGTGTCCAGGACCTCCAGACCGGTCCACCGCATCCCGGGGTCGAGATCGAGGCGCTCGGGGCGCGTCCTCGGATGCCACGTCCGCAGCAGATAGCCCGCGTCCAGACGCCCGAAGGCGCTGTAACGCGAGCGCATGAGGGCCTCGGCGGTGGGTGCGGAGGCTTCCCCCGCGTGGAAAAGGCCGCAGCACTTCTCGTACGGGTCGGGCAGCCCGCACGGGCAGGAACGAGTTGGCATGGCGGCCATTCTGCCCGGTCGGCGCCGAGCCTCGACGGAAACACCGAAGGCCCCTTGATGATCAAGGAGCCTTCGGTGATCTCACTGGTGTCCGAGGGGGGACTTGAACCCCCACGCCCGATAAAGGGCACTAGCACCTCAAGCTAGCGCGTCTGCCATTCCGCCACCCGGACAAGGTGTCTGTCGTGCGGGTTTTCCCCGCGGCGACGACGTAAACATTACCAGGCTTTCCGGGGTGGCCGATCACCCCCGCCTTGGGCGGGGACGGCCGGAGGGGGAGGATGAGAGGGACCCACCAGCAGCGACAGCGGGAGGAAGCACGTGAGCGACTCGGGCACGGCCAGGAGCGTCACCGGCGAGGACGAGGTCGTCGACCTCTGCCGCGAGCTGATCCGGATCGACACCAGCAACTACGGCGACCACTCGGGCCCCGGCGAGCGCAAGGCGGCCGAGTACGTCGCCGAGAAGCTCGCCGAGGTGGGACTCGAACCGCAGATCTTCGAGTCCCACCCCGGACGCGCCTCCACGGTGGCCCGGATCGAGGGCGAGGACCCGTCCCGGCCCGCGCTGCTCATCCACGGCCACACCGACGTCGTCCCGGCCAACGCGGACGACTGGACCCACCACCCCTTCTCCGGCGAGATCGCGGACGGATGCGTGTGGGGGCGCGGCGCGGTCGACATGAAGGACATGGACGCGATGACCCTCGCGGTCGTGCGCGACCGGCTGCGCACCGGCCGCAAGCCCCCGCGCGACATCGTGCTCGCGTTCCTCGCGGACGAGGAGGCCGGCGGCACGTACGGCGCCAAGCACCTGGTGCGCGAGCACCCGGAACTGTTCGAGGGCGTCAGCGAGGCGATCGGCGAGGTCGGCGGGTTCTCCTTCACGGTCAACGAGAAGCTGCGGCTCTACCTCGTCGAGACCGCCGAGAAGGGCATGCACTGGATGCGGCTCACCGTCGACGGCACGGCCGGGCACGGCTCGATGACCAACGACGACAACGCGATCACCGAACTGTGCGAGGCGGTGGCGAGGCTCGGCCGGCACAAGTGGCCGGTCAGGGTCACCAAGACCGTACGGGCCTTCCTGGACGAACTGTCCGACGCGCTCGGCACCGAACTCGACCCCGAGAACATGGAGGAGACCCTCGCCAAGCTGGGCGGCATCGCCCGGATGATCGGGACGACCCTGCGCAACTCGGCGGCGCCCACCCAGCTCGGCGCCGGCTACAAGGTCAACGTCATCCCCGGCCAGGCCACCGCGCACGTCGACGGGCGCTTCCTGCCCGGCTACGAGGAGGAGTTCCTCGCCGACCTCGACCGCATCCTCGGCCCGCGCGTGCGGCGCGAGGACGTGCACGCCGACAAGGCGCTGGAGACCGACTTCGACGGCCGGCTCGTCGACGCCATGCAGACGGCCCTGCGCGCCGAGGACCCGATCGCGCGGGCGGTGCCCTACATGCTCTCCGGCGGCACCGACGCCAAGTCCTTCGACGACCTCGGCATCCGCTGCTTCGGCTTCGCGCCGCTCAAGCTGCCGCCGGAGCTGGACTTCGCGGGCATGTTCCACGGGGTGGACGAGCGGGTGCCGGTGGAGGGACTGCAGTTCGGCGTGCGGGTGCTCGACCGCTTCATCGACGCGTCCTGACGCACCCGCTCAGACGTGACTTCCGCACGCGACGGTAATTCGGCCGCGCGTGCGGGGGGCGACCGGGACGAGTGAATGCATTCATAAGCTCGTAGCCTCATTAGTTCCTCCTCGTTACAGGTGATGCGATCAGCAAGCTGGGATCGCGCTTGCCAACTAGGAGGAATAATGCTCAAGAAGGTCGTCGCCGTCGCGGCTGCCACCGGTGGTCTGGTTCTCGCGGGCGCGGGCATGGCCGCCGCTGACTCCGGTGCCCAGGGTGCCGCCGTGCACTCGCCCGGTGTCCTCTCCGGCAACGTCGTTCAGGCGCCCATCCACGTTCCGGTGAACGTCTGCGGCAACACGGTCTCCGTGATCGGTCTGCTGAACCCCGCCTTCGGCAACGTCTGCATCAACAAGTGACGTTGCGCCTCGCCTCATGAGGGTCTGAGTCCGGCGGCCCCGGAGCGCACGCCATGCGCTCCGGGGCCGTCGGCCTTTGGAAGACCTCCGGGGCTGGAGGCCGACGGCGGCGTCGGAATATTCGGCACTCTCGCTACTACGCGACTTCTCGCTACTACGCGACTTCTCGGTGCCACGGCACTTCTCGGTACCACGGGACCAGGGCAAGGCAGGGATTCAGAAAATGCGACATGGCACCCGCAAGGGCCTGATGACGATGGCGGCGGCCACCGGCGTGTTCGCCGCCGCGGGCGGCACCGCCCACGCGGACTCGGGGGCGTACGGCTCGAGTTCGGGTTCGCCCGGCGTACTGTCCGGCAACACGGTGCAGGCGCCGGTGCATGTGCCGGTGAACGTCTGCGGCAACACGGTCGACGTCATCGGCGTCCTCAACCCGGCGATGGGCAACTCGTGCGCCAACCAGGGCGGCGGTACGTCCGACGGGTACGGCGACTCCGGCGGCCGGCCCGGCTCGGACGGGGGCTCGCACGCCGACGGGCACGCCACCGACTCACCCGGCGTCGCCTCCGGCAACCACGTCGAGGCACCGATCCACGTGCCGGTGAACGTGTGCGGCAACAGCGTCGACGTCGTCGGCGCCCTCAACCCGGCCACCGGCAACGACTGCGGCAACGGGGGTGGCGGGAATCACACCACTCCGCCCGACGGCGACCACGAGACTCCTCCCGGGGAGCCGGGCGATCCCGGGGAGCCGGGCAGCCCCGGGGACCCCGAGGCCCCGGGTGAGCCCGGAACCCCGGACAGCCCGCCCGACTCGGGCGACGAGGCACCGGGCGACTCCTCGGACGTCAGCGGGCCGGACACCCAGACCGTCGACCAGCCCCGGGGAGACGCGCAGCTCGCCGAGACCGGCAGTGGCCTGCCGCTCGGCCTCGCCCTGCCGGTGGGCGCGGGCGCGCTGCTCGCGGGCACGGTGCTCTACCGCAAGGCGCGCGCCTCGGCGTGACGCGGACCCGGCACGCACAGCGGGCCCCGCACCGGCGGGGCCCGCTCCGTCTCCGTCGCCCGCGCGCGGCCGGGCGCGGTCACCGGCTCACCAGGTGGCGCGTACCTGGCGGATGATCCGCCGCCGCAGCCGCACCTTGCGGCTGCCGTCGCGCAGCAGGCTCAGGCGGTACAACTCCCAGTGTCCGTACTCGGCGTGGTCGGTCAGCAGACGTGTCGTCTCCTTGCGGGAAACCCCGCGCGGCACGTACACGTCGACAAATTCGTATTCCGGCATCGCATCTATTGTGCGGGCTGGGGCCCGGTACGGATAGCGTCTGCACTATGTCTGATGCTGCGCAGCCCACCGCTGCCGAGGTACGCGCCGCCGCCGAGGCGGTCAAGACCGCGCTCGACCGCCACCTGGCCGCGGTCGAACGCCGGTCGGGGGAGGACGACCCGGCCGTCTACGACGCGTTCAACCAGCTGGCCGCGGCCGCGGAGGCGTACGACGAACTGCTCTACGACCGCTACGACGAGGTCACCCCCTTCGAGATCCCCGGCGCGGACGACTCGCTGCCGCCGTACACGGGCCCCGAGGAGCCCAACGCGCTGAGCGTGCTCATCCGCCGTGACTACGCCGTGGCCGAGCCGCAGCGGCTCATGGCCCAGGCCCGGCGGATCGAGGCGGCGGACGACGAGGGGGCGGGCGTGGAGGCCTCCGGCACGGTCCACGGGGCGCTCGGCCTCCTGTTCGGCGAGTTCGAGGCGGACGAGATCGCCTCCCGGCACAAGGAGTTCGGTCTGGAGGAGGGGGACTCCACGCTCTGGGTGACGGCCGCGGACGAGGCCCCCGATCCCGGCGAGTGGCTGGAGGCCCCGTTCGAGCAGGTCGATCCGCAACGGGTGGTCTGCCGCTTCGACGTCAGCGCGGTGTTCGACGACGAATTCGACGACGGCCTCGACGACGAGGAGGACGACGATGAGGCCGGCGACGCCGAGGTGGAGGAGTCGGCGGAGGACCTCGACACGGACCTGGACGAGGACGCGGACGGCGACCTGGACACGGACGAGGACGACGACGAGGACGACGACGGTGAACCGGTGCGGGTGGAGGCGGATCGCTGAGCACCGGGAGCCGGGACGGACCGGACGGCGGATCCGGCCGGCCTGACGGCATGACGCCGGCGGCCACGGGGGCGACCCTGTGGCCGCCGGCGTCGCGTCTGCCCGGGACGGCAGGGTGCGGCCGTCCGGCGATGTCTTTCGGCGACGTGGCCGATGGACGTGGCCGGGCGCGCGCCCGGGGTCAGCCCTCCGAGGGGACCTGCGGCCGGAGCAGCACCGGCAGCCGGGTCGTGCGCGGCTTCGCCGGCACCTCGGCCACGGCCCGGGGCAGTGTCTGCTCCACGCCGTGCACCACGGACAGATGGCGGGCGGCCCGGCTGAACGCCGTGTAGACCCAGGGCCGGCTGAGCGCCTGCGCGGCATCGCCGGGCAGAACCACGACCACCGCGGGCCACCGGCCGCCCACCGCCTGGTGCGCGGTCAGTGCCCATCCGTGCCGTACGGACCGCTCCACCCGCTCCTTCGGCACGACGATGGCCTCGCCCGCGCACGACAGGTGCAGTCCGTCGGCGTCGGCCTTCACCACCCGGCCCGGCACCACCCGGCCCGGTGCGGGGGAGTAGGCGACACGGTCGCCCGGGTCGAAACCGCCGAAGCGGCCGGGGCCGGGGTTCAGCCGCTCCTTCAGCGCCGCGTTGAGCGCCCGCGTGCCCGCCGCGCCGCCGTGGCCCGGGGTGATGACCTGGGTCTCCTCGGTGGGGACGCCGATCGCGCGCGGCACCGAGTCCGCGACGAGCTGGACGGTGCGGTGCACGGCCTCGCCGGCGTCCCGCACCGGCACGATCACGACCTCCTTGCCGGGTGCCTCCACCTGGCCCAGCTCGCCGATGCCGATACCGGAGACCAGTTCGCCGAGCGGGCCGGGGTCCGGCCGCCGCGAGGCGATCTGGGGGCAGACCCGTGCCGCCAGCAGGTCCGCGAAGATCCGCCCGGGGCCCACGGACCACAGCACCGCCGGATCCCCGGCGAGCACCAGCCGGGCCCCGTCCGGCAGCGACTCCGCGAGCAGGGCGCCCGCCTCGACGTCCAGCTGCGGCGCGTCGAGCACGACGAGCAGGTCGAGGTCCAGCGCACCGTCCGCGTCCCGGCCCGGCCCCTCGGCCCCGGTCAGCAGCCCGGCCACGGTGACGGCGGCCGGACCGGCCGGTACGGCCCCGCCCGGGACGGTGGAGTCCGGGGGCCGTGGCGCGGACGGCGGGTCGCCCAGCAGTGCGGCGAAGCGGTCGCGGCCGAGCGGTCCGTGCGCGGCCGCCCAGGCGCGCAGGCCCAGGGCGTGCGCGGCGTGCAGCAGGGCCGCGGGTTCGGCCAGGGAGGCCTCCCCGCCGGTGTGCAGGACCAGGCCGTGGTCCGCGACGGCGCGGATCAGGTCGGCGGTGGAACCCTGCGCCGAGGCGGCGGCCTGCTCCCAGTCCGCCGCCCGGCCGTGCTCCTTCGGCACCGAGTTGACCAGCCGGGCCAGACCGTCGGCGAGGCTCTCCTCGGCGAGCGCGTACCGCTCCAGACCGACCAGGACCCGCACCGGGCGTTCCTCGCCTTCGTCCGCCCCCGCCTCCTCCGCCCCGCCGGTCGCTTCCGTCGGGTTCGTCGGGTTCGTCGCGGTGCCCGGGCGGGCGCCGGTCTCCTCCAGGGCGTCCTGGAAGGCCAGCGCCTCTCCCTCCGCGAGCGTGCTCTGCACGGCGGCGTCGGGGTCCGGCACGCCCCGCTGGGCCAGCGTGGCCGTGAGCCGGGGCAGCTCCAGGGCCGTGTGCCCGGCCAGGGCCGCCTGCTCCAGCAGCCACACCGTGATCGCACGGCCGCGGCGCTCGTCGTCCGGGCCGCACGCCGCGCCGAGCAGTGCCCGGGCGAACCCGTCGGCCTGTTCCGGCCGTACTCCGCCGACCCGGAGCAACTGCCAGGGGTCCGCGCGCAGTGCGTCCGCCGCCTCCTCGCCGAGGAGCGCGGCGGTCTGCGGTGCGAGCGCCTCGGGGGCGCCGCCCTCGGCCAGTACGCGCCGTACGGCCTGGACGACCTCCGGCGGGGGTCCCGCGGGCCCGGAGGCCGGCTCCGCCGGCACCGGCCGGGGCCGGCGCACCGGCTCCGGCGCGGCGCGGCGCGGCGCGGGCTCCGGGGCGCCGAAGACCGTGGCCGCGGGCTTCTCGCCGCTCTCCACGGCCCGCACGGCGGCGAGGAGATCGGCCGCCGTCCCGCTGAGCTTGGCCCCGGCGTCGATCGGCGCCTGCTTCTCGGCCTTCCGCCGCTCGATCCGCTCCCGCACGAGCCGCTGAGCGGCCAGCTCGGCCTCGGCCTCGGACACCTGCCCCGCCGCGCCGTCACCGTCCGGCTGGCCCGTCGTGCTGTCGCCGTCCGGCTGGCCCGCCGCGTCGTCGTCCGCGCTGTCGCCGTCCGGCTGCCCCGCCGCGCCGTCGTCATCCGCGCCGTCATCGTCCGGCTGCCTGGTCGGCGCCTCGTTCCCGGCGCCGTCGGGTGCGGGCCCGGGCTCCGGGGCTGCCCCGGTGGCCCGGCCGCCGCCCGCGGCCTCCCCGGCGGCCGCCTCGTCGGCGTCGCCGGGCGCCTGCTCCTGCCCGGCGGCCCCGGTGTCGGAGGCTCCGGTGCCGGCCGGTGCCTCGACGTCGGCCCCGTTCGCGGTGCCCGCGGTCTCCGGCCCGGCGTCCGCGGCGTCCGCGGTGTCCGCGGTGTCCGCGGTGTCCGCGACGTCCTCAGAGGCGGGCTCGGGCTCCGTGCTCACAGCGTGCTCCAGTCGTGATCGGGATAGCGGTGCACGGGCGCCGACACGTCGTCGAGAGCCCGGCAGATCTCGTCAGGAAGACTAAGGGTCTCCACTGACAACGCCGCCGTGAGCTGCCGAGCGTTGCGCGCGCCGACGATCGGGGCGACCACGCCGGGCCGGTCGCGGACCCAGGCCAGCGCCACCTGGAGCGGGGTCACCGCGAGCCCGTCCGCCGCCGTCGCCACCGCGTCCACGATGTGGCCGGCGGTGTCGTCGAGGTAGGGCGCGACGAACGGGGCCAGATGCTCCGAGGCGCCGCGCGAGTCGGACGGTGTCGCGTCCCCGCGGTACTTGCCGGTGAGGACCCCCCGGCCCAGCGGCGAGGAGGGCAGCAGGCCGATGCCCAGGTCCAGGGCGGCCGGCAGCACCTCGCGTTCGATGCCGCGCTGGAGCAGGGAGTACTCCATCTGCGTGCTCGCCAGCCGGTTCCGTACGGCCGGCGCCGCCAGCTGCCAGGTCGCCGCCTTGGCCAGCTGCCAGCCGCAGAAGTTGGAGGCCCCCGCGTACCGGGCACGGCCGCTGCTCACCGCGACGTCCAGGGCGTGCAGCGTCTCCTCCAGCGGCGTGTGCGGGTCGTAGGCGTGCAGGTGCCACACGTCGACGTGGTCCGTGCCGAGGCGGGCCAGCGAGGCGTCCAGCGCGGAGAGCAGGTGGGCCCGTGAACCGTCGAAGCGGCGGTCGGGATCCGGCACGCTGCCCGCCTTGGTCGAGATCACCAGGTCCCGGCGCGGCACCAGCCCTTCCATGAGCCGTCCGAGCAGGTACTCGGCCTCCCCGTCGCCGTACACGTCCGCCGTGTCGACGAGGGTGCCGCCCGCTTCCCAGAAGGTCTTCAAGAGGTCCGCGGCGTCGTGCTCGTCCGTGTCCCGGCCCCAGGTCAGGGTGCCGAGACCGATGCGGGACACGCGCAGGCCGGTGCGGCCGAGATGCCTCTGCTCCATGAACGCCGACATTACTGGCCACGGCTTGCGCCGTGGGGGCCTGTGGACAACCGATTTCGCGCGCTAAGGTCGGGCCACCAGCCACGTTACTGATCGGTAAGGGGAATCGGCCATGCAGCTCGGGATCAACCTCGGCTACTGGGGTGCCGGAATGGACGCGGACAACCTGGCCGTAGCCCAGGAGGCCGACCGGCTCGGCTACGCCGTCTGCTGGGCCGCCGAGGCCTACGGCTCCGACGCGGCCACCGTGCTCACCTGGGTCGCCGCCCAGACCGAGCGCATCGACGTGGGTTCGGCCATCTTCCAGATCCCGGCCCGCCAGCCCGCGATGACCGCGATGACGGCCGCCACCCTGGACTCCCTCTCGAAGGGCCGATTCCGCCTCGGCCTCGGCGTGTCCGGCCCGCAGGTCTCCGAGGGCTGGTACGGCGTCAAGTTCGACAAGCCGCTCGCCCGCACCCGCGAGTACGTCGAGATCGTGCGCAGGGCGATGACCCGGGAGCGGCTGTCGTACGAGGGGCAGCACTGGACGCTGCCCCTGCCCGGCGGCCCCGGCAAGCCGATCAAGCTGACCGTGCACCCGCAGCGCGAGCACATCCCGCTGTACATCGCCGCGATCGGCCCGAAGAACCTGGAGCAGACCGGCGAGATCGCCGACGGCGCCCTGCTGATCTTCCCGTCCGCCGACCACCTGGAGGACACCGCGGTCCGGCACCTGCGCGCCGGGCGGGAGAAGGCCGGGAAGACCCTCGACGGCTTCGACGTCTGCCCGACCCTGCCGCTCGCCCTCGGCGACGACAAGGACGTCGCCGCGCTCGCCGACACCTTCCGCCCCTACACCGCGCTCTACGTCGGCGGCATGGGCAGCCGCAAGCAGAACTTCTACAACCAGCTCGCCCAGCGCATGGGCTACGAGGCGGCGGCCGCCGAGATCCAGGACAAGTACCTGTCCGGCGACAAGGAGGGCGCCGCCGCGGCCGTACCGCACGAGCTGATCGACCGGACCACCCTGCTCGGCTCCGTGGACCGCATCGCGGACCGGATGAAGGCCTACGCCGCCGCCGGCGTCACCACGCTGACGCTCGCCCCCGCCGGCTTCACCCTGGACGAGCGGATCGCCGCGCTCCGCGCCGGCACCGAGGCCCTGGAGCGCGCCGGACTGGCGTAGCGACGCAGGAGCGACCCGGGAAAGTTCTGCGGCCGTGGTGGGGGCTCGGGGGTCTTCCCCGCCACGGCCGTCACGGGGAACAACGCGCCCGCGTGCCCGTGGTTACGCCTCCTCGTGTTCCCGGCCGTCCTTCTTTTGGCTGAGTTGCCCGCCGCACCTGTTGCCGCCTCTCCGCTCCCGCACTTGACTCGTTCTTTGCGGAGTCTGCGGAACCTGCGAAACCCTGCACAGGCAGAGAGGTGCCACCGATGCTTTCGGCCAAGAGTCTGTTCCAGGAGATCCTCGACAACGACGAGTCGTTCCGTCTCTTCTGCTCCATCGCGGCCAGTGGGGAGACGCAGGGAGGCTGGGAGAACGCGCGCATCGCGGCGCTGGTACCCGAGAGCGAGCGCGCCCTCGCCCCCAAGATCACCCGGCACGGCGCCGACGAGGACAAGCACGGGCGGATCTTCAACGCCCTGCTGAAGAAGCGCGGCCTCGAACCCGTCGAAGTGCCGCCCGAGACCGACTACACCATGCTCCTGGAACGGCACGGCATCGGCCTCGCCCACGAGAAGCTCAAGGCCGACGAGCCGCTCACGGTGCGGGACGTCATCACCTACCTCGCGCACAGCAGGGTCACCGAGCAGCGCGCGGCCGAGCAGATGGCGATGCTCCTCACGTACTTCGCGGACCACCCGGACCTGGGCCGGGCCGTCCGGATGATCTCGGCCGACGAGGACAACCACCTCGCGTACTCCCACGAGGAACTGCTCCGCTTCGCCGCCGCCGGGCACGGCCGGTACATCCAGCGGACGCTGCGCGAGTGCGCGCTCGCCGAGATCCGCGTCCACCGGGACGTCAGCCTCGCCGTGATGGCCCGCATGGGGAGCCTCCTCGGCTGGTCGCGCGCCAGGTCGGCGATGCTCGCGGCGGGCATCCACGCGGCGTACGCCTACGAGCGGCTGGCCGGCTGGCGCCGCATGGTGACGCTGCGGACACCCGAACGGCGCGACGCGCTCGGCGGACCCGCCACCGCGGCACCGGAGGTCGCCTGACCGTCCCGCACTCCCTCAGAGCCAGCCCCGCCGCTTGAACAGCCGGAACAGCATCACCTCCAGCACGGCCATCACCGCGATCACCGCCGGATAACCCCATACCCAGCGCAGTTCCGGCATGTGCTCGAAGTTCATGCCGTAGATCCCCGCGACCATCGTGGGGACCGCTGCCATGGCCGCCCACGCGGAGATCTTCCGCATGTCGTCGTTCTGCCGGACGCTCGTCTGTGCCAGATGCGCCGAAAGGATGTCCGAGACGAGTCGGTCCAGACCCTCCACCGACTCGTTCACCCGCGTGAGGTGGTCGCTCACGTCCCGGAAGAACGGCCGCGCCCTGTCGTTCACGAACGGCACCCTGCCGCCGAACACCCCGGTCCCGGCCAGCCTGGCCAGCGGCGGCGCCAGCGGCCCGGTCGCCCGGCGGAACTCCAGGACCTGCCGCTTGAAGGTGTAGATCCGGGACGCCGTGCGCCGGGAGCCGCCGCCGTCCGGTGAGAAGACCTCGGCCTCCAGCTCCTCCAGGTCGTTCTGCAGCTCGACCGCCACGTCCAGGTAGTGGTCGACGGCGGCGTCCGCGATCGCGTACAGGACCGCGGTGGGGCCCTTGCCGAGCAGCTCGGGCTCGTGCTCCAGGCGCTGCCGTACAGCCCGCAGCGGGGCGCCCTCGCCGTGCCGGACCACGACCACGAACGCGTCACCCAGGAAGATCATGAGCTCGTCGGTGGAGACGGCGTCGCTTTCCGGCTCGTACACCACCGGCTTGAGGACGGCGAAGAGCGAGTCCTCGTAGACCTCCAGCTTGGGCCGCTGGTGCGCCTTCAGGGCGTCCTCCACCGCCAGCGGATGCAGCCCGAACTCCTGCGTGACCAGGTCGAACTCGTCCTCGGTCGGCTCGTGCAGCCCGATCCAGACGAAGCCGCCCGCCGTCCGCGCCTCGCCGAGCGCGTCGGAGAGGTCCTCGGGTCCGTCCGTGCGGCGCCCGTCCCGGTAGATGGCACAGTCGACGATCACCGAACGTGTTCTCCCTTCACCCCGGCGCCCGAGCACCGTGCCCTACGCCTACCCTGTCCGCATGCCCACGCTGATCCTGGTCAGGCACGGACGTTCCACCGCCAACACCGAGGGGCTGCTCGCCGGCTGGACGCCCGGCGTCGCCCTCGACGAACGCGGCGCCGCACAGGCCGCCGCGCTGCCCGGACGGCTCGCCGGCCTGCCGCTCTCCGAGGTCGTCACCAGCCCGCTGCAGCGCTGCCAGGAGACGATCCGGCCCCTGCTCGACGCCCGGCCCGAACTGCGGGCGCACACCGACGAACGGATCGGGGAGTGCCACTACGGCGACTGGTCCGGCCGCAAGCTCGCGGAACTCAAGGACGAGCCGCTCATGGAGGTCGTCCAGGCGCACCCCTCCGCCGCGGCCTTCCCCGGCGGCGAGTCCATGCGCGCCATGCAGACCCGCGCCGCCGAGGCGGTGCGCGAGTGGAACGCGCGCGTGGAGCGCGACCACGGCCCCGACGCCGTCTACCTCGTGTGCTCCCACGGCGACATCATCAAGTCCCTCGTCGCCGACGCACTCGGCCTCCACCTCGACCTCTTCCAGCGGATCTCCGTCGAGCCCTGTTCCGTCACCGCGATCCGCTACACCCGGCTGCGCCCGTTCCTCGTCCGCCTCGGGGACACCGGTGACTTCGCCTCCCTGGTCCCGCACGAGGAGCCCCCGGGCGACCAGGCCCCCGTCGGTGGTGGTGCGGGCGCACCGTGATCGTCGGCCGCAGTAGGGTGAAGCCGTCGCAGCAGTCCCCCTCGACTTCCCGCCTTCTCGCTTTCCCCGACTTCCATGGAGACAGGACGTGTCCCGTCAGGTGTTCCTCTACGACCAACCGGAACGTTTCGTGGCCGGTACGGTCGGACTGCCCGGGCGCCGTACGTTCTTCCTCCAGGCCATCGCCGGCTCCCGGGTGACCAGCGTGGCCCTGGAGAAGACCCAGGTCGCCGCCCTCGCCGAGCGCATGGACGAACTCCTCGACGAGGTCGTACGGCGCAGCGGCGGGAGCACCGTCGTCCCCGCCATGGCGCCCACCGAGCCCGCCGACACCGCCCCGCTGGACACCCCCGTCGAGGAGGAGTTCAGGGTCGGCACCATGGCGCTGGCCTGGGACGGCGAGGAACAGCGCATGATCGTCGAGGCGCAGGCCCTCGTGGAGCTCGACGCCGAGTCCGAGGAGGACTTGGCGGAAGCCGAGGAGCGGCTCCTCCAGGACGAGGAGAACGGCCCCCCGATGCTGCGGGTCCGCCTCACCGGCGCGCAGGCCAGGGCCTTCGCCAAGCGCGCCCTCGACGTCGTCAACGCCGGGCGGCCGCCGTGCCCGCTGTGCAGCCTCCCGCTCGACCCGGAAGGACACGTATGTCCGCGCCAGAACGGATACCGCCGCGGAGCGTGACCACCGAAGCGGCGACCGCCGAGTTGCTCGCCCAGGGTGAACTGACCGTGCGCGGACGCATCCGGGACGCCTCCAACGCGGCGCTGTACTGCACGGTCACGCACGAGGGACGCGAGGCGGCCTGCGTCTACAAGCCGGTCGCGGGGGAGCGGCCCCTGTGGGACTTCCCCGACGGCAACCTCGCCCGGCGCGAGGTCGCCGCCTACGAGGTCTCCGAGGCGACCGGCTGGGGCCTGGTACCGCCCACCGTGCTGCGCGACGGGCCGTACGGCGAGGGCATGTGCCAGCTGTGGATCGAGGCGGTGCCGGACACGGAGCTGCTCGCCCTGGTCGAGGACGAGGAGCCGGGCCCCGGCTGGAAGGCGATCGCCCTCGCCGACGTCGGGGAAGGCCGCACCGCGCTGCTCGTGCACGCCGACGACGAGCGGCTGCGACGGCTCGCCGTGCTGGACGCCGTGATCAACAACGCCGACCGCAAGGGCGGCCATCTGCTGCCCGCGGACGAGGAGCGGCTGTACGGCATCGACCACGGGGTGGCCTTCCACGCCGAGAACAAGCTGCGCACCCTGCTCTGGGGCTGGGCGGGCGATCCGCTCACCGGGGAGGCCCTGGCCGTGCTCGACACGCTCAGGGAGGCGCTGGAGGACGGCGGGACCCTGGCGACCCGGCTCGGCGCACTGATCACCCCCGTCGAACTCGGTGCCACGCGCGCGCGGGTCGAGGCCCTGCTGGCCTCCGGGAAGCACCCGGAGCCGAGCGGGGAGTGGCCGGCCATCCCCTGGCCGCCGGTGTAGGCACCGCCCACGGCCCGGCCGGCACAACGGCCGGCGCCTCGCAAGAGCGCCTTACCGGCCATCCGGACCGATCCGGTTCGTGTACGGAACATCCGTCCGGTTAGGCTCATGACATGCATGCCTGGCCCGCTTCCGAGGTCCCCGCCCTGCCTGGTCAGGGTCGCGACCTGAGGATCCACGACACCGCGACCGGAGGCCTGGTCACTCTCGACCCCGGTCCCGTCGCCCGCATCTATGTCTGCGGCATCACGCCGTACGACGCCACCCACATGGGGCACGCGGCGACCTACAACGCGTTCGACCTCGTGCAACGCGTGTGGCTCGACACCAAGCGGCAGGTCCACTACGTCCAGAACGTCACCGACGTCGACGACCCGCTGCTGGAGCGGGCCGAGCGGGACGGCGTCGACTGGACCGCCCTCGCCGAGAAGGAGACCGCCCTCTTCCGCGAGGACATGACGGCGCTGCGGATGCTGCCGCCGCGGCACTACATAGGCGCCGTGGAGGCCATACCCGGCATCGTCCCGCTCGTCGAGCGGCTGCGGGACGCGGGTGCGGCGTACGAGCTCGAGGGTGACATCTACTTCTCCGTCGAGTCCGACCCCCACTTCGGCGGTGTCTCCCACCTCGACGCCGCCGCCATGCGGCTGCTCTCCGCCGAGCGGGGCGGTGACCCGGACCGGCCGGGCAAGAAGAACCCGCTCGACCCGATGCTGTGGATGGCGGCCCGGGAGGGCGAGCCCAGCTGGGACGGCGGCTCCCTCGGCCGCGGACGCCCCGGCTGGCACATCGAGTGCGTGGCCATCGCCCTCGACCACCTCGGGATGGGCTTCGACGTCCAGGGCGGCGGCTCCGACCTGGCCTTCCCGCACCACGAGATGGGCGCCTCGCACGCCCAGGCGCTCACCGGCGAGTTCCCCATGGCCAAGGCGTACGTGCACGCCGGCATGGTCGGTCTCGACGGCGAGAAGATGTCCAAGTCCAAGGGCAACCTGGTCTTCGTCTCGAAGCTGCGCCGCGACGGCGTCGACCCGGCCGCGATCCGGCTGACGCTGCTCGCCCACCACTACCGCTCCGACTGGGAGTGGACCGACCAGGTGCTCCAGGACGCCCTCGCCCGGCTCGACCGCTGGCGCGCCGCGGTCTCCCGGCCCGACGGCCCGTCCGCCGAGGCGCTCGTCGAGGAGATCCGCACGGCCCTCGCGAACGACCTGGACTCCCCGGCCGCCCTCGAAGCGGTCGACCGCTGGGCCGCCCTCCAGCAGGAGAGCGGCGGCACGGACATCGGTGCGCCCGGTGTGGTGTCCCGCGCGGTCGACGCTCTGCTCGGGGTGGCGCTGTAAGCAGGCGCACACACGGAGAACAGGGGCGCTTCCCGGCGGGAAGCGCCCCTGTTGCCGTCCGTCAGTCCTCCGACGACTCCTCGTCGTCCCCACTCGCCTTCGGCGGCCTCGGCGGACGCGCACGGCCGCTGGGGTTGTCCCGCAGATACGGCGTCCCGGGCTGGCCTTCGCCGCCGTCGGCCGTGGCGTGGCCACCTGGTCCACCCGGCCCACCGGGTCCACCCGGTCCGGAGCCGTCCCGCCGCCGCAGGTACCGCTCGAACTCGCGGGCGATCGCCTCGCCCGACGCCTCCGGCAGCTCCGCGGTGTCCCGGGCCTCCTCCAGCGACTGGACGTACTCGGCGACCTCACTGTCCTCGGCCGCCAGCTGGTCCACACCCACCTGCCAGGCGCGCGCGTCCTCGGGCAGCTCGCCCAGCGGGATGCGCACGTCGATGAGGTCCTCCAGCCGGTTCAGCAGGGCCAGGGTGGCCTTCGGGTTCGGCGGCTGCGACACGTAGTGCGGCACCGCGGCCCACAGCGAAACGGCCGGTACGCCCGCGTGCGTGCACGCTTCCTGGAGGATGCCGACGATGCCCGTGGGCCCCTCGTACTTGGTCTCCTCCAGGTCCATGCGCCGGGCCAGGTCGGCGTCCGACGTGGTGCCGCTGACCGGGACCGGGCGGGTGTGCGGGGTGTCGCCCAGCAGGGCGCCCAGGACGACCACCAGCTCGACGCCCAGCTCGTGGGCGAAGCCCAGCAGTTCGTTGCAGAACGAGCGCCAGCGCATGGACGGCTCGATGCCGCGGACGAGCACGAGGTCGCGCGGTTTGTCGCCGCCGACCCGGATCACCGACAGCCTCGTCGTCGGCCACGTGATCTTGCGGACGCCCGCTTCCATGAACACCGTGGGGCGGTTGACCTGGAAGTCGTAGTAGTCCTCGGCGTCCAGCGCCGCGAACACCTCGCCCTTCCACTCCCGGTCGAGATGTGCGACCGCGGTGGAGGCGGCGTCGCCGGCGTCGTTCCAGCCCTCGAACGCGGCCACCATGACCGGGTCGACCAGCTCGGGAACCCCCTCGAGCTCGATCACCCAGCGCCTCCTTCCGACGTGCCCTCGCGTCCCCCCCCAACCTTACGGCGTGCCGAGGGGCCGCCCGCAGCCCCCTTGCACGGGGGAGTGACCGCATCACTGCCCCGTTACCGGCGGCCGGACACCCGCCGCCACCACCGGATCGGAGCCGGACCGGAGCCGGATCAGAGGGTGGAGCGCAGCCACTGCTCCACGGACGCGATGTGCACCGTCGCCCAGGAGCGTGCCGCCTCCGCGTCCCGGTCGCGCAGCGCGGCGAGGATCGCGCGGTGCTCGTGCAGGGTGCGGCTGACCGCGTCCTCCTGGGTGAGGCCGCGCCAGACGCGGGCCCGGGTGGTGGGACCGGACAGACCGTCGAGGAGGGAGCAGAGCACCGAGTTGCCCGAGGCCCCCACGATGCCCCGGTGGAACTCCAGGTCGCAGGCGACCAGCTCCTCCACCGACGGTTCGGTGCCGAGGACGTCCAGCCGGGCACCGAGCGCGTCGAGCTCCCGGTCACTGATCCGGGAGGCCGCCAGCGCGGTCGCGGCCGGCTCCAGGATGCGGCGCACGGCGAGGAACTCCAGCACCGTGTCGTCTCGGTGGAAGTCGACGACGAAGCCGATGGCCTCCAGCAGGAGCTGCGGATCCAGGCTCGTGACATAGGTCCCGTCGCCCTGGCGCACGTCCAGGATCCGGATCAGGGACAGGGCGCGTACGGCCTCCCGCAGCGAGTTGCGGGACAGGCCGAGGCCGGCGGCGAGCTCGCTCTCCTTGGGCAGTCGGTCGCCGGGCCGCAGCGCGCCGGAGACGATCATGCCCTTGATCTTCTCGATCGCCTCGTCGGTGACCGCCACGGCCGACCTCCCTGTGCTTCAAAGCGTGCTCAGACATCCGATGTCTCACGCCATTATGGAGGCGGCGCCGCCTGAAAAGCACGCGCGGGAGGCGGTGGCTCCCCGGCACGGAGCCACCGCCTCCCGCTGGACCGGTGCCCGGCCCCGCCTCCGGTCCTACTTCTTGTCGAGCAGGTCCTGGACCTTGGCGCGGACGTCTTCCGTGGCCAGGCCGCGGATCGTCAGCGTCGTCCGCCGGCGCAGCACGTCGTCCTGCGTCTCGGCCCACTCGTGGTCCCGGGCCCACACGACCTGTGCCCAGATCTCCGGGGCGTCGGGGTGGACACGCTCGGCCAGCTCCGGGTTGTCGTTGGCCAGACGCGCGATGTCGAAGGCCAGCGAGCCGTAGTGCGTGGCCAGGTGCCTGGCGGTGTCCGCCGCCATCCGCGGGCCGGGCGCCGGGCCGTCCACCAGCAGCCGGTGCGCGACCGCGCGCGGGTTGGCGACGCCCGGCAGCGGCAGCTTCTTCGGCAGCGACGCGATCGGCTCGAAGTCGTCGCCCAGCGGGTGGCCCGGCAGCGCCTCCAGCTTCTTCATGACCGTACGGCCGATGTGACGGAAGGTGGTCCACTTGCCGCCCGCGACGGACAGCATGCCGCCCCGGCCCTCGCTGACGACCGTCTCGCGCTTGGCCTTCGCGGTGTCACCGGGGCCGCCCGGCAGCACGCGCAGACCCGCGAAGGAGTACGTGATCAGGTCCCGGTCGAGCTGCTGGTCGCGGATGGAGAAGGCGGCCTCGTCGAGGATCTGGGCTATGTCCTTCTCGTTGACCGCGACGTCCGCCGGGTCGCCCTCGAACTCCTCGTCGGTCGTGCCGAGCAGCAGCATGTCCTCCCAGGGGAGGGCGAAGGTGATGCGGTACTTGTCGATCGGGGTGGCCAGCGCGGCCTTCCAGGGCGCGGTGCGCTTGAGGACCAGGTGCGCGCCCTTGGACAGGCGGATGGACGGGGCCGCGTTCGGGTCCTCCATGCGCCGCAGGTGGTCGACCCAGGGGCCGGTGGCGTTGAGCACCAGGCGGGCGTTCACCCCGAACTCGTCGCCGGTCAGGCGGTCCTTCAGCTCGGCGCCGGTCACCCGCCCCTTGGTGAAGCGCAGGCCGGTCACCTCGGCGTGGTTGAGGACGACCGCGCCCGACTCGGCCGCCGCGCGGACGGTCATCAGCGCCATGCGGGCGTCGTTCATCTGGTCGTCGCCGTACACGGCCACGGCCTTGAGGTTGTCGGTGCGCAGCTCCGGCACGTCCTGCGCGGCCTTGGCCGGGGAGAGCAGGTGGCCGACGCCGTCACCGAAGGCGGACAGCGCCGAGTACGCGAACACACCGGCACCCAGCTTCGCCGCGCCGTGCGGCCCGCCCTTGTACACGGGGAGGTAGAAGGTGAGCGGGTTCGCCAGGTGGGGGGCCACCTGGCGGGAGACCGCACGGCGCTCGAAGTGGTTCTCCGCCACCAGCTTCACCGCGCCGGTCTGCAGGTAGCGCAGTCCGCCGTGGAGCAGCTTGGAGGAGGCGGAGGAGGTGGCGCCGGCGAAGTCGCCGGCGTCGACCACGGCCACCCTGAGGCCGGACTGCGCGGCGTGCCAGGCGGTGGAGATGCCCAGGATGCCGCCGCCGATCACGAGAAGGTCGTACGACGCCTTGGAGAGCTGCTCCCGGGTCTCGGCCCGGCTCGGGTTCGAGCCGGAGGCCGGGTGCGTCCCCAGGGCAGGCACGGACTGCAGGGTGGACTGAGTGGTCATTGCGGTTCTTACTCCTCGTCCTCGAGCCAGCCCATGGTCCGCTCGACGGCCTTGAGCCAGCTCTTGTACTCACGGTCGCGGATCTCCGCGTCCATGCGGGGGGTCCACTCGGCGGCCCGTCGCCAGTTGGCGCGCAGGTCGTCGGTGCTGTTCCAGAAGCCGACGGCGAGGCCGGCGGCGTAGGCGGCGCCGAGGCAGGTGGTCTCGGCGACCATCGGGCGCACCACCGGGGCGTCCACGAAGTCGGCGAGGGTCTGCATCAGCAGGTTGTTGGAGGTCATGCCGCCGTCGACCTTGAGGGCGGTCAGCTCCACACCGGAGTCCTTCGTCATGGCGTCCGCGATCTCCCGCGTCTGCCAGGCGGTGGCCTCCAGGACGGCGCGCGCGAGGTGCGCCTTGGTGACGTACCGGGTCAGGCCGGCGATCACACCGCGGGCGTCGGAGCGCCAGTACGGGGCGAACAGGCCGGAGAAGGCCGGGACGAAGTAGGCGCCGCCGTTGTCCTCGACCTGCATCGCCAGGGTCTCGATCTCGGCGGCGGTGGAGATCAGGCCCATCTGGTCGCGCATCCACTGCACCAGCGAGCCGGTGACGGCGATCGACCCCTCGAGGGCGTAGACCGTGTCCTGGTCGCCGATCTTGTAGCCGACCGTGGTCAGCAGGCCCGAGTAGGAGTTGATGAGCTTGTCACCGGTGTTCATCACCATGAAGGTGCCGGTGCCGTACGTCGACTTGGTCTCGCCCTCGGAGAAGCAGGTCTGGCCGAACAGGGCCGCCTGCTGGTCGCCGAGCGCTGAGGCGACCGGGACACCGCCGAGCAGCTCGCCCAGTCTGCCGCCCTTGATCTCGCCGTAGACCTCGGCGGAGGAGCGGATCTCGGGGAGCATCTGCGTCGGCACGCCGATGGACTCGGCGATCCTGGCGTCCCACTGCATGGTGTGCAGGTTCATCAGCATGGTGCGGGAGGCGTTGGTGACGTCGGTGACGTGCTTGCCGCCGTTCACCCCGCCGGTCAGGTTCCAGATGACCCAGGTGTCCATGGTGCCGAAGAGCAGGTCGCCCGCCTCGGCGCGCTCGCGCAGGCCGTCGACGTTGTCGAGCAGCCAGCGGGCCTTGGGGCCGGCGAAGTAGGAGGCGAGGGGGAGGCCGGTCTCGCGGCGGAAGCGGTCCTGGCCGACGTTGCGGCCCAGCTCGCGGCAGAGGGCGTCGGTACGGGTGTCCTGCCAGACGATGGCGTTGTGGACGGGCTCACCGGTGTTCTTGTCCCAGACCAGCGTGGTCTCGCGCTGGTTGGTGATGCCGATGGCCTTGATGTCGTCGCGGGTGATGCCGGCCTTCTCGATGGCCCCGGCGACGACCTCCTGGACGTTGGTCCAGATCTCGGCGGCGTTGTGCTCGACCCACCCGGGCTTGGGGAAGATCTGCTCGTGCTCCTTCTGGTCGACGGAAACGATGCGTCCGTCGCGGTCGAAGACGATGCAGCGGGAGGAGGTCGTGCCCTGGTCGATCGCGGCGATGAAGGGTCCGGCGGTGTGAGCGTCGGTCACTGTGTGCTCCTGGGGTTCCGTGGTGTGGGGCCGGTGCGTACGGCGCGTGTTCTGCGGCTCGATGATGGCCGAGCGGAAGGCCGCTCAGGCGAACGCGACGTTGTAGACACCTCCGGCGATCGCGCCGCCGATCAGCGGACCGACGACCGGGACCCAGGCGTAGGACCAGTCGGAGCCGCCCTTGTTCGGCAGGGGCAGCAGGGCGTGCACGATGCGCGGACCGAGGTCGCGGACCGGGTTGATCGCGTAGCCCGTGGGGCCGCCGAGGGACAGGCCGATCGAGACCACCACGAACGAGGTGATCAGGGCGCCCAGGGTGCCGAGGCCGTTGCCCGCGTCGTTCAGGCCCTGGGTCAGGATGGCGAGCAGCAGGACGAAGGTGCCGATGATCTCGGTGGCGAGGTTCTGGACCGTGTGCCGGATCTCCGGGCCGGTGGAGAAGACGCCCAGGACGGGGCCGGCGCCCTTCTCCTGGGCCTCGACGGCCTTGGCCGTGGTGTCCCGCGCGTCAGGGCCGCCGACGATCTCCGGGTCGGTCAGGTGGGCCTGGAACTGGCCGTAGTAGGCGACCCAGACCAGGACGGCACCGATCATGGCGCCGAGGATCTGCCCGGCGAAGTAGGTGGGGACGTTGCCCCACTCGCCGTCCTTGATCGCGATGCCGATCGTCACGGCCGGGTTGAGGTGGGCGCCGGAGAGCGGGGTGGAGATGTACGCCGCCGTCATGACGGCGAAGCCCCACCCGAGGGCGATGGCGACCCAGCCGGCGTTGCGCGCCTTGGAGGCCTTGAGCGTCACGGCGGCGCAGACACCGCCGCCGAGCAGGATGAGTATGGCGGTACCGATGGTCTCGCCGATGAAGATGTCGGAGCTGGACACCCGCGACTCCTTTGTCCTTCGTCCAGGGAAAGCCGAACCCCCGGGTCCCTCCGGGTGTTCCGGCGCTCTCGGTGTGAGAGCGGTGGCGGCCCTTGGCGTTGTCACACTCTAACGCGTATTGCCGGTAGGTGTTCGACAATGCCGACCGATGGACGCGAGTCTCGTCTCGGCGTCAGCCGTGCGTCAAGAGTTCTGTTATCGAAAACACGATCGTTATTGATCGTCATGGACTATCGGTCCCCGGGAACGGGGTGTGCGGGTCTTCGGGCCGTATGTCCGCTTCGCCGCGTCGGGGCAGGCAAAAGGACCGGAACGCCGTCCGGCGTCCCGGCCCCTGCGGGTGTCCGCGCCCGCCCGGGCGCTGTCAGAACCGCCCGGCGCCCAGGTCCCGCGACACGGCGCGGGCGCAGTCCCGTACCGCCGCGACCAGCTCGGGCCGCAGTTCACCGTCCCGGCACAGCCGTTCCACGGCCCCGGTGATGCCGACCGCGCCGACCGGCATGCGCCGGCGGTCGTGGATGGGGGCGGCGATGGAGGCGATGCCGTCCCAGGTCTCCTCGACGTCGGCCGCGTAACCACGCGCGCGCGTGATGTCCAGGATGTGCTCGAATCCGTCCGGCTCGCAGACGGTCCGGTCCGTGTACGCGGTGCGCTCGGCCTCCAGCGCCTCGCTGTGCGCGACCGGGTCGTAGGCGGACAGCACCTTGCCCAGCGCCGTGGAGTGCAGCGGCTGCATGGCGCCGATCTCCAGCACCTGCCGGCTGTCGTCGGGCCGGAAGACGTGGTGCACGATCAGGACGCCCTGCTGGTGCAGGACGCCGAGGTGGACGCTCTCGCCGCTGGACCGGGCCAGGTCGTCCGTCCACACCAGGGCGCGCGCCCGCAGCTCGTGCACGTCGAGGTACGTCGTGCCCAGGCGCAGCAGCTCGGCGCCCAGCTGGTAGCGCCCGGAGGCGTCGTCCTGCTCCACGAAGCCCTCCTGCTGGAGGGTGCGCAGGATGCCGTGCGCGGTGCCCTTGGCCAGACCCAGCGACGAGGCGATGTCCGACAGGCCGAGCCGCCGCTCGCCGCCCGCGAGCAGGCGCAGCATCGCGGCCGCCCGCTCGAGCGACTGGATGTTCCGTGCCATCGACGTACTGCCTCCGTCCCCTTCGACTGCCGACCTCGGCGTCGCTGACGTCGTTCGGCAATGCCGAACACTACCGGTCGATGCCGACCTCCCGCCAATGGTCGGCGGGCAACTGTTGCACTTCGGCCATGTGACCCGGTCGCCGGTACCGTCCTCCGGCAGCGGCCGGGAAGCACGGGCCGGCCCGCCCCGGAACTCCCTCCGCCTGGCCGCCTCCGGCCCGTCCGCCGGCTCGTCATGGCCCCTCCGGCCCGTCCCCCCGGCTCCGTCCTGGCCCCTCCTTCCCGGCCCGCTCGTGGCGCGGCCCCGGTCTCCGCCCGGCCCGTTCGCGGCTCGCCCGGGCGCGGCCCCGGTCTCCGCCCGGCCCGTTCGCGGCTCGCCCGGGCGCGGCCCCGGCCCTTTCCGAGGCCCGGACGGTCACCCCTTCGGCGGGCGCCCGCCCCGCCGCACCCGTCCGTCTCGTGGACGCCCCGACCATCCGTCCCCGGTCCCGGCTACCCTGGCGACGTGCGTTCTCCCCCGGGACGTTCCCTGCGGACGGCACCGGGCAGCGCAAAGCCGACAGCCGTCGCATCCTAGGGAGCCCCTTCATGGCCTCGTCGCCGTCCACCCCGTCCGCCGACACCCGCACCCGTGTCTCCGCCCTCCGGGAGGCGCTCGCCACCCGTGTGGTGGTCGCCGACGGAGCGATGGGCACCATGCTCCAGGCGCAGAACCCCTCGCTGGACGATTTCCAGCAGCTGGAGGGGTGCAACGAGGTCCTGAACGTGACCCGCCCGGACATCGTGCGCTCGGTGCACGAGGAGTACTTCGCCGCCGGCGTCGACTGCGTGGGGACCAACACCTTCGGCGCCAACCACTCCGCGCTGGGCGAGTACGACATCCCCGAGCGCGTCCACGAGCTGTCGGAGGCCGGCGCCCGGGTGGCCCGCGAGGTCGCCGACGAGTTCGCCGCGCGGGACGGCCGGCAACGCTGGGTGCTCGGTTCCATCGGCCCCGGCACCAAGCTCCCCACCCTCGGGCACGCCCCGTACACCCTCCTGCGGGACGCCTACCAGCGCAACGCCGAGGGCCTGGTCGCCGGAGGCGCGGACGCCCTGCTGGTCGAGACGACGCAGGACCTGCTGCAGACCAAGGCCTCCGTGCTCGGCGCCCGGCGCGCCCTGGACGCACTCGGCCTCGACCTGCCGGTGATCTGCTCGGTGACGGTGGAGACGACCGGCACGATGCTGCTGGGCTCGGAGATCGGCGCCGCGCTGACCGCGCTGGAGCCGCTGGGCATCGACATGATCGGCATGAACTGCGCGACCGGCCCCGCGGAGATGAGCGAGCACCTGCGCTACCTGTCCCGCCACTCCCGGATCCCGCTGTCCTGCATGCCCAACGCCGGCCTGCCGGTCCTGGGCAAGGACGGCGCCCACTACCCGCTGACCGCGCCCGAGCTGGCCGACGCACAGGAGACCTTCGTACGCGAGTACGGCCTGTCCCTGGTGGGCGGCTGCTGCGGCACGACGCCCGAGCACCTGCGCCAGGTCGTGGAGCGGGTGCGGGGCACCGCCCCCACCGAGCGCCACCCGCGCCCCGAGCCGGGCGCGGCCTCCCTGTACCAGAGCGTGCCGTTCCGGCAGGACACCTCCTACCTGGCGATCGGTGAGCGGACGAACGCGAACGGGTCGAAGAAGTTCCGGGAGGCGATGCTCGAGGGCCGCTGGGACGACTGCGTGGAGATGGCCCGCGACCAGATCCGCGAGGGCGCGCACATGCTCGACCTGTGCGTGGACTACGTGGGCCGCGACGGCGTCGCCGACATGGAGGAACTGGCGGGCCGCTTCGCCACCGCCTCCACGCTGCCGATCGTCCTGGACTCCACCGAGGTCCCCGTCATCCGCGCCGGTCTGGAGAAGCTCGGCGGCCGCGCGGTCATCAACTCCGTCAACTACGAGGACGGCGACGGCCCCGACTCCCGGTTCGCGAAGGTCACCAAGCTGGCGCAGGAGCACGGCGCCGCGCTGATCGCCCTGACCATCGACGAGGAGGGCCAGGCCCGCACCGCCGAGAAGAAGGTCGAGATCGCCGAACGGCTGATCGACGACCTGACGGGCAACTGGGGCATCCACGAGTCCGACATCCTCGTCGACTGCCTGACCTTCACCATCTGCACCGGCCAGGAGGAGTCCCGCGGCGACGGCGTCGCCACCATCGAGGGCATCCGCGAGCTCAAGCGCCGCCACCCGGACGTGCAGACCACCCTCGGGCTGTCGAACATCTCCTTCGGCCTCAACCCGGCCGCCCGCATCCTGCTCAACTCCGTGTTCCTGGACGAGTGCGTCAAGGCCGGCCTGGACTCGGCGATCGTGCACGCGAGCAAGATCCTGCCGATCGCGCGGTTCGACGAGGAACAGGTCACCACCGCCCTGGACCTGATCTACGACCGCCGCCGCGAGGGCTACGACCCGCTGCAGAAGCTCATGGCGCTCTTCGAGGGCGCCACGGCCAAGTCGCTGCGGGCCTCCAAGGCCGAGGAACTGGCCGCCCTCCCGCTGGAGGAGCGCCTCAAGCGCCGCATCATCGACGGCGAGAAGAACGGCCTCGAGGCCGACCTGGACGAGGCCCTGACGGAGCGTCCGGCCCTCGACATCGTCAACGAGACCCTCCTCGACGGCATGAAGGTGGTCGGTGAGCTGTTCGGCTCCGGCCAGATGCAGCTGCCGTTCGTGCTCCAGTCCGCCGAGGTCATGAAGACCGCGGTGGCCCACCTGGAGCCGCACATGGAGAAGACCGACGACGACGGCAAGGGCACCATCGTGCTGGCCACCGTCCGCGGTGACGTGCACGACATCGGCAAGAACCTCGTCGACATCATCCTCTCCAACAACGGCTACAACGTCGTCAACCTCGGCATCAAGCAGCCGGTCTCCGCGATCCTGGAGGCGGCCGAGGAGCACCGCGCCGACGTGATCGGCATGTCCGGGCTCCTGGTCAAATCCACGGTGATCATGAAGGAGAACCTGGAGGAGCTCAACCAGCGCAAGCTGGCCGCCGACTACCCCGTGATCCTCGGCGGCGCGGCGCTGACCCGCGCCTACGTCGAGCAGGACCTGCACGAGGTCTACGACGGCGAGGTCCGCTACGCCCGCGACGCCTTCGAGGGCCTGCGCCTGATGGACGCCCTCATCGGCATCAAGCGCGGGGTGCCGGGCGCGAAACTGCCCGAACTGCGCCAGCGACGGGTCCGCGCCGCCACCGTGGAGATCGAGGAACGCCCCGAGGAAGGCCACGTCCGCTCCGACGTCGCCACCGACAACCCCGTGCCCACCCCGCCCTTCCGCGGCACCCGCGTGGTCAAGGGCATCCAGCTCAAGGAGTACGCGTCCTGGCTGGACGAGGGCGCCCTCTTCAAGGGCCAGTGGGGCCTGAAGCAGGCCCGTACCGGCGAGGGCCCCTCGTACGAGGAACTGGTCGAGTCCGAGGGCCGGCCGCGACTGCGCGGACTCCTCGACCGGCTCCAGACGGAGAACCTGCTGGAGGCGGCCGTGGTCTACGGCTACTTCCCGTGCGTCTCCAAGGACGACGACCTGATCGTCCTCGACGACGACGGCAACGAGCGCACCCGGTTCACCTTCCCGCGCCAGCGCCGCGGCCGCCGCCTGTGCCTGGCCGACTTCTTCCGCCCGGAGGAGTCCGGCGAGAGGGACGTCGTCGGCTTCCAGGTCGTCACCGTCGGCTCCCGGATCGGCGAGGAGACGGCCCGCATGTTCGAGGCCAACGCCTACCGCGACTACCTCGAACTCCACGGCCTGTCCGTCCAGCTGGCCGAGGCCCTCGCCGAGTACTGGCACGCGCGCGTGCGCTCCGAGCTCGGCTTCGGCGGGGAGGACCCGGCCCAGATGGAGGACATGTTCGCCCTGAAGTACCGGGGCGCCCGCTTCTCCCTCGGCTACGGCGCCTGCCCCGACCTGGAGGACCGCGCCAAGATCGCCGAACTGCTCCAGCCGGAACGCATCGGCGTCCACCTGTCCGAGGAGTTCCAGCTCCACCCCGAGCAGTCCACCGACGCCATCGTGATCCACCACCCGGAGGCGAAGTACTTCAACGCCCGCTGAGGCCCCCGGTAGCCCGCTCCGCGGTCACATCAGGCGTTCTCGTCCCGCCCGACGTACACTGGTCGGTCCACTGCAGGCCGGTTCCCTTCGTGGGGGCCGGCCTGACCGTCCCTCAAGGAGGTACGTGGATGACCAGTACGGTCCCCGCGCTCGGAACCCGTACGGCCGAAGGCTCCGCCCTGCAGGCCGTGCTTCTCGACATGGACGGCACCCTGGTGGACACCGAGGGCTTCTGGTGGGACGTCGAGGTCGAGGTCTTCGCCTCCCTAGGCCACACCCTCGACGACTCCTGGCGGCACGTGGTCGTCGGCGGCCCGATGAGCCGCAGCGCGGGATTCCTGATCGAGGCCACCGGTGCGCGCATCTCGCTCGCCGAACTCAGCGTGCTGCTCAACGACGGCTTCGAGAAGCGCATCGGCCGTACCCTGCCGCTCATGCCGGGAGCCGCCCGGCTGCTCGCGGAGCTCTCCGCGCACGAGGTCCCCACCGCGCTGGTCTCCGCCTCGCACCGGCGCATCATCGACCGGGTGCTGACCTCGCTGGGCCCCCAGCACTTTGGCCTCACCGTCGCCGGCGACGAGGTGCCGCGTACCAAGCCCCACCCGGACCCGTACCTGGCCGCCGCGGCCGGACTCGGCGTGGACCCGGCCCGGTGCGCCGTCGTCGAGGACACCGCGACCGGAGTCGCCGCCGCGGAGGCCGCCGGCTGCCACGTCGTGGCGGTGCCCTCGGTCACCCCCATCACCCCGGCCGCCCGGCGCACGGTGGTCGGCTCGCTGGAAGACGTAGACCTGACATTTCTGCGTGGCCTGATGACACAAATGCGCTAGACCTTCACCCAGCGTGCAGCGGCGTTAACGGGGAATTCCGGAAACGGCCGCGCGAGGCGGCCCGGGGAACAGGCGCGGAAGAATTCGAGCCGCTCCGGATGGCCGAATTCCGGCACCTGTCGGCGAAAGCTCCCATGTGATGTTCCCCACGTTGCGAGGGGTCGACAGGGTGGTAACGCTGTGCTGCCCCGCCCCAGGCGAACGTTGTCGAGGTGCCCTTGTGTCCTGATTGGTGAAATGCTGCACCAATCCTTCCCCTGTCGGGTTTTCGGTGTGTCCACACCCGGTTTCGCTCCGTGATGAGGTCTCAACTCCGGTGGCTGCGAACCCCCGTGCGGGCGCGGACTAATCTCGTCGCGAGAACATCGGCCACTACCCCCGTGATCCGCCGCGACACCCCTGCATGCCGGATACACGGACCGACAGCTCTGGAGAAACTCGAGCATGAACCGCAAGACTTTGGTGCTGCCGGCCGTCGTGGGCCTGCTCGCGCCGGCGCTCGCCGCCTGCGGCGGGTCCGACAGCGGCAGCGACGGGGACGCGATCGTCGTCGGCACCACGGACCGGTTCACCGCCTCGAAGGAGGCACCCGCGCCCCTCGACCCGGCGTACGCCTACGATGTCGGCCTCTGGAACATCCTGCGTCAGACCTCACAGACCCTGATGGTCCAGCCCCGCGGCGACGGAGAACCCGTACCCGAGGCCGCCGAGCAGTGCGGGTTCACCGACACCGGCAACGAGCGCTACTCCTGCACCCTGCGTGACGGCCTGAAGTTCGCCAACGGCGACCCCGTCACCGCCCAGGACGTGAAGTACTCCATCGAGCGTGCCCTGTCCATCAAGGCCGAAAGCCAGGTGTACAGCCTGCTGTCCACCGTCGACACCGTCGAGACGCAGGGCGACCGCGAGGTCATCTTCCACCTCAACAGCGCCGACGCCACCTTCCCGTACAAGCTGTCGACCCCGGTCGCCGGCATCGTCAACCCGGACGACTACGAGAAGGACAAGCTGCGCGAGGGCTTCGAACTGGACGGCTCCGGCCCGTACACCATGAAGGCCGAGGTCAAGGACGGCGCACTGACCAAGGCCGTGTTCACCAAGAACCCCCACTACAAGGGGAGCCTGACGGTGAACAACGACAAGGTCGAACTCGTGTCGTTCGAAGACGCCGACACCATGGGCACGGCGCTCGACAAGGGCGACATCGACCTGATGACCCGTGCGATGACGCCGGAGCAGATCCAGAAGCTCTCCAAGGCCACGGGCGGCGACGTCGACCTGGTCGAGGTGTCCGGCCTCGAGATCCGGTACCTCGCCTTCAACACGAAGGCGACGACGGTGAAGGACAAGGCCGTCCGCACGGCGGTGGCCCAGCTCATCAACCGCAGCGAACTCGTCTCCGCGGTCTACGGCTCCCAGGCCGAGCCGCTGTACTCGATGGTTCCGGCCGGCATCACCGGGCACTCCAACTCGTTCTTCAACAGGTACGGAGACCCGGACGTCGCCAAGGCCAAGGCCATGCTGGAGGACGCGGGCGTCACCACTCCGGTCAAGTTCACGATGCACTACACGACGGACCACTACGGTGCCGCGACCAAGCAGGAGTTCGAAGTCCTGCAGAAGCAGCTGAACGACAGCGGCCTCTTCGACGTCGACATCGAGGGCACGCCCTGGGAGAAGTTCCGCCCGGCCGAGCTGGACGGCAAGTACGACGTCTTCGGCATGGGCTGGTTCCCCGACTTCCCGGACGCCGACAGCTTCATCGCGCCGTTCCTCGACACCAACAACACCCTCAACTCGCCCTACGCGAACCCGCGGATCATCAACACCCTGATCCCCGAGTCCCGGCGCGAGGCCGACCGGCTCTCCGCCGTGGACAGCCTGACCACGATCCAGGACATCACCGCCGAAGACGTCCCGATGATCCCGCTGTGGCAGGGCAAGCAGTACGTCGCCACCCGGGACGACATCACGGGCACGGCCTACGTCCTCAACTCCTCCTCCTCGCTCCAGCTGTGGGAGCTGGGCCGGGGCGTGAGCGGCTGACCGCCCACCGGACAGACCCCGAAGGGCGCCCTCTCCTCGTCGGAAGAGGGCGCCCTTCGGGGTTCTCGCGCGTCGGTGCCGACGCCTGCGGAGCGGCCTACTGCGCGCCGGGGCGGACCAGGCCGCTCTCGTACGCGTAGACCGCGGCCTGCACCCGGTCGCGCAGCCCCAGCTTGGTCAGCACATGACCCACGTGCGTCTTGACGGTGGTCTCGCTGACGAAGAGGTCGGCGGCGATCTCCGCGTTGGACAGACCGCGGGCCACCAGCTTCAGCACCTCGACCTCACGGTCCGTCAGCGTGTGCAGCGCGTCCGGCACCGGCTCCTCGCCGGAGGGCAGATGCGTGGCGTACTTGTCGAGCAGCCGCCTGGTGATGCTCGGCGCGAGCATCGCCTCGCCGCTCGCCACCACGCGGATCGCCTGCACCAGTTCGTTGGCCGGCGCGTCCTTCAGCAGGAACCCGCTGGCGCCCGCCTTCAACGCCTCCACCACGTACTCGTCGAGGTCGAAGGTCGTCAGCACCAGCACCTTCGCCGGGCCGTCCCGCTCGGGCCCGGTGATCTGCCGGGTCGCCTCCACACCGTCCATCCGCGGCATGCGGATGTCCATCAGCACCACATCGGGCTGCAGCGCCCGCACCTGGTCGAGTGCCTGGAGGCCGTCTCCGGCCTCGCCGACGACCGCGATGTCCTGCTCCGCCTCCAGAATCATCCGGAAGCCCGTGCGCAGCAGCGGCTGGTCGTCGACCAGTAGGACGCGGATGGCCACGTAAGTCTCCTTCTCGCTAGTCCGGTCCCATTCTGCCCTGCTCGGCGGCGCCGGAGTCGGCCGCCCTCACCGGCAGCGGATAGGGCGGGGGAGTACCGCCGAACTCCGGGCAGTGCGCCTGGTGGTCGCACCAGCCGCACAACTTGGTGGGACGCGGCCTCCACTCGCCCGTCTCGGTCGCCAGCCGGATGGCCTCCCACAGCGCCAGCAGCTTGCGCTCCACCCGCTCCAGGTCGGCGAGGACCGGGTCGTACGTCAGCACGTCACCGCTGCCCAGATAGACCAGCTGCAGGCGCCGCGGGACGACCTTCTTCAGCCGCCACACGACCAGCGCGTAGAACTTCATCTGGAACAGCGCGCCCTCGGCGTACTGGGGGCGGGGCGCCTTGCCCGTCTTGTAGTCGACGATCCGCACCTCGCCGGTGGGCGCCACGTCGACCCGGTCGATGATGCCCCGCAGCCGCAGTCCGGAGTCCAGCTCGGCCTCGACGAACAGCTCCCGCTCGGCGGGCTCCAGCCGGCTCGGGTCCTCCAGCGTGAACCAGCGCTCCACCAGCCGCTCCGCCTCGCTGAGCCACTGCGCCAGCCGCTCGCCCCCCGGGTCGTCGGCGAACAGCTCACCGACCTCCGGCCTGCTCTCCCGCAGCCGGTCCCACTGGCCCGGGACCAGCGACTTCGCCCGCGGCGGCGTGCGCTCGGCCGCCGGGGCGTCGAAGAGCCGCTCCAGCACCGCGTGCACCAGGGTGCCCCGCGTCGCCGCCTCGCTCGGCTTCTCCGGCAGGCGGTCGATGACCCGGAACCGGTACAGCAGCGGGCACTGCATGAAGTCGCCGGCCCGCGAGGGCGAGAGCGAGGCGGGCGCCTTGGCCACGGGCACCGGGGCGGCCGTAGCGGGGACCGTGGTGGTGGCCGCCGCGTCCGGCGCCGCGTCTCCTTGGTCCGCCGCCGCCGGCCGGGCGCGTCCGCCGGCGTCCTCGGCGACATCCTCGATGCTCGTCTCCATGCCCACAGACCTTACGGCCCGCGACTGACAGCCACCCAGCCCGCGGCCGTGACCCGTGGGGCGGAAGGGAACAGAGGGGTACCGGGGCGTTACGGGCCACGACGGACGCATACCATCGATAGAGACCCTCCCGCCCGGCAGGCGCGGGGGACGCTTCGAAACGAGGGGACACCGTGGACGTGAGCGGCGGGAGCGGGCAGCCGCGGTCCGGCAACGACGAGTCGGCCGAGCCCCAGGCAGGGACCCCGGCCGCCGAAGCCGCCCAGCGGGAACCCGCGGACTCCGGCCCACCCGAGGAACGCCCCGCGGACCGGTCCCGGACGACGGGGGAGGACCCCGAGGAACAGCCCCGGACGGCGACCGACACCGCCGAGAGCCATCCACCGGCACCGGGCCCCGGAACGCCGGATGCAGACGTGCCCGGTCGCGGGGCGCCCGGATCCGAGACCCAGGGGCGTGACGTGCCTGCCGGTGAGGGGCCGGGTTCCGAGACGCTGATCCTCAAGAAGCCGGGCCCCGCGACGCAGGGGCAGGACACTGCGGGAGCCGCCGCCGCGAGGAACGGGACAGGGCGGAACACCCCGGACGACGCCACCCCGCACCCGGACTCGCGGACGCCCCTCCGCCCGGCCGCCCCGACGTGGGAAACGTCCGCCGGCAGCGACGACGCCACCCGCCCACCGACGGACCCGTCCGCCGGCAGCGCGGGCACCGAAGGCCGACGGCCGGACTCCGCTTCCGGAGCCGACCGTCCCACGAGCCCACCGGCTGTCCCCTCCTCCAGCGGTGACGGCACCTTCCGCCCGCCGGCGGACCCGTCCGCCGGCGGCACCGACGCCGCAGGCCGCGGACCGCTCCCGCCCCCCGGTGACGGCGGCCACCCCGCCCAAGGGCCCGCGGAGCCCGGCCGCGGCAGCCGCGACGCCCGCGCCGACC
>NZ_JBNGGE010000067.1:0-33337 GCF_049975785.1 Streptomyces sp. WG7
GCCGCACACGCCGCACACGCCGCACACATTGCGCATGCTGCCCAGCGAAAGGAACGTGTTCCACTCCGTGTCAAGACTCCGTTCACGCGCCGCGGTCACCGCGGGCGCGGTGGCCACCGCGGTGGCCGCCGGCTGCCTCACCACGGGCACCGCCCAGGCCGCCACCGGCCCCGCCGTCACCGACGGCACCTACGCCTTCACCGCCCGCCTGCAGATAGGTGACAACCAGCGGGCCTGCTCCGCGGTGCTGATCGCCTCCCAGTGGCTGGCCACCGCCGCCGCCTGCTTCGCCGACGACGCCGCCGACGGCCAGGTCGCCGCCGGCAAGCCGAAGTGGAAGACGCGGGCCGTCCTGGGCCCGGCTCCCGGCACCAACCGGCCCGTCGACGTCGTCGAGCTCGTGCCCCGCACCGACCGCGACATGGTCCTGGCCCGCCTCGCCACCCCCGTCGCCGGCACTCCCGTCCCGTTCGCCACCACCGCGCCCGCCGTGGGCGAGGAACTGACCGTCGCCGGGTTCGGCCGGACCAAGGACGAGTGGGCGGCGGTCTCGCGGCACACGGCCACCTTCACGGTCCAGTCCGTGTCCGGCACCACGATCGCCCTCGACGGCAGGAGCGACGACGACGCGATCTGCGCCGGAGACGCCGGCGGCCCGCTGGTGCGGAAGAAGAACGGCTCGTTCGAGCTGGTCGCGCTCGCCAGCCGGTCCTGGCAGGGCGGCTGCTGGGGCACCGACCCGGCCGAGACCCGCAACGACGCCGTCGCCTCCCGCCTCGACAACGTCACCGGCGGCAGCACCCTCACCCCCGGCACCGTCCTGCGGACCGGTGACAGCCTCACCGCCAACGCCGCCCGCCTCACCCAGCAGGCCGACGGCAACCTCGTCGTCGTCTCGGCCGCGGGCAGGACCCTGTGGTCCGCCGGCACCGCGGGCCACCCCGGCGCCACCACCCGCTTCACCGACAGCGGCAACCTCACCGTCCTCGACGCCGACGGCGCCACCGTCCTGTGGGAGTCGAAGACCACCGCACCCGGCGGCAAGGCCGTCCTCCAGGACCGCGGCAACTTCGTCATCCACGACGCCCAGGGCGCGTCCCAGTGGGCCGCCGGTACCGTCGTCCGCCACGACCACGACGGGGACGGCCGCAGCGACCTCGGCGCCTGGTACGACTACGGCGACGGCCACGACGAGATCCACGCCTTCCCCGCCCGGGCCGACGGCGGCTTCGGCAGCCCCGTGCACGGCTGGGAGGTCCCGGCCGGCAGCTACTGGGCCGAGAACATGAAGCGCTTCACCGGCGACTTCAACGGCGACGGCATCGGTGACGTGGCCGCCTTCTACGGCTACTCCAGCGGCGAGGTCAGGCTGATCACCTGGCTCGGTCAGGGCAACGGCCACTTCGACGGCCCGCTGCACTCCTGGAGGGCCACCGAGGGATGGACCTTCTCCCGCATGACCGTCAACTCCGGTGACTTCAACGGCGACGGCCGCGACGACGTCTCCGTCTGGTACGACTACAGCGACGGCAGCGACAAGCTCCACACCTTCCTCGCCAAGGCCGACGGCGGCTTCAACAGCCCCTTCTCCTCCTTCAGCCGCACCGAGGGCTGGAGCGCCCGGAACATGAAGTTCGCCACCGGCGACTACGACGGCGACGGCCGCGACGACCTCGCCGCCCTCTACGGCTACTCCACCGGTGAGGTCAAGTTCATCACCTTCCCCACCACGCCCGACGGCGGCTTCGACCAGACTGCCGTCCACGGCTGGAGCAGCACCGGCTGGAACTTCGACGCCGCCAGCGTCCACTCCGGTGACTTCGACGGCGACGGCCGCGACGACCTCGCCGCCTGGTACGACTACGGCGACGGCCACGACGCCGTGATCGGCTTCACCGCCGACGCCGACGGCGCGTTCGGCAACCGCACCGACCTCTGGAGCACTCCGGCGGGAAACTACGCTCGCGGCAACATGAAGATCGTCACCGGTGACTACAACGGCGACGGCCGCGACGACCTCGCCACGCTGTACGGCTACTCGGACGGCCGCGTCAAGGCCATCACCTGGACCGCCAAGGCCGACGGCACCCTCAACTCCCCGCTGCACAGCTGGGAGGCCGCCGACGGCTGGTCCTTCGACCGCATCCACGTGATCGAGCGCTACAGCACCCCCGCCTGATCACTCGCACCAGGCCGCTCCACCGTCCGGTCCGCGGCCGGAACTCCGCGTCGCGCCTACCCCAGCGCCGCCACCTTGTCCCGGTACCCCCGCACGGGCGCCGCGTCCTTGTACGGCTCCAGCCGCCGTTCGAAGTCGCGGACGTACTCCGCCGCCCGCACCGACCGCATCTCGGCCGCCTGTCCGGCCGCCTCCGCGGCCAGCTGGCAGGCCTGGTCGAGTTCGCCGAGGCCGAGGCGGGCGGTGGCCAGGACGATCCGGCAGAACAGCCGGCTGCGGGCGTAGGCGGGGGCGCGCAGCTGCAGTGAGCGCTCCGCGTGCTGGGCGGCGGCGCGGAACTGCTGCAGATCGCGGTGGCAGTGCCCGAACTCGTCGGCGAGCTGCGCCTCGTCGAAGAAGCGCGCCCAGTGCGGCACCTCGTCGCCGGGCCGGGCCGTCTCCAGGGCGCGCTCGGCGCGGACCAGCGAGGCGGTGCAGGCCCGCACCTCGCCGAGCAGGCCGTGCGCACGCGCCTCGGCGGCGTGCAGCAGGGTCTGCACGACCGGCGGCGCGGAGGTCCCCACACCCTGCTGCGCCACCCGCGCGAGCTGCACGGCCTCCCGCCCGTGCCCCAGGTAGACGGCCTGCCGGCTCATGGTGGCCAGCACGTACGAGCCGTACGCCCGGTCCCCCGCCGCCTGCGACAGCCGCAGCGCCTGGACGAAGTAGCGCTGGGCGAGGCCGTGCGCGGCGATGTCGTACGACGTCCAGCCCGCGAGCCGGGTGAGGTCGGCGGCGGCGCCGAACAGCCGGCGGCCGGTCTGCTCGCCGTAGGTACCGCGCAGCATCGGCTCCAGCTCGTGCTCCAGGTAGCGCACCAGGGCCTGGCGGGCGTGTCCGCCGCCGTACCGGTCGTCGAGGCTGCGGAAGAGCTCGCCGACCGAGCGCAGGGCGGCGAGGTCGCCGCCGGTGACCTTCTGGCCGGGGCCCCGCTCGGCCGGGGCCCGGCGGCGGGACGGGGCGAGCGGGACGGGGATCCTGGGGGTGGCCGGGCGGCCCTGCGCGGGGATGCGGACGGGCACCTCGGAGCGGGCCACCTTCTCGTCGGCGCGGCCGATGAGCCAGTCCCGGCTGGGCACGACGAGGCCCGCCGGGGTGAAGGCGATCTTGCGGAGTTCGGCGTGGCTGCCGGAGTCCTTGCGCCACAGGCCGCCGACGATGTCGACGGCCTCCTCCGGGCTCGCGGCGAACTCCAGTCCCGCGTAGACGGGCGCGCAGGCGTCCAGGCCGAGGTCCTGGGCGGTGAGGCGGCGGCCCAGGCGCCGGGTGAAGACCTCGGCGATCAGGGCCGGGGTGGTGCCGCGTGGCTGCTGGCCGCGCAGCCACCGGGTGACGGACGTCTTGTCGTATCTCAGGTCCAGGCCGTGTTCGAGTCCGAGCTGGTCGACGCGACGTGCGAGACCCGCGTTGGAGAACCCCGCTTCGGCGATGAGCGCGGCGAGCTGGCGGTTGGGGGTGCGCTGCGCGGGTCGTTCCGTCATGGTGCGGTGCGGTCTCCTGCCTTCCGGGCCGTTCGATGTGCCCGGAGCGCCTGTGAGCAGCCCTTATGGCCTCGTGAACGGCGCGAATGTAGCGGAGAGTGAGCACCCGATCGCACACTTCGCCAGGCATTCATCCGATCGTGTGAGGATTGCCCGCCCGGCTGACGGCGCGCGGACGGTCGTACAGTGGCGTGGGCACGGTTCGTGCCTTACGACCTTCCAGGGAGGCACTTGCCGTGAGTGAGCTGCGGTTCGTCCGAATGGGGTTCGGTGCCGAACGCGTCGAGTACCAGGAGGCGTGGGACGAGCAGCGCCGGGTGCACGCCGCGCGGTTCGCCGACGAGGTCCCGGACACGGTGCTGCTCCTCGAACACCCGCCGGTCTACACCGCCGGCCGGCGCACCGAGGACAGCGAGCGCCCGCTGGACGGCACGCCGGTCGTCGACGTGGACCGCGGCGGCAAGATCACCTGGCACGGGCCGGGCCAGCTGGTGGGCTACCCGATCCAGAAGCTCCCGCGCCCGGTGGACGTGGTGGCGCACGTCCGCCGGCTGGAGGAGGCACTCATCCGCACCTGCGCGGAGTTCGGGCTCGAGACCACCCGGGTCGAGGGCCGCAGCGGCGTGTGGGTCCTCGGCGACCCCGTCGACCAGCGCCCCGCGCCATATGGAGGGGCAGCGCGCAGCGCTCCGGCCGAGGGTGGTGGCGGGCGACGGGCGGGCCTCTCCCTGGACTTCGACCCGCGCCTGACGGACGAGGAGTTCGACCCCCGGCTGAACGGCCCCGACTACGCGCCGTCCAACGCCGGCCAGCGCCGCGAGGACCGCAAGATCGCCGCGATCGGCATCCGGGTGGCGAAGGGCGTGACCATGCACGGCTTCGCCCTGAACGTGAACCCCGACAACAAGTGGTTCGACCGGATCATCCCCTGCGGCATCCGCGACGCGGGCGTCGCCTCCCTCGCGAACGAGCTGGGCCGGGACATCACCATCGAGGAGGTACTGCCGGTGGCCGAACGCCACCTCCGCGACGTCCTGGAGAACGCGGAACTGAAGCCGCGGGTGATCGAGAAGACACCGGCGGCATAGAGACGGCCCGTCCGGTCCGTCCGGTCCGTCGCGGCGGAGGGCATATTTCCAGCCCGTCCGGCGTTGGAGGACGAGGCCCGTCAGGGCCGAAGCGGGGGCCTGGGGGCGGCAGCCCCCAGCAGGGCCAGCACCAACGCCGACCAACAAATCAACGGGCGTACCCTGGGGCACGCCGAAGAATCAAACGCTAGGGAGCCGGTCGTGTCCGCAGTCGCACCCGACGGACGCAAGATGCTGCGCCTGGAGGTCCGCAACAGCCAGACCCCCATCGAGCGCAAGCCCGAGTGGATCAAGACCCGGGCGAAAATGGGTCCCGAATACACCAAGATGCAGAACCTCGTGAAGAGCGAGGGCCTGCACACCGTCTGCCAGGAAGCCGGCTGCCCCAACATCTACGAGTGCTGGGAGGACCGCGAGGCGACCTTCCTCATCGGCGGCGACCAGTGCACCCGGCGCTGCGACTTCTGCCAGATCGACACCGGCAAGCCCGAGGCGCTCGACCGCGACGAGCCGCGCCGGGTCGGCGAGTCCGTGGTCACCATGGACCTGAACTACGCGACCATCACCGGCGTCGCCCGTGACGACCTGCCGGACGGCGGTGCCTGGCTGTACGCCGAGACGGTGCGCCAGATCCACCAGCAGACGGCGGGGCGCGAGGCCGGCCGTACCAAGGTCGAGCTGCTGGCCCCCGACTTCAACGCGGTGCCGGAGCTCCTCCAGGAGGTCTTCGCCTCCCGCCCCGAGGTCTTCGCGCACAACGTCGAGACGGTCCCCCGGATCTTCAAGCGCATCCGTCCGGGCTTCCGTTACGAGCGCTCGCTGAAGGTCATCACCGAAGCCCGCGACTACGGTCTGGTCACGAAGTCCAACCTGATCCTCGGCATGGGTGAGACCCGTGAGGAGATCAGCGAGGCGCTGAAGCAGCTGCACGAGGCCGGCTGCGAGCTGATCACCATCACCCAGTACCTGCGCCCGTCGGTGCGCCACCATCCGGTGGAGCGCTGGGTCAAGCCGCAGGAGTTCGTGGAGCTGAAGGAGGAGGCCGAGCAGATCGGCTTCTCCGGCGTGATGTCGGGTCCGCTGGTGCGGTCCTCCTACCGCGCCGGCCGGCTCTACGGAATGGCCATGGAGCAGCGCCGGTCCACCACTGTGTGAATTCACGCACAAGTCACTACTCGCCAGTAATGGCCAATACGCCGCGGTCCCGACCGTCCTCGCAGATGAGGGCACCGGTCGGGGCCGCGACGCCGTTCCGGCCTCCGGCATCGCGGCTTCATGTCCGTTTGACCGGCGGGTCACGCCCTGGTAACACCAATCAGTGACCCTGAAATCACACCACGTACGCCCGTCTCCGGACCCGGAGCCGTACCGAGGGGGGACCTCCACGATGCAGGCCGCGCCCGTTCGCGCCACCGCAGTCCGCGCCACCGCCATCCCGTCGTTCACCACCGCCCTGCGGGCCGTCGAGTCGCTGCTGATGAGCGGCGGCCAGCGCACCGCCCGGCGCAACGCCTGGACCTCGGTGCTGGAGGACCGCCGCCGCGCCAAGGACCGGATCGAGACGGAGCGCGTCCTCGGGCAGTCCGTCGCCGGACGCCCCTGACCCCACCCCCGTCCCCCTCCCCTCCCCCTGCGCCGGGCACTGCCGTCGTCGGCGCTTTCGGGGGCACGTAGACTTCGTGCCATGGCGAGGAAGGAACCTGCAGCGGACGCTGCGAATCCCGGGCGACTGAAGCAGATCGCTCTGACCTACAAGATGACCCGCAAGGCCGACAAGAAGATCGGTCTTGTACTCGCGGGTGTCGGCATCGTCGTCTTCGGTGTCTTCCTCGCGATCGGTTTCCTGATCGGTCACCCCATCTATCTCGGCATCCTGGGCGTGCTGCTCGCCTTCCTCGCGACGGCGATCGTCTTCGGTCGCCGGGCCGAGCGGGCGGCCTTCGGCCAGATGGAGGGCCAGCCGGGCGCGGCCGCGGCCGTGCTGGACAACATCGGCCGGGGGTGGACGACGACACCCGCGGTGGCGATGAACCGCAACCAGGACGTGGTGCACCGCGCGGTCGGCAAGGCCGGCATCGTGCTGGTCGCGGAGGGCAACCCGAACCGGGTGAAGTCCCTGCTCGCGGCCGAGAAGAAGAAGATGAACCGCATCGTCGCGGACGTGCCCGTGCACGATCTGGTCGTGGGCACCGGCGAGGGCCAGGTCGAGCTGAAGAAGCTCCGCACGACCATGCTCAAGCTCCCCCGCGTCCTGAGCGGCCCGCAGGTCACCGTGACCAACGACCGGCTGCGTGCCCTGGGCGACCTGATGAGCAACATGCCGCTGCCCAAGGGCCCGATGCCCAAGGGCATGCGCATGCCCAAGGGCGGCAACCCCAGGCAGCGCTGACCGCGTAGGACTCCGACACGCCGGTACGGCGATGGGGGCGCCCGGATCACTCCGGGCGCCCCCATCGTCGTAGGGCTCGCGGTCGTCCCGTCGTGGGGCTCGCGGTCGTCCCGTCGTGGAGCTCGCCGCCGTCCCGTCGCGAAGCTCGCCGCCGTCAGATCCGTACTTCCACGGTGCGCGCCAGCCGGTCGTGCAGACCGCGGCCGTCGCGGTCCCAGATCAGCGCCGGGAGGGCGAGGCACAGCAGGACCGAGCGCAGCAGGGCGCGCAGGGGGCTGGGCCGTCCCGTGCCCAGCTCCACCACCCGCAGGCCGAAGAGGCGCTTGCCCGGGGTGAAGCCGACCGTGCCGACGGTCAGCACGCTCAGCACGAAGAAGATCAGCAGGGCCCAGTTGCTGGTCGACTGGCCGTAGCCGTCCGTGATCAGGCCGTATGCGATCAACAGGCACAGGGCCCAGTCGACGGCCAGGGCGCCGATCCGCCTGCCCGGACGGGCGATCGAGCCCGGTCCCTCCTCGGGCAGCCCGAGCTGCTCACCCCGGTATCCGAGATCGGCGCCGGCCCCTTCGATGGCCGCGCGCGGCCCGGAAAGCCACGATCCGATTGCTTGCCTGTTGTCCACCCGTCCACGGTACTGCGCCCGTATATGACCGGTGGACGGAGGGGTGGACGCGGGGGCGGAACGGCCGGGCCCAGGGGTCGCGGGGCGGCGGACGACGGGGGTGTGGCGGGTCCGGAAGAGGCCTACGCTGGAACGGAGCCGGTTAACTTCTGCGAAACAAATGGGTCACGCCCGGGAAATCACCCGTCCCTAGGGTCGACGAAGCGTGTGCCACCCGCACTGGCAGCACGAACGATCTACCACCCCGGCGGGACGGTCGGGAGTAGGAGGAGCTGGATGTTCCAGAACGCCGACGACGCCAAGAAGTACATCGCGGACGAGGACGTCAAGTTCGTCGACGTCCGGTTCTGCGACCTGCCGGGCGTCATGCAGCACTTCACGTTGCCCGCCGCGGCGTTCGACCCCGACGACGAGCAGGCCTTCGACGGGTCCTCGATCCGCGGCTTCCAGGCCATCCACGAGTCGGACATGTCCCTGCGCCCCGACCTGTCGACCGCGCGCATCGACCCGTTCCGCCGGGACAAGACCCTCAACATCAACTTCTTCATCCACGACCCGATCACGGGCGAGCAGTACTCCCGCGACCCGCGGAACGTGGCGAAGAAGGCCGAGGCCTACCTGGCCTCCACCGGCATCGCCGACACGGCGTTCTTCGGTCCGGAGGCGGAGTTCTACGTCTTCGACTCCGTCCGCTTCGCCACCAGCGCGAACGAGTCCTTCTACCACATCGACTCCGAGGCCGGCGCCTGGAACACCGGCGCGGTGGAGGACAACCGCGGTTACAAGGTCCGCTACAAGGGCGGCTACTTCCCGGTCCCGCCGGTCGACCACTTCGCCGACCTGCGTGCCGAGATCTCCCTGGAGCTGGAGCGGTCCGGCCTCCAGGTCGAGCGCCAGCACCACGAGGTGGGCACCGCCGGCCAGGCGGAGATCAACTACAAGTTCAACACGCTGCTCGCCGCCGCCGACGACCTCCAGCTCTTCAAGTACATCGTGAAGAACGTGGCCTGGAAGAACGGCAAGACGGCGACCTTCATGCCGAAGCCGATCTTCGGTGACAACGGCTCGGGCATGCACGTCCACCAGTCGCTGTGGTCGGGCGGCGACCCGCTCTTCTACGACGAGCAGGGCTACGCCGGCCTGTCGGACATGGCCCGCTACTACATCGGCGGCATCCTCAAGCACGCCCCGTCGCTGCTGGCCTTCACCAACCCGACGGTGAACTCCTACCACCGCCTGGTGCCGGGCTTCGAGGCGCCGGTGAACCTGGTGTACTCGCAGCGCAACCGCTCGGCCGCGATGCGCATCCCGATCACGGGCTCGAACCCGAAGGCCAAGCGCGTCGAGTTCCGCGCGCCGGACGCCTCCGGCAACCCGTACCTGGCCTTCTCGGCCCTGCTCCTCGCGGGTCTGGACGGCATCAAGAACAAGATCGAGCCGGCCGAGCCGATCGACAAGGACCTCTACGAGCTGGCTCCCGAGGAGCACGCGAACGTGGCGCAGGTCCCGACCTCCCTCGGCGCGGTCCTCGACCGCCTCGAGGCCGACCACGAGTTCCTCCTCCAGGGCGACGTCTTCACGCCGGACCTGATCGAGACGTGGATCGACTTCAAGCGCGCCAACGAGATCGCGCCGCTGCAGCTGCGTCCGCACCCGCACGAGTTCGAGATGTACTTCGACGTGTGACCGACGTCCGCGTCGTCCCGGGCCGTCCGGCGCCCCCGCCTCCTGCTCGTCAGGGAGCGGGGGCGCCGTCATGTGGCTCGTTGGCTCGTTGGCTCGTTGGCCGAAAAGCTTCACACGGGGAGCCCGGCCCAGGATCATGTTTACTGACACGGTTGTTCGAGTCAGGGGACGGGGAGAAGGACCGGACATGTCCGAACGGGACGACGAGGAACGCGAGTTCGACATCAAGTGGGCGGACGGGGCCGAGCACAAGGAACCCTCCGCGCGCGCCCGGATGCTCGCCGCGCGCTGGAAGGAGAACCCGCCCGGACCGGTGCCCTTCCGCGCCGATCCCGAGCACGTGGGGTCCGGACGCCGGTCGTCCTGGGTGTCGACCGCCGTGGTGCTGGGCTGCGTGGCCGCGGGGATCGTCCTCCTCGGCTACATCAACTTCCGGCCGTACTGACCCCGTACTGACCCCGTGCTGATCCCGTACTGACCCCGGCGACGCGGTGTGCCCACCGGCGGGCCCCCGGTGCGCGTACCCGCCCGTCCCTGCCCCGGTGCGCTGTCCGGCTAGTCGGTCTGGGCGACGGCGACCGTCGGTGAGGTCCGGGAGGCGCGGAGGGCGGGCACCATGCCCGCGGCGGCGGTCACCAGGACGAGGGCGGTGAAGACCGTGGCGAGTTCCCCGGCCGGCACGCTGAACGGGGCGTTCGCCTGGGTGACACGGACCACCAGCCAGGAGTACGGCAGGCCGAGGGCCAGACCGAGGATCCCGCCCAGTACGCCGTAGAGCGCGCATTCCACCGTGACCATGCGGTGCACGGCCCGTCCGCCGAGGCCCAGGGCCCGCAGCAGCCCGAACTCGCGCTTGCGCTCGACGACGGTGAGGCTCGCCGTGGTCGCGACTCCGGCGACCGCCACCAGGACGGTCAGCCCCAGAAGCATGATCACCGTCGTGGCCGTCGTCCGCAGGTCCTCCGACTCGCCGGCCTGTCCGGCCGAGTCCTCGGCGAGGACGCGGCCGTCGCCGCGCTCCGGGCCGGTCAAGGTGTCGGTGATGGCCCGCTGTGCGCTCGTCCGCCCCTGTGCGCCGTCTTCCGCGGCGTTGGCGGTGACCGCGGTGGGCGCGGCGTCCGCTCCCATCCGGGTGAGATCGGCCGCGCGGACGAAGAACTGACCTCCCCAGGGGCCGGCTCCGGTCAGCGTCGCCGCCACGGTGAGTTCGACGGGGCGGCCCTCGAACGTCAGCGTCACGCGGTCGCCGGCCCGGACACCGAGCCGATGGGCGCGGTCGGCGTCCACGACGACGTGGGCGGGGCCGAGGTCGTCGAGGGAGCCGGTCCGGGTGGTCAGGCGCACGCCGGAGCGGACGGTGCCGAGGTCGAGGTCGGAGACGGTCGCGCCGTGCTCGCCGTCGTCGACCTCCGCGGTGCGGAAGGCGGTCACGTCGGCCAGTCCGGGGCGGGAGGCCAGATCGGCGGCGAGCGACCGGTCCAGCGTCTCGCCGTCTCCCGGGTACAGGCGGAAGTCGGCGGGTGCCGCCACCGCCTGCCGGTTCCGCTCGTAGGCGTCCAGGGAGGCGAGGGAGGTCAGGGTCGAGCCGACCAGGCAGGCGCCGAGGGCCACGACGACCGAGACCGAGGCCGCTCGGCGCGGCGCACCTCCGACGCCCGCCACCGCGAGGCGGCCGGCCGCACCGGTGCGGCGCAGGGGCACGGCGACGGCCGACAGCACCGGCCGGACCGCATGGGGGCCGAGGGCGATCAGGGCCAGGAAGGCCAGCCCGCCCGAGAGCACCACGACGGTCAGCGCCGCGAACCGGTCGTACTCCGTGTCGCCCGGCTGGGGCAGCCCGTCGTACTGCTGCCAGGCGAGGAACGCGGCGCCCGCCGCGCACAGCAGGCCCAGCAGGGTCCGGCCGGTGCCGCTCACCGTGCTCTCCTCGGACGCCGCGGTGCGCAGGGCTTGCAGCGGGGAGACCCGTGAGGCGCTCAGGGACGGGGCCAGGACCGACAGGACCGCCAGGAGACCGGTGCCGAGCACGGTGAGAGCGGCCTCCGTCAGCGGAACCTGGGAGGCGGCGGACAGGTCGTGCCCGAACCGCCCGGCGACCGGAGGGACGAGCTGCCCGCAGCCCCAGGCCGCCACCACACCGGTCGCGCCGGCCAGCAGGCCGACCACCGCCCCCTCGACGACGAGCGCGGCGGCGAGCCGGCGTGGGGTCGCCCCGATGGCGCGCAGCAGCGCCAGCTGGCGTACGCGCCGTGTGAAGACGATGCGGAAGGTGGAGGTCGCGACGAGGACCGCCGCGCCGACGGCGACCGCGAGGAAGACGGTGACCAGGTCCAGGTTGTCCTTCGCCGCCGCCACCGCCGCACGGGCCTCCTCGTCCCGCACCTCGTCCCCGGAGCGCACCTGAGCTCCGGGCACCGCCTGCCGGATCCGCTCGGTCAGCTCCGCGGAAACGGGTGCGGAGGACGCGGAGGACGCGGAGGACGCGGTGTCGGTGCGGATGTCGATGCGGGAGTAGCCCGACGCGCCGAGGATCTTCCGGAGCTGGGGGCCGGGAGCGTACCCGGTGGGCTCCGCACCGTCCGTGGCGGTGCTGCGGACGATGCCGCTGACCTCGACCTTCACCCGTCGGGTGGCTTCGCCGTCGGGCTGCAGCAGGGTGAGCGGCGCTCCCGGGGCGAGATCGTATTCCTCCGCGGCCTGCGTGTTGACGGCGAGCCTGCCCGGGCCGGACGGGTACGTGCCTTCGAGCAGCCGGACTTCCGCCAGGGCGCCGGAGCCCGGGTCCGCGGACAGACCGAGGTAGCGTTCGACGGCGCTGCCGTCCAGCGCGGTGCCGTCCTCGATCCGGCCGACGGCCTCGACGACTCCGGGCGTCTCGCGGATCACGCGGAGGCGGGACTCGCCGATCTCCACCCCTTCGTCGCCGGGCGTGACCACGATCGACACCGCTTCGGGTGTGCCGCGGAACCTCTCGACGGCGGTCGCGGTGAGGATCTGCTGGGTCATGACGGTCCCGAAGACGACGAACGCCGCGATCAGCAGCGACAGTCCGGTCGCCGCGAACCGGCCGGGCCGTCTCAGGAGTTCCGCGACCTGGGAGCCCAGGACGGTCGCGCGCCACGGTGTCCTCATCGCCGGCTCCTCATGACGTCGGTGGCGAGTGCGCCGGCCCGCCCGGAGGGGGTGGTGTGCTCGTCCTGCACGACGCGCCCGTCCGCGAGGGTCAGCACCCGGTCCGCGTACCGCGCGGCGGCGGGGTCGTGGGTGACCATCACGACCGTCTGGCCGAGGTCGTCGACGGACCGGCGCAGCATGGTGAGGACCTCGGCGCCGGCCCTGGAGTCGAGGTTGCCGGTGGGTTCGTCGGCGAAGACCACGGCCGGCCGGGCCACCAGCGCCCGGGCCACGGCGACGCGTTGCTGCTGGCCCCCGGACAGTTCGGACGGGCGGTGGGACACCCGGTGGGCGATGCCGAGGACCTCGCAGAGGTGGTCCACCAGGGCACGGTCCGGGCGCCCACCGGACATGGCGAGGGGCAGCACGATGTTCTCGTAGGCCGTCAGCTGGGGCAGCAGGTTGAACGACTGGAAGATGAACCCGATCCGCTCCCGGCGTACCCGGGTCAGCTGCCGGTCGGACAGTCCGGTGATCTCCGTTCCGTCCAGGACGATGCTGCCGGAGGTGGCGGTGTCGAGTCCGGCGACGCAGTGCATCAGGGTCGACTTGCCCGACCCGGAGGGGCCGACGACGGCGGTGAAGCGGGCGCGCCGGATACCGACGGACACCTCGTCGAGGGCCCGCACCTCGGTGGTGCCCTGACGGTAGGTCTTCACCAGGGCGGTGGCGGTGATGACGTCGTCCGGTGCGTGGCCGCGGGCGGCGGTGTGGACAGCCATGGGGACGGTTCTCGCGAATCCGGGTCAGGAGCCGAGCGACGGCATGGACAGGGTGACGCCGGAGTCCGAGCAGTGTCCCTGCGCCTCCTCCTGGAGGTTCTTCACGTCCTTCGCGGACGGCGCTTCGGGGGACTTCTTGGCGGTCTCGACCGCCCATCCCTCGTATCGGGAGATCTTGGCTCCGAGGTAGCCGTCCTTCATCTGCGCGCGGCGCTCGTCGCCGGTCTCCTGCCACCACTTCTCCGCCTCCGGCACGGGGCCGGTGGAGATCTTCTCGGCCTCGGTGATGATGCGCTGCGCCAGCCGGCAGTCCTCGGCGGAGGCCTGGCTGAGCTCGTCGCGGTCCTGCCACCAGTAGCCCGCCCCGGCGGCCAGACCCGCGACGATCACGGCCGTGGCCGCGCCGATGACGAGACGGTTCCGCCTGCGGTTCTGCTGGGCGGGCGCGGTGGGGGTGGCGGGGGTGCTGGGGGTGGTGTTCATCGGGTCCTCCGGTGTCTTCTCGGCCGCGTTCGGCGACAGTGAGAAGTCTGGAGTTCGGCGGCCCGACGGACATCGGCCACGGACCCGAGATCCCGGGCGGCGGATCTGACACGCCGGACGGGGTGGTTCCTGCACCCCCGGGGGCAGAACCCGGGGGCGCTTCCGCACCCTCAGGGGGAGGGACGGACCAGCCCGGACTGATAGGCGAACACGACGGCCTGTGCGCGGTCCCGCAGGTGCAGTTTCGCCATGAGGTTGCCCAGGTGCGTCTTCACCGTGGCCTCCGCGACGTACAGGTCCGCCGCGATCTCGACGTTGGACAGTCCCCCGGCGACCAGGGTGAGCACGTCCCGCTCGCGCGCGGTGAGGACGTCCAGCCGTTCGGCCTGTCCGTTCGCCGGTGCCAGCCGGTCCGAGACCCGGTCGAGGAGCAGCCGGGTGATGCGCGGCGCCACCACCGACTCCCCCGCGGCCAGGACCCGGATGGCGTTCACGACCTCCGTGGCGGGGGCGTTCTTCAGCAGGAAGCCGCCGGCTCCGGCGCGCAGCGCCGCGAACGCGTCCTCGTCGTTGTCGAAGGTGGTCAGCACCAGCACCCCGGGCGGATCGTCCCGCAGCATCAGCTGCTCCGTGGCCTGGATGCCGTCCATGACGGGCATGCGGATGTCCATGATGACGACGTCCGCCTCGACCTTCCGCAGCAGGTCGAGGGCGTCCGCGCCGTTCTCCGCCTCACCGACGACCTCGATGTCGTCCTGGCCGGCCAGCACCATGGCGAACCCGGCCCGGATCAGCGGCTGGTCGTCCACCACGGCCACCCGGATCGGCCTGTCTGCCTGTGTCATCACTTCGTCCTTGTCGGAATCGAGGCACGTACGTGCCATCCGCTGCCGAGCCGGGGGCCGGCCTCGAAGCTGCCCCCGGCGAGTTCCACCCGCTCCCGCATACCCACCAGTCCGTTCCCTCCGGAGCCCCCGACGCCGCGGCCGGCGAGGGTGCCCCCTCCGTCGTCGACCACGCTGATCAGCAGGGTGCCCTGCTCCTCATGGAGCCTGATGTCGACCCCGGCCCCGGCTCCGGCGTGGCGGAGCACGTTCGTGAGGCACTCCTGGACGATGCGGAAGGCCGTCATCTCCTCCGCCGGCGCCAGCCGTCCCTCACCGACCTCGATCGACACGTCCACGGTCAGCCCGGCGGCCTGTGCGCGTTCGGCGACGACCTTGATCTCGTCGAGGGTGATCAGACGCCGTGGGGGGCCGCTGTCGGCGGAGTCCTGGTTTCCCTCGCGCAGCACCCGGACGATGCGGTGCATGTCGTCGATCGCGTCCCGGCCCGTGGCGGCGATCGTCCTGAGCGCGGACTGGGCCGTGTCCGGCGACTTCCGCAGCACGGACTCGGCGCCGTCGGCCTGGAGGATCATCACGGCCAGGCTGTGCGCCACCACGTCGTGCAGTTCCCGGGCGATGTCGGCCCGCTCCCGGGCCGCGGCCAGCCGGACGCGCTGTTCCTGTTCCCGCTGGACGTGCAGGGCGCGGTCCGCCTGGCTCTCGGCGTAGAGCCGCCGCGTGTGCAGGGAGAAGGCCGTCAGCCAGACCGTCAGCGTCAGTCCCCAGAAGGTCAGCAGCGTCCCGAGATCGGCGAACGGCTCGATCCCCAGGGGCGGCATGCCCACCGTTCCGGCCAGCGGGCCCAGCAGCACCGCGGCGCCCGCGAGATACGGCATCCAGGTGGTCCGGGAATGGTGGACGACCGACATCATGGCGAACAGCACGGCCACGTTGTACGCGGCGGGCGACGACGCCAGCGGGATGTCGGGCGCGTCGTCCAGGGCGAACTGGACGACGGTCAGCGACAGGACGGCCACCATCACCGTGCCGGGGAACCTTCTGCGGGCCAGCAGGCACAGTCCCATCAGCGAGCCCAGGACCAGGTCGTACTCCTCGCCGTACTGGCTCGCCGCCACCCAGACCCCCAGCGCCATGGCGATGTCGCCGGCCCGGGCGACGGCGCGGCCGTACCGGCCGGACAGCGTCATCCACGACGACGGGACCGGGACCGTCCTCTCCTCAGTCAACCGTCGTACCTTTCTCCTCCGGCAGGGGCGCGACCGCGCGACGTCGGCACAAGTGCCGCCGGGCCGCCGGGACTTCGCGTCGAGGACGGTGCCCTCACCCGCCCATACTGCCTCAGCGCGCGGCACGGCGGTGCCGGGCGCCTCACGCACGGAGGCCGCCCGGCACCGGTGGTGGACTCAGCGGTTGTAGCGCAAGAACGCGCGCACCATGTGGCACGTGGTGTCCGACGGCGGGTGGACGCCGATCAGTTCCGCCGTGGCGCGGATCTTCTCGTTGCGGGCCTGGCCGGGCAGGTAGACGCCGGAGTCGAGCAGGGCGATGGCGAGCCGCATCGCCTTGAGCCGGCGGTTGTGCGTGACGTACCACTCGCGGGGGCGGCCCGCCGGCAGCGGACGCTTCACCACCGGTTCGTACGGCAGGTCGAGCAGGACGGGCCGCTTGGCGGTGGACTGGGTGGGCAACGGCTTCTGCTTCAGTGCGGCAGCGGGCACGGGCATCCTCCTGTCGCGGTCAGGGCGCCGTCCGGACCCCCCGGCGACACCCTCGAACACTGCTTCCATTTTACCGCCCACCACTGACAAAAGGCCCTGGCCACAAGGGGTTTCGGGGCCCCCGTGACGTGCGGGGCGAACGGGTTTCCGCGCCCCTCGGGCTACCGTGTGCGGCATGGAGATCTGGATCAACCCGGCCTGTTCGAAGTGCCGCAGCGCGGTCAGTCTGCTCGACGCCGAGGGCGCCGACTACACGGTCCGCCGCTACCTGGAGGACGTACCGGGCGAGGACGAGATCCGCGAGGTGCTCACCCGCCTCGGCCTCGAACCGTGGGACATCACCCGCACCCAGGAGGCCGCCGCCGAGGAGCTGGGTCTGAAGGACTGGCCGCGTGACGAGGCGTCACGGGGCCGCTGGGTCACGGCACTCGCCGAGCACCCGGAACTCATCCAGCGCCCGATCATCACGGCGGACGACGGGACGGCCGTCGTGGGCCGCACCGACGAGGCGGTCCGGGACGCCCTGTCCCGTCAGGAGTGACGTCCGGCGGCTGATGACCGTACGGGTCGTCCGTCCGGTGTGTCCCGCCGACGTCCGCGCGCCGACCGCGCTCGTGGACGCGTCGCGGGCGGGTGAGGGGACGACCGCCGGGCGGGCGAGGGGACGACAGGACCGCCGGGCGGCCGGACGCCGCCCCCCGGGCCGGACTCGGCGGGGGCGACGCCCCTGGCCGACCGGCCGCCGGAACACGCGGGCCACGTGCGGGGGCTGGCGCGCGACGAGCGGGACCGGCGCAGAGCCACCACGGAGGCGGACGAGCGGGACCGGCGCAGAGCCACCGCGAGAGCGGACCAGCGGGACGGCCGCCCCCGGCAGGTCCCGCACCGGGCGGTCGCGGGCGGCGGCGGGCGCGAACCGGGCAGGCGGTGGAGCCGTTGCGGGGGGGGGACGACGAGCGGGAGTTGCAGGCAATCGGCTCGCTCCCGGCCGGCGTGCGGGAGGCGGCGGCCGGGGACGGGCGGGAGCCGTGAGAGGCGCGCCACACCGACGCCAGGTAACACGGGGTTCACATACGGGCAACGGACGGGAAATCGCCTGTTGGCACGCTGCGGGGCAGTAGACGCGACGCCCCGGTTCCGCCCCGGCGCCGCAGCACCCGCAAGTGCGCCCAGACCCACCCCGAAGGATGTGTCCCCGTGACCTTCAAGGCCGAGTACATCTGGATCGACGGCACCGAGCCGACGGCCAAGCTCCGTTCCAAGACGAAGATCATCACGGACGCTCCCGCCGGCCTGGACGCCCTGCCGGTCTGGGGCTTCGACGGATCCTCCACCAACCAGGCCGAGGGCAGCTCCTCGGACTGCGTGCTCAAGCCGGTCTTCTCCTGCCCCGACCCGATCCGCGGCGGCGACGACATCCTGGTGCTGTGCGAGGTCCTCGACACGGACATGACGCCGCACCCGACCAACACGCGCGCCGCGCTGGCCGAGCTCTCCGAGCGGTTCGCCGTACAGGAGCCGATCTTCGGCATCGAGCAGGAGTACACCTTCTTCAAGGGCGCCCGCCCGCTCGGCTTCCCCGAGGGCGGCTTCCCGGCCGCGCAGGGCGGCTACTACTGCGGTGTCGGCTCGGACGAGATCTTCGGCCGTGACGTCGTCGAGGCGCACCTGGACAACTGCCTGAAGGCCGGCCTCGGCATCTCCGGCATCAACGCCGAGGTCATGCCCGGCCAGTGGGAGTTCCAGGTCGGCCCGCTGGCTCCGCTGGAGGTCTCCGACCAGCTGTGGGTGGCCCGCTGGCTGCTCTACCGCACCGCCGAGGACTTCGGCGTCTCCGCCACCCTGGACCCCAAGCCGGTCAAGGGCGACTGGAACGGCGCGGGCGCACACACCAACTTCTCCACCAAGGCGATGCGCGAGGGTTACGACGCGATCATCACCGCCTGCGAGTCGCTCGGTGAGGGCTCCAAGCCGATGGACCACGTCAAGAACTACGGCGCCGGCATCGACGACCGCCTGACCGGCCTGCACGAGACCGCCCCGTGGAACGAGTACTCCTACGGCGTCTCCGACCGCGGCGCCTCGGTTCGCATCCCGTGGCAGGTCGAGAAGGACGGCAAGGGCTACATCGAGGACCGCCGTCCGAACGCCAACGTCGACCCGTACGTGGTGACCCGCCTGCTCGTGGACACCTGCTGCTCCGCGCTGGAGAAGGCCGGCCAGGTCTGACCGGCCCGCCGGCTCGCGTACGGGGGCGTCCACCACGACGGTGGGCGCCCCCGCGCGCTGCCACGGAGCGGGCACGGCGCCGGCTTCGGACCTCTGCGGCGTCCACGCAGTGAGAGGAGCCTCCTCTCCCACGCCTCCGTCTGCTTCAATGGGCCCATGGTCGGCTTCCAGAAGTACGCGGCGACGCGTCGCCATGACCTCGAGCCCTTCTGGCCCTCCCGTCAGCACGACGACTTCGACCGGGTGTGTTGCCGCGCGACGACCGCGCCGGCCCGTTAGAAAGCCGCACCCCGGGCCTTCCGCCGGCGCGCACGACGTACGTCCACGCGACGCGCCCGACCACCACCTCGCGCCCGTCGCCCCTTCCGACGAACCTCTCGCGCGAAAGAGCTGACGTCTCATGGCGACCACCCGTTCCCTGTCCACCGTCCCCCTCGGCTCCCCCGCCTCCGCCTCCGCCACCGCCCCGCCCGCCGCCGGCGACCCCCGGCACCGGCTGCATGCCGTCGACCGGGACGAGGCGGCGCACGTCGCGGACCTGCTGCCGCCCGGCGCCACCTGGCTGCCCGCTCCCCCGCACACCCTGCCCGAGCTGCCCGGCCGGCCACCGATGGTCGGCTACCTGGTGCTGGTCCCGGCCGACCGGCACCAGCCGCCGTTCCCACCGGCGGGTGCGGACGGCACGCCACCGAAGGACACCGGGGACGGCACCGACACCCGGGACGGCGGCCAGGGCGGCGACCCGCTCGTCCTCATCGACACCGCGCGCCGCACCGCCGCGGTGGACGGCCGCGAACTCGACCTGACCTACCTGGAGTTCGAACTGCTCGCCCATCTCGTCGCGCATCCGCACCGCGTACACACCCGCGACCGGCTGGTCAGCACCGTGTGGGGGTACGGCCACGTGGGCGACGGCCGCACCGTCGACGTGCACATCGCCCGGCTGCGCCGGAAGCTCGGTACCGAGCACCGCCGGACGATCCAGACCGTCCGGCGCGTCGGCTACAAGTACACGCCGCCGACCGGACGGTGAGACCCCGCCGCCGGTCTCTGCCGACGGCAGACACCCCTTCCCCCGGGCTCCCGCACCGGGCACCGTGATCCGCATGAGGCTACTGGTGCTGGGCGGTACGGAGTTCGTGGGGCGGGCCGCGGTGGAGGCGGCGCTCGGGCGCGGCTGGGAGGTGACCGTCCTCCACCGCGGGCGGCACGCGCCGCCGCCCGGGACGCGGGCGCTGCACGGCGACCGCACCGCACCCGACGGGCTCACCGCCCTGGCCGACGGCACGTGGGACGCCGTCGTCGACACCTGGTCGGCGGCGCCCCGCGTCGTGCGGGACGCGGCGCGGCTGCTGCGGGGCCGCGCCGGCCGGTACGTGTACGTGTCGAGCTGCTCGGTGTACGCCTGGGCCCCGCCCGCCGGGTACACCGAGGACGCACCGCTCGTCGAGGGCGCCGCGGCGGACGCCGGGCGGACCGACTACGCCCGGGACAAGCGGGGCGCCGAACTGGCCGTGCTGGACGCCTTCGGGGCGGACCGTTCGGTGCTCGCCCGGTCCGGGCTGATCCTCGGCCCGTACGAGAACATCGGGCGGCTGCCGTGGTGGCTGAACCGCGTCGCGCGCGGCGGCCCGGTGCTCGCGCCGGGCCCGCGGGACCTGCCCCTCCAGTACGTCGACGTCCGCGACCTCGCCGACTGGATCCTCACGGCGGTGGAACGGGAGCTGAGCGGCCCGTACAACCTGGCCTCGCCGCCGGGGCACGCCACGATGGGCGCCCTGCTCGACGCCTGCGTCACCGCCACGGGCGGCCCGGCGGAGCTGCGCTGGACGGCCCCCGGCACCGTTCTCGGCGCCGGCGTCGAGCCCTGGACGCAGCTGCCGGTGTGGACTCCGCCGGGCAGCGACCTGCACGACGCCCTGCACCGCGCGGACGTCTCCCGGGCCCTGGCGACGGGCCTGAGCTGCCGCCCGGTGGGCGACACCGTCACCGCCACCTGGTCCTGGCTGCGGGGCCTCGGCGGCACCGCGCCGCAGCGCCCGGACCGGCCGCCGGTCGGGCTGGACCCCGAGACGGAGGCGGCGGTCCTCGCCGCCGCCGACGGGGACGGATCCGGCGGTGGTGTACCTGGCACCACCCCCTGACCGGGGGGCTCGGCCCCGTGACCCGTGCCGACGCCTCGGCGAGACTGACGGCATGGACATCGAGACGCAGAGCGGCAACGGGCGGACACGGACGCGGACCATGGCACTGTCTGCCGTGCGGGGACTGGCGCTGGCGCTGATATCCCTGCCCGGCGCGGTGCTGTGCTTCTGCCTGACCCTCGTGTCCATCGCCCTCGTCCCGATCGGGATCGGCCTCGTCACCACACCGTGGGTGCTGACGGGCGTGCGGATGTTCGCGGACTGGCGGCGGTTGCTCGCCGCCGAGTGGGGCGGGGTGCGGATCCAGCGGGCGTACCGGCCGCTGCCCGCGAACGCCAATCCCTGGGGACGCACCTTCGGAATGCTCGGTGACCCGGCGACCTGGCGGGACTTCCTGTGGCTGCCGGTCGACATGACGGCCGGTTTCGTCACCGCGCTGCTGCCCCTCGCGCTGACGCTGTACCCGCTGGAAGGCTTCGCGATCGCGGCCGGGCTGTGGCGGGTCTGGTCCGACACCTACTGGTACGGCTTCGTGCCCGTCACCGACCAGACCACGGCGCTCTACGCCGCCGCGCTGGGCGCCGTCCTCCTCGTCGCCGCGTACTGGCTGGCCCCGCTCCTGCTGCGCGCCCACTTCCGGCTCACCGGCGCGGTCCTCGGCTCCGGCCAGGAGGAACTCGCCGAGCGGGTGCGCGTCCTGACCGAGACCCGCCGGGACGCCGTGGACACCTCCGCCGCCGAACTGCGCCGCATCGAGCGGGACCTGCACGACGGGGCGCAGGCCCGGCTGGTCGCCATGGGCATGGACCTGGGCACCATCGAGGCGCTGCTGGAGAAGAACCCCGCGAAGGCCCGGGAGCTCCTCGCGCAGGCCCGCCGGTCCTCCGCCGACGCGCTGACCGAACTGCGCGAGCTGGTGCGCGGGATCCACCCGCCGGTGCTCGCCGAACGCGGCCTCGGGGACGCCGTACGGGCCCTGGCGCTGCGGCTGCCCGTCGCCGTCGAGGTCGACGTGGACCTGCCCGGCCGCGCGGAGGCCCCCGTGGAGTCGGCCGGGTACTTCGCGGTCAGCGAGATCCTCACCAACGCCGTGAAGCACTCCGGCGCCGACCGGATCTGGATCGACATCCACCACTCCGCGGGGCAGCTGCGCATCGCCGTCACCGACAACGGCAAGGGCGGCGCGGTGATCGGGGCGGGGTCGGGCCTGGCCGGGGTGGAGCGGCGACTCGGTACATTCGACGGCGTCCTGGCCGTCAGTTCGCCCGCGGGCGGCCCCACCATGGTCACCATGGAGATCCCTTGCGCGTTGTCCTAGCCGAAGACCTGTTCCTGCTGCGCGACGGGCTGGTCCGGCTCCTTCAGGCCCACGACTTCGAGATCGCCGCGGCCGTCGAGACCGGCCCCGAGCTGTCCCGGGCGCTGGCCGAACTGGAGCCGGACGTCGCCGTCGTCGACGTACGCCTGCCGCCCACGCTCACCGACGAGGGCCTGCAGTGCGCGCTTCAGGCCCGCCGCGAGCGGCCGGGGCTGCCGGTGCTGGTCCTGTCCCAGCACGTGGAGCAGCTGTACGCGCGGGAGTTGCTCGCCGACGGCAACGGCGGGGTGGGGTACCTGCTCAAGGACCGGGTGTTCGACGCGGAGCAGTTCGTGGACGCCGTACGGCGGGTGGCGGCGGGCGGTACGGCGATGGACCCGCAGGTCATCCAGCAGCTCCTCAGCCGGCGTGCGGCGGAGGACCGGCCGCTGGAGCGGCTCACCCCCCGGGAGCTGGAGGTGCTGGAGCTGATGGCGCAGGGAAGGACCAACGCGGCGATCGCCGGCCGGCTCGTCGTCACCGAGCGGGCGATCGCGAAACACACGGCGAACATCTTCGCCAAGCTGAGCCTCCAGGTCTCGGACGACGACAACCGCCGTGTGCTGGCGGTCCTGGCGTATCTGGACCGCGGCCGCTGACCTCACCCTCCTCACCGGCCCCGGCAATTCCCGAGACGGCTGAACACCCGTGGGACGGACTCCGTATGGAAGGGAGCCGCTTCACTCCTGTCGGGCGCCCTCGATGCCCCGCAAGGAAGTCAAAGAGGAGTTCCATGGGACGCAACACGAGAAAACGCCGTACGCCGCTGGCCGCCAAGGTCGTCGCCGGGGCGGCGGCCCTGGCGGTCGGCGGAGGCGGGCTGGTCTGGGCGAACTTCCACGCCTCGGCGCACGAGGAGAGCCCGGCACACCACCGGACGAGGTCCGCCGCCGTGCGGGTCGCGACGATCGACTGCCCCGACGTCGGCCAGCGGATCCGTGACGTGCCGGACCGGGCGCGCGGGGAGGTCGACGGCGAACTCGCCACGATGGACAGCCAGATCACCGAGGCCTACAAGCGCCTCGCCACCACGCGCCGCGCCCAGGCCGGTGACTCGCGGTACGTCCAGAACGCCGTTCTCGGCCCGCTCGAGGACCGCCGGAAGGCGGTCATCGACCGGATCCAGCTGCAGATCAACCGGGCCGGCGGCAAGGCCGACGACAACCTGGACGAACTGGCCCAGTGCCAGGGCCGGCCCGCGGAGCAGCCGCAGGACGGCGACGGCCAGGACGGTGACGGGCAGAACGGTGACGGCCAGGACCAGGACGGCGACGGGCAGAACCAGGACGACAACGGCAACGGCGTCGCGGGCCCGGTGGCCGACGACTTCATCGACATCGACGACGTCGAGCCGGGCTCCCGCAACAGCCGCAACGGCCTGGCCGCCGACGGCGACGGCGGGTCCACGGGCAGCTTCACCACGGACTGCGGTGTCAACGAGAACGACCTGTTCAACAGCGACAACCTGATCGCCGCCCCGGGCGTCGACAACGGCGCGCACCACGTGCACGACTACGTGGGCAACCAGGACAACGACGCCTTCTCCAGCGACGAGGACCTGGCGAACGCCGACACGTCGTGCCGGAACCAGGGCGACAGGTCCACCTACTACTGGCCGGTGCTGCGCCTCCAGGACGGTACCGAGGAGTTCGACGCGAACGACCTGGGCGGCGGCGCCGACGGCAACGTCGGCAGGATCCTGCAACCGGCCCAGGCCGAGCTGAGGTTCGTCGGCAACCAGCAGAGCGACGTGGTGGCGATGCCGAAGTTCCTGCGCATCATCACCGGGGACGCCAAGTCCTTCACCAACGGCGACGCGAACGCCAACAGTTCGTGGAGCTGCACCGGCTTCGAGGACCGGCAGGTCACCGACAAGTACCCGATCTGCCCCGAGGGCAGCCAGGTGGTGCGCACGGCCAACTTCCAGAGCTGCTGGGACGGCCAGAACATCGACAGCGCCAACCACCGGGACCACGTGGCGTTCGTCCAGGAGGACGGCAGCTGTGCGAACGGCTTCCGGGCCATCCCGCAGCTCCAGGTCCGCCTGGTGTACGACATCCCCGCCCCGGCCGTCGAGAACGGCGAGGTGCGCAACCCGTACGCCGTGGACAGCTTCCCGGAGCAGCTGCACAAGCCGATCACCGATCACAACGACTTCATCAACGTCATGGACGAGGGCCTGATGAACGAGGTGGTCGACTGCATCAACAGCGGGAAGGACTGCGAGTAGACCTCCGAGACACGGCCGAGGGGGGCCGGTGGCGGCACTCGCCACCGGCCCCCTTCTCGTCCCCGTACGGGTCAGCCGCCGTGCCCGCCGTGCCCCGGCGCGTGGCCGCCGCCGTGCCGCGTGCCCTCCTCCAGGGTTCCGCCGAGCCGTCCGCGCAGGTCCGCCACGACGTCCTCGTGGCCGACGGCGACCCACTTGCGGCCGACGAGGTAGTGACCGCCGTAGTCCTTGGCCGTGTCGAGCCACTCGCGCTGCCCCCGGTCGGTGGCGAAGGTGGCGAGGACGTACTTCTCGTCGCCCTTCTCGCACAGGGCCTGGCGGATGGTGTCCTCGTCGGTCTGCATGTCCGGGGCGCACCGCGCCTCGGCGGCCAGGTGCTCCAGGCTGCCGGTCGCCGTCTCGGGCACGGCCGCCCCGGCGTCCCCGTCGGGTCCGCAGCCCGTCAGCGCCAGTACCGCCGCCGCTCCGGCCAGCGCGAGCATCGGTCGGGTCAGCCTCATGTGTTCCTCCGGTCCGCTGTGGCGACATGCCGCGCGGAGCCCCGGCGAGGGCTCCCGCCATCGGTACGGCCGCGGGGCGCGAAGTATTCAGCGATCCGGGCGCCCTACCGGGCACGCCCGTGCGAAAGTGGCGGCCGTGGACCAGGACCGACATCCACCCTCCGGGCTTCCGGCCCCCCGGTGACCATCCCCCCGTTCGCTCGTTCTGCTGAACGTGCAGCCACAGGATGTCGCCCCGCGCCCCGCACCGTCCTCCGCCTCCCCCGCCCACCCGGTCGTCGACGTCGAGCAGGCCGAGGCCGCGCTCGTCGAGCACTACCCGCGTCTGGTCCGGATCGCCTACCTGGTGCTTCCGCCCGGCCTCGGGCGCAGCCGCCGCGTCCTGACCGCGCACGCCCTCACCCAGCGCGCGCTGCCCCGCAACCGGACGACGACACCCGTGATCCCGGCCCAGTCGGCGGGCCCCGGCGTCGACCCCGGCTACGCCCTGGTCCGCCTCCGGGTCGTCCGTACGGCACTGGAGGCGGGCCTCCCGCTCAGGCGGCGCGCGTGGCCCAAGCGGTCCCAGCTGCCGCCGCTGCTGCCCCAGGTGAGGGGGCTCAAGCTCTTCCCGCGCTCCGGCGGTGCCGACGAACTCGCCCTGGACCAGCGGCTGTCGGCCCTCACCGCGCCGGGCCGGGCGGCGTACGTGCTGCGGGGGCTGGAGAAGCTCCCCGACGGCGACGTGCGGGAGCTGCTCGGGGCCGCCGGGGTCTCCGACACGGACGCCGCGCTGCGGGAGGCCGCCGAGGTGCCCGGCCCGTACGCGCTGCTCGGCTCCGCCGAGTTCGACCCCTGCTCGCTCCAGGCCCGGCCGACCGACCTGATGCGTCGCCGGCAGCACACCAAGGCCGCGCTGGTCGCCGGGGCGGCCCTGGTGGTGTGCGGGGCGCTGCTGGGCCTGCCCGGTGACGGGTGGGGGCCGGACGGTGCCGCCGCCCCGCCCTACGCCCGGAACCCGGCGGCCCAGGCCGCCCTCGACCCCGGCAGGCTCACGAAGGCCGCCCCCGCCGCGTGGAAGACCTCCGCGCGCACCGACTTCTCGGTGTGGCCGGCCCGCGGTGACCTCACCGGCGACGAGGAACTGCTGCGCCGCGCCCTCGCCGTCTGGGCCCGGCCCGGCGCGGGCGTGGGGGTGTCGGCGACGCCGGGCACCCCGACCGGCGGCCCCGCCGGCCCGCCCCAGCTGCTGTACGCCGGGAACGTCGACAACGCGCGCGTGGTGATCCTGCACGACGGTCTGCGCGTCACCAGGTACGCCGAGCCGAAGGACGGCACGGACGGTGCCGCCCTGGACTTCGCGCGCACCGACGGGGCCGACCGGGCCCAGGCGAACGCGGTGGTCCTCGGCCGGGCCGACGGCAACGTCCGCTACCTGACGGCCCCCTGGGTGACGAAGGCGGCCGGGCGGGACCTCGCCGACCCGGACTCCGGTGCGCGGGACCTGCCGCTGACCGGGGGCGTGACCCCGCCGGTGGCCGGCCCCGGGCAGCAGCAGCCGGAGGCGTGCACGTCCTGGAACGTCCTGGAGCTGACCGACGGCTCGGACACCCGTGTGGTGACCGACCTCGGCGAGCTGGTCCCGGCCCGCCTCACCACCGGGCGCCCCGGCTCGGTGGAGGACGCCTCCGGCGCGGAGGCGCTGGGTACCTGGGCGCCGTACGCCTGCTCGCTGGGCGCGGTGCGCGGCCAGGGCGTGCGCTCGGTGAACGCCTGGGAGTTCGCGACGCAGCCGCTGCCCGACGCGAGCGGAGCGGGACCGGGGTCCCCCCGCCCGGAGGGTGGGGGAGGTTCGGGGGAATGGGTGTGCACCCGGGCCGAGACCTGGCGCGGCAGGGGTGCGCGGGTGCTGGCCCAGTTCCGGACGCCGGGCGGGAAGCAGGGCGCGGTGGCGGCGAAGGCGCAGGACGTACCGGCGTGCGGTGAGCGCGACCCGCACGTGCTGGCCGGGGTGCTGTGGAAGTCGGAGGGCGGGCACTGGTACCTGCTCGCCGCCGGTGACCGCGGCACGGAGTCGGTGGCGGCGACGGGCGGCATCAGCGGCGCCGCCGACGGGAACCTGCTGACGGTGAAGACCGAGCAGGGCGCGCGGGCCGAGCTGACGGGCACCGTGGAGGACGGGCGGACGATCGGCGGGCTGCGGTAGAACACCGGCGCCCGGTCCGGCCCGTTCGGGGGCCGGACGCGATCGGTCGACGGCCCTGATCCGGCTGGACGGGCGCCGCGTCCCGCGCGCCCGAGCCGGAGGTCCGGCTCGTGCGGGACCTCGCCGCGCCGGCGGCGGTGAGCGCGGCCCACGACGAGGAGATCGGCGCCCTGCCGCGCCGCGTCCTCGACGGCGAGCCGGCCGCGGCCCGTTCAGCGACCTGGCCGGCCGGCTCACCGCTCTCGTGGGTCAGCTCTCGAACTTCCGGTACGACGGGTCCAGGTCGCGTATCTCGGCGGAGGCGTGCAGGGCGAGGCCGTCGCCCGGCTTGACGTACTGGCGCAGCAGCTCCAGTACGGCCTCGGTGAGGCGCACCTTGGTCTCGTCGGTGCGGCCGGCGAGCAGCCCGAGGGTGACGTGCACGACGGCGTGCCCCTCGGTGTCGGGGCCGACCGTGGTGTCCTCACCGCGGCGGAACTGCGTCTTGCAGGCCGGCGGCTTGGCGGCCGCGATCTCGACGACGGCGGTGTGCAGGGCCCGCGCGAAGGCGGGCCGGTCGAAGTCGTCCGCGAGCTCGGCGGAGTAGTCGACGGTGATCTGCGGCATGAGCCCTCCCGTTTCAGGAAACAGCAGGGCTCACCCTAACCGCAGCGCTCCCGCCGTCAGCCGGCCCGCTGGAACACGGCGACCGTACGGCCGGGCACGGTGAACGTGCCGGTCTTCGCCGCGTACGAGGACTGCTTCACGACGGAGTCGGCGCCCTCGGCCTGCACGGGATGCAGCCGGTAGCCGGTACCGGCCGCCGCCTCGACGCGCTGCTCCTGCCGCTCGGGGGTGGCGTTGAAGACGACCACGAGGTCACCGAGGCGCATCGTGATCACGCCGGGTGTCTCGTCCTTGCCGGAGAGCGGGAAGGAGAGCCGGGACTGCACCTGCCCCGCCGTGCCGAGGGAGAAGTCCTTCTCGCTCGTACGGATCTCCAGCAGGTCCCGGTACGCCGCCGAGGCGTCCGTGATCTGCGGGCAGCCGACCTTCACCGTGCTCAGCAGGGGCCCCGCGTACGGCCACTTGTCCTGGTTGTCGGCGGCCGGGGGCAGTCCGCGGCCGAAGCCGTTGCCGTCGGCGCAGTTCCAGTGGATGGCGTTGAACCAGTCCCCGCTGTCGTAGGAGTTGCGGTCCAGCGACTTGGAGCGCAGCAGGTCGGTGCCGGCCTGGGAGAGCGCCGGGCCCTGCGAGAGGGCGGCCGTCGCCATGGCGAGGACCTGCATGCGGGCCCGGTCGTCGGCGGACGTGTCCTTCGGCAGCTTGAAGGCGAGCGCGTCGAAGAGGGTCTCGTTGTCGTGCGCGTCGGCGTAGGCGAGGGCGTCGCCCGGGGCCTCGGCGTATCCGGCGGGGGCGCCGTTGTAGTCGACCTCGGAGCCCTTGACCTCCTTGCCGTCGGTGTCCGTGAAGGTGTAGCCGGCGAGGTTGCCGGTCAGGCCGACCTTGATCAGGTCCTGGTAGTGCAGCAGGCGGGCCTTCTGCTCGGCCGGGGTGCCGTTGTCCGCGGCGGGGTTGGGGTCGGTGTACAGGCCCGACGCGAAGCCCTGGACGCCGGGGTCGGCGTCGAAGGGGCCGCCGCCGCGCACGGCGTCGCGGGCGCGGTCGGAGAAGGTCGCGATGCCGGTGCCGGCCATGTTCTTCTGGGTGGCCTGCGTGAAGCGGGCGTCGTCGGCGACCTCGCCGAAGTTCCAGCCCTCGCCGTACAGGATGATCTTCTTGCCGTCGACGCCGTCCTTCTTCAGGGTCAGCTCGTCCAGCGCCTCGCGGACCGCGAGGATGTTCTCCTTCGGGTGGTGGCCCATGAGGTCGAAGCGGAAGCCGTCGACCTTGTACTCCTTGGCCCAGGTGACGACCGAGTCGACGACCAGCTTGCCCATCATGGCGTTCTCGGTGGCGGTGTTGGCGCAGCAGGTGCTGTTCGCCACCGAGCCGTCGGCGAGGAGCCGCTGGTAGTAGCCGGGCACGATCCGGTCGAGGACGCTGGTCTTCGCCTGGCCGCTCGCCGCCGTGTGGTTGTAGACGACGTCCATGACGACCCGCAGGCCGTCCTCGTTCAGCGCCTTCACCATCTCGCGGAACTCGACCGTGCGGGCGGTGCCGTCCGGGTCGGTGGCGTAGGAGCCCTCGGGGACCGTGTAGTGGTACGGGTCGTAGCCCCAGTTGTAGGCGTCCTTGGCGGCGGCCTTCGCCACGCACTCCTGCTGCCGGCCGGAGTCGGCCGGGAGCGCGGCGAGGTCGCAGTCGACGGTGGCCTGGTCGGACTTCTTCTCGGGGATGGTGGCGATGTCGAAGGCCGGGAGGAGGTGGACGTACGACGTGCCCGCCTCCGCGAGCTCGCGCAGGTGCTCGGAGCCGTCGCTGTCCTTGTCGGTGAAGGCGAGGTAGGTGCCCCGGTGGTCCGCGTCCGCCGTCCGGTCCGCGACGGAGAAGTCGCGGATGTGCAGCTCCTGGATCTGGGCGTCCCTGAGCGGTACCGCCTCGGGCTTGTCGTAGCTGTCCCAGCCGCGCGGGGCGAGCTTGCGGTCGTCCAGGTCGACGACGAGGCTGCGCTCGGAGTCGGTGGTCAGGGCGAGCGAGTAGGGGTCGGTGACCTTGTTGGTGACGACCTCGCCCGCGTCGGGCGACCACACCCGTACGACGTAGCGGTAGGCCTTGCCCTTCCAGGACTTCGGGCCGGTGGCGGACCAGACGCCGGTGTCGTCGTCGCGCCGCATCCGGACCGTGCGGTCACCGATCTCCAGGGACACGCTCTGCGCGGTCGGCGCCCACACGGACAGCGTGGGCCGGCCGTGCCGGAAGGTCGGTCCGAGGTCGGCCCGGGTCGCGTCGGCGGCGTACAGGTCGTCCAGGACGCCGGCGGTCTGTACGCCCGTCGCCGCGAGGAGGGCGCCGGTGGCGGCGCGCTGGGAGGCGACGACCTGGCCGCGCAGCGCCTCGCGCACCCGATCGCGGTCGCGCGGGTCGACGGACCAGGCGGCGTAGTCCGCGAGGTGCGGGAACTCCGCCTTCTGGGCGTCGGTGAGGGTGGTCCTGGTGAGGCGGAGCCAGGTGGCGTCGCCGCCGCCGGTCAGGGTGCCGTTCTCGGCCTTGACCGAGCCGGTGCGGGAGGCGAGCAGCTGGGTGGAGGCGGCGCCCTCGGAGCCGTTCCAGGCGACGGTGTTCCGGTCGATCCAGACCGCCTCGGAGGTGGTGAGGTCGACGGCCGCCGCCGAGCCGGCCGGCTGCGGGAGCAGGTACTTCTCCTCGCCGCTCAGCAGCCACACCTCGTGGCCGTCGGCCTTGAGGTCGAGGGCCTGGTCGGTGGGCAGGTCCTTCTCGTCGCCCTTGTGGACGATGTAGCTGAGACTGGTGGCGCCCTCGGTGAGCGGTACCTCGAAGACCGCGCCGTAGGGGTCGGTCCTCACCGGTGCCAGCGGCTCGGACCAGTCGGTGGGGTGCGCGGCGTCGCCCCAGACGTGCAGGCCCCAGCCTTCGTAGTTCCCGTCGGCGCGGTGGTAGTGCAGGACGGCCTTCGTCCTGTCCTGGGCGGGATACTCGGGGCGCTCGGTGAGCACCTGCTCCTTGCCCTGTTCGATCCACACCTCGCCCGTGCGCGTGACGTCGATCGTGCGGTCGGCGGTGACGTCCTTGGTGCCGTCCTTGTCGACGACGAGGAAGCTGACGTTGCTCGCGCCGGGCTTGAGCCTGACGTGGGCGAAGGCGCCGTAGGCGTCGCGGCCGGTGAAGGGGTGGCTGTCGGGCCAGGTGGTCGCCTCGCCGTCGGCGAGGTCGCCCCAGGCGTACAGGCCCCAGTCGTCGTAGTTCCCGTCCTCCCGCTTGTAGTGGACGATCGCGTGGTCGCGGGAGGCGGCGGTGGGCGGCTGCTCGACGGGCGGGGTGCCGGTCGTGGAGGCGGCCGTGGCGCTCGCGGTGCGGCCCGCCGAGTCGACGACGACCGCCTTGTAGCGCAGGGCGGTGCCGGCCGGGGTGTCCTCGCCGATGGTGTGGGTGACCTTGTACGGGGCGTGGTCGGCGGAGCCGAGGGTGCGCCACTTGCCGTCGCCGGTCTGGGCGGCGAAGACGACGCGGCCCAGCTGTCCGCCGTCGACGTCCGCCGTCACCTCGACGGTGCCGGTGGCGCCGGGGGCGGGGGCGGTGAGGGTGACCGTCGGCCCGGTCGCGGGCTCGGCGAGCGGGCCGGCGGCCTTGAGGACGACGGCCGACCCGGCCGGGACGGTGACCGTGACCTTGCTGTCGGCGCCCGACTTCACGTCGTCGTCGGTGCCGTACAGGCCGTGGAAGGTCATGCCGGGCGAGCCGGTCGCGAAGGTCGCGGTCTTCGCCTCGCCCGCGTTGTTGAAGGCGACGAGGTACTCGGTGCCGCTCTCGGCGTCGGTGCGGGAGACGGCGTAGACGCCGGCGCCGTCGGCCGCGTAGCGCTCGGTCTGCACTCCGTCGGCGAGGGCGGGGTGGGCCTTGCGGAGCTTCGCGAGAGCGCTGATCTGCCGGTAGAGCGGTGCTCGCGTGTCGTACGCGTCGTCGGCGTGGGTGCGGTCGGTGCCGAGCTGGTCGTCGTCCAGGTAGTCGGCGGTGCGGGAGGCGAACATGGTCTGGCGGGCGTCCTTGTCGCCGCCGGCGCCGGTGAAGCCCTGCTCGTCGCCGTAGTAGACGACGGGGTTGCCCCGGTTGAGGAACATCAGCTCGTTGGCGAGCCGCGCCTTCTTCAGCAGCTGGGCGTCGGTGGCCTTCGGGTCGTCCTGCTTGAGGAAGGTGCCGAAGCGGCCCATGTCGTGGTTGCCGAGGAAGGTGACCTGCTCGTAGGCGTTGGCCTTGTCGGTCGTGTACTTCCAGTCGTCACCGAAGACGGCCGCCAGCTTCTTGGCGCTGCCGCCCTGGGAGGCGTAGGCGCGGGCGGCGTCCTGGAAGGGGAAGTCCAGGGTGGAGTCCAGGCGGCCCTGGGTGACGTACGGGGAGGTGACGGCGGTGTCGGCGGAGTAGACCTCGCCGAACATGAAGAAGTCGTCCCGGCCCTTCTTCGCCGCGTAGGCGTCCAGCGCGGTGGCCCACTGGGTCCAGAACTCCATGTTGACGTGCTTCACGGTGTCGATGCGGAAGCCGTCGATGGCGAAGTCCTTCACCCACCGCTGGTAGATCTTCTCCATGCCGCTGACGACCTCGGGCCGTTCGGTCCACAGGTCGTCGAGGCCGGAGAAGTCGCCGTAGGTGGCGGACTCGCCGGCCCAGGTGGAGTCGCCGCGGTTGTGGTACATCTCCGGGTCGTTGAGCCACTTCGGGACCTTGAGGTCCTTCTTCGCGGCGGGGACGACCGGTGTGCGCGGGAAGGAGCCCCCGTCCACGCGTGGGAACCCGCGGTCGCCGTCGGCGTAGTCGGCGTCGTCGAAGGGCTCGCCGTCCCGGGTCAGGTACGGGAAGGCGCCCTTGGACAGGTAGTCGTAGGACTTCTCCTCGTAGTCGACGACGTCGGCGGTGTGGTTGGTGATGACGTCGAAGAAGACCTTCATGCCCTTGGCGTGCGCCTTGGAGATGAGGTTCTTGAGGTCCTGGTTGGTGCCGAAGTGCGGGTCGACCTGGGTGAAGTCGGTGATCCAGTAGCCGTGGTAGCCGGCGGAGGCGTTCTCGCCCGTCCCCTGCACGGGCTGGTTCTTGAAGATGGGCGCCATCCAGATGGAGGTGGTGCCCAGGCCCTTGATGTAGTCGAGCCTGTCGGTCAGGCCCTTGAGGTCGCCGCCCTGGTAGAAGCCCTTGTCGGTGGGGTCGTGGCCGGTGGTGAGCCGGGTGCCGGTCAGGCCGCCCTTGTCGTTGCGGGTGTCGCCGTTGGCGAAACGGTCCGGCAGGACGAAGTAGAACTGCTCGCGGGTGAGGTCGTGGCGCGCGTCGGCCTTGGCGAGCTTCGCGTCGGACGGGGGCGCGGGCGGGGCGTCGGCCCGCGCGGCGAGGGGCGGGAGGAGTGCTGCGGCGAGCGCGGTCACGGTGACGGCCGCGACCCGTCTCGCTCGTGCGGTGCGGCGCGCGACAGGCACCGGCCATCTCGGTATCACAGGCGTGAACTCCTTGCGACTACGGCTCGATCGGGTCCGACCCCGGCGAGACGGTAACGCCGACGCAAGGCTTGCAGCAAGAGCCTTGAAAGTAACGGAAAGGATTTTCACGGCTCTTGCTCGGAACCCCCGCCCAGCACAGACCGGCCTGCCCCGGGAGAAGGACTCCCGGGGCAGGCCGGT
>NZ_JBNGGE010000068.1:0-32795 GCF_049975785.1 Streptomyces sp. WG7
GTGCGGCCGGCATGGGCGGGGCGCCCGCGGGGGCGGAGGGCTGCGGGTAGCCGTAGCCACCGCCGGCGCCGCCGGGCCGCCCGGTGGGGGCGGGGGGCGCGGAGGGGCCCGCGGAGGGCGGGCCGCCCTGCTGGTTGCTGGAGGAGGCGAGCGTACGGCTGCGCACCCGGTACAGGCCGGTGTCGAGGTCGTCCGCCTTCTCCAGGTGGACCTTGATCGGTCCCATGAAGGTGTAGCGCTGCTGCTTGGCGTAGTCCCGCACCATGCCGGCGAGCTCGTCGCCGAGCTGGCCGGAGTAGGGGCTGAGCCGCTCGAAGTCGGGCGTGCTCAGCTCCACGATGAAGTCATTGGGTACGACGGTGCGGTCGCGGTTCCAGATGGTCGCGTTGTTGTCGCATTCGCGCTGGAGCGCTCCCGCGATCTCCACGGGCTGCACCTCGGACTTGAACACCTTCGCGAAGGTGCCGTTGACCAGACCTTCGAGACGCTGCTCGAACTTCTTCAGGACTCCCATGGGGCACCTCCTCCGTCGCTGCCGTCCTGTCCACTGCCTTGCGTACTGCTGCCTTGCGTATCGCTGCCCTGCGTACCGCTGTCTTCCGTACCGCGTACGAGCGAACCGCTCACCCGCGCACTGCTTACCTGGTACTGCTTACTGATCGTATCCACGCGCCGGTCGATCGGCTGGTTCCCCCTGTCGGCCCGGTCGACAGGTGTCGACGCCTCTCGGAGTTCCCGCCGGAGCTCCCCTTCGAACGCTCGGGGCCCTTCGGGATGTGCTCCCGCAGGTACTCATGCCCAGGATCGTAGAGGCGGCCGCAGACCAGTGTCCCGCACCTGGCTGCGGACCCCTACCGGCTCCCGGGGAGACGGACCCGACCGGTACGAGGTTGATACGTGAACGGCCACGGGCCGCGACGAGTGCCCGAAGGAGGGCGGGCGCCCTGCTCCCGCGGCCTGCCCCGCCTGCGAAGGGATGTGAATCCACCCCTTCCAGCGTGCTAATGTTCTCGTGTCGGAAGGCGCCGGACCGCAAGGAACGGGGCCCGAGGACACACCCAATGCGCGGGTGGCGGAATAGGCAGACGCGCTGGATTCAGGTTCCAGTGCCCGCAAGGGCGTGGGGGTTCAACTCCCCCCTCGCGCACCAGGGAGCACCGTCGAGGTGCTTCAGCTGCATCGAAGAGACCGGCCGCATCGTATTCACGATGCGGCCGGTCTCTTGTTTGTGAGCAATGACACGTGAGCGGCCGACGCCTCTGCGGCTGTCGGCCGTCGGCCGTCCGGCTCGGTATCCGGCTCCGGCTCCGTGGGTCTGTCCCGGGGTGCCGGGCGTGGCGGGGGTGTCGGCGGCTTGTGAGGAAGATCTCAGGGGCTGTCTTCGGGTCTGCCGACGTGGCTTTTGGGGGCCGTGGTGTCGGGCTGGTCGCCCGGGGGCGGTGGTCGCCGTGGGACGAACGGTGCCCGGCCGGGTGTGGGACCGGCCGGGCCGGCACGGGTGCCGTGCATCCTCGGGCGAGAGGAGCGCATGAGGGACGGTGTCCTCCTCCTCAGTCCGGGACGTGGTCGCAGTCGTCGGTGTGGTCAGGGATGTGGCCGAGGTCGTCGGCGTGGTCGGGACAGGGGCCGTCAGGGGCGTCCGACAGGTTCGCCTGGTAGGCGCGGTAGGCCTCCTCGTCCGTCTCCTCGTAGCCCAGTTCCCGGTAGGCGGTGGCGTCTCGGAGGTTGTGGACGACCTGGACGGCCTCCCCTTCCTTGGCGAAGTAGCGTGCGCGGGGACCGATGGAGGGGTCCGCGCCTCTGGTGGATTCGCGGCTCATCCGTGCCCCTAGTCGGAGATCTTGTGCCACGAGATGCGGGGCGCGCGCACCTCGGCGCGTTGCACCGTGCTGTTCTCGGCCACCCGGCCGTAGGCGGCGGCCACCACGCGGAGGGTGGCGCGGTCACCGACGACGACGTTCCGCGTGAGGGATCCCTGGCCCACGTGGCAGGCCTGGTAGCCGTTGCCGGCGGCCGGGAAACCGTACTGGTGCTGCACCACGCCGTACCCGGTCAGGATGACGTCGTCGTCGCGCTGCAGGGCGAACGAGATCCACACGTTGGTGCTGTACCTGGCGATGGCGCAGATCTGTCCCACGGCCATGGCCGTGACCTGGTAGACGCCCGGCTCCGGCAGCGTCGCGACGCAGTCGGTGGGGGTCCACTCGCCGTTGACGGGCAGCGAACGGTTCTGGCCGGCGGCCTGTCCGTATACGGGGGTGAGCCGGGCGCCGATGGTCCACGTGTCGGGGCAGTTGTCGCCTCCGGTGTCGGTGACATCGATGTCCACCGAGCGGGCGCCGCCGATGTTCCCGCCCCGGTCGATCCCGGAGGGGACCGTGCGCGGGACCAGCAGCCCGTCGGGTGTGCAGCGGAGGGTGTTGCAGTCGTCCGGGTGGAGGACCGGTTCGAGCTCGTACGGGTCGTTGCGCCTGCCGGTACCGGTGACCTGGATGCAGGACGTGCTCACGATGTCGGTTCTGTTCGGGGGAGGAGGTACGGTCATGTCACTTCCCTGGCTCGTGCGAGTGGTGTCCGGAAGTGCGGTCCGGCCGCCCGGTCGTCGGGGGCGAACATGAAGTGGGCCCGCCGGTCGGTGAGTCGCGTTCCTCCGCGGGGAAGGGATGCCACACCGTCGGTGCCGAAGGCCGAGGCCGCTTCCTCAGTCGAAGCTAGGAGCGGCTTCGCGTGTGCACCATGGGGTGAGCAGGGCCGATCGGGGCACGGGGCGGCGAGAAGGATTCACCTTATTGTGTGAAGTGCGCGGCTTGAGGTGGTGCGCACCTCCTCGGTGCGTGCTCACAGCGCCTTCCGATGCGTGGAGGCCCGTCCTGTGGCGCCCCCTGTCCACCTGGCCGCGGTAAGCGGTCCCGGTGTGCCGGGAGGCTGTCTCCGCGGCCCTGCACGACGTGCGTGACCAGGGGTTCCTGCCGGTGCCGCAGCAGCCGGACGCCCCCCAGGACCCAAGCTCGGACCCGGGGGGCGTGCGCATGGCCGGACGCGGTGTCACGGAGCGGAGCGCGCCGTGAGGAAAGTCTCAGAGGTCTCAGGAGTCGGCGCGCCACAGGGCGGGCACGCGGGGCGGCTCCCAGCCCGTCATCGAGGTGTGCGCCTGGAGGCAGCGGTATGCGCCGCCGCCGTACGTCACCCGGTCGCCGGCGGTGTAGGAGCGGCCCGCCGCCCAGGTGCCGCTCGGCGGGTCGGTGGGCGGGTCGGTGGGGTCCGGGCCCGGCCCGCCGTCCACGTCCAGGACGAAGTCGAAGCTCGCCTCCCTGCCGCCGCCGGCGTCGCGGACGTTCATCAGCAGGGCCGGGTCGAAGAGCGCGTCCGTGCTGTTGCGGGGTTCGCCGGGGAAGTAGAGCTGGGTGGTCAGCACGGGCTCGCCGGGTGCCTGCGCCTTGACGTGGATGTGCCGGGTACGGCCCGGATAGAGGCCGGGGACGATCGTCCGCAGGGTGAACGCGCCGGTGGCGTCGGTGAACTGGTGGCCGCGGAAGGCGTATCCGGTCATGTCGTAGGCGCCGGCGTTGTCGGCCTGCCAGAAGTCGAGCAGTACGCCGGCCAGCGGGACGCAGTTCCGCCCGAAGACGTAGCCGCTGACGGTCAGCCGGGTGCCGGCTGTGCCGGGGGTCACCAGGTCGGTGCGCAGCGGGGAGTTCGGCTTGAAGTAGGGGCCCTCCATCTGGTCGGGCGTCGGGTCGTCGCCGTCGTCGCAGAAGGGGGTCGGTGACAGGGTCCGTCCGGTGGAGGAACGGGCGGTGTCCCGGGCGAGCGCCATGGAGCCGGTGGCGAGCAGCGGCACGGTGGCGCCGGTGGCGAGGGCCGCCCTGAGCAGCGTCTTGCGGCTGATGCCGCGGTCGGTATCGGTGCCGGGGCGGGCGTCGGCACCGGTGCGGGAGCCGGGTTCGTCGGGGGTGGTGGGGGCGTCGGAGGTCATGGGGGCTCCTCGGTCTCTTCCGTCTCTGCGGTCTCTGCGGTCTCTTCGGTGGAGTGGTCCCTCGGGGAGGTGGACGGGACGTGCGGCATCCGGGACGTGAGGACAGGGAACGCGCCCGCCGGTGCGGGGCAGGCTTGTCGTGGCTTCGGCGGGCGCGTGCCGTGGTGATCGCTGCACACCGTAGGCGCGCCGACGGGGGCCCGGGCACCTCCTGTTCCGCCCTCTGCCGGGCGTTATGCGGGCGGTGGGGCGGGGCGGGGTGGGGCCCGTGTACGGGCGGTTCGGCCGGGGGTACGGTCGTGGCGCGTCGGCGTCGGCGTCGGCGTCGGTGGTCGGGCGAGGCGCGGACGCGGGCACGGCACGGTGACGAGTACGGCACGGTGACGAGTACGGCACGGTGACGAGTACAGGGAGGGCGGCCGGGATGGGCGACGCGATGACGGGGGCGGTGGCCGGGGCGATGAGCGGCACGGGGACGGCAGCAGGGGCAGCGGAGGCAGCAGGGGCGGCAGAGGCGGCGGAGGCGGCGGAGGCCCGTGCGGGTACGGAGCCCGGTGGGGGCGCGCGAGTGCCGGTCGTGCCGGGGTTCGCGCGGTGGCCCGTCGGCGGCTCGCCGAAGGAGGAGGGCAAGGCGCTGCGCACGGGTGTTCCGCGGTCCGCGCACGCCGTCCTCGACCCGGACCACTCCCGGCCGGACGCGGTGACCGCGGTCGAGGAGTCCAACCGCGGCCGGATACCCGGGCTCACCCCGATACGCGCCGGGCGGATGGCGGCCACGCCGTTCGCCTTCCTGCGCGGGTCGGCGGGGCTGATGGCGTACGACCTGGCGCGTACGCCGACGACGGGGATCGGAGCCCAGATCTGCGGCGACGCGCACGCCGCCAACTTCGGCCTCTACGGTGACGCCCGCGGTGGCCTGGTCATCGACCTCAACGACTTCGACGAGACGGTCCACGGACCCTGGGAGTGGGACCTCAAGCGGCTCGCCGCCTCGCTCGTCCTCGCGGGCCGGGAGGCCGGCGCGGACGAGGACACCTGCCGCGCGGCCGCCCACGACGCGGCGGGCGCCTACCGGCGCACCATGCGGCTGCTGGCCAGGCTCCCGGCGCTCGACGCCTGGAACGCCATCGCGGACGAGGAACTCGTCTCCCACACCGACGCCCACGACCTGCTCGGCACGCTGGAGCGGGTCTCCGAGAAGGCGCGGGCCAACACCAGCGGGCGTTTCGCGGCCAGGTCGACCGAGCCGACCGAGGACGGCGGGCGGCGCTTCGTGGACGCCCCGCCGGTGCTGCGGCGCGTACCGGCGCAGGAGGCCGCGTCGGTCGCCGCCGCGCTGGAGCCGTACCTGGCCACGCTCTCCGAGGACCGGCTGCCGCTGCTGGCCCGGTACGCGGTGCACGACGTCGCCTTCCGGGTCGTCGGGACCGGCAGCGTGGGCACGCGGTCGTACGTCGTGCTGCTCCTGGACCACCGCGGCGAACCGCTCGTCCTCCAGGTGAAGGAGGCCCGGCCCTCGGCGCTGCTGCCCCACCTGGCGACCGCCGGCTTCGACACCCCCGAGGTCGCGCACGAGGGACGCCGGGTGGTCATGGGGCAGAAGCGGATGCAGGTGGTCAGCGACATCCTGCTGGGCTGGACCTCGGTCGGCGGGCGGCCGTTCCAGGTGCGGCAGTTCCGCAACCGCAAGGGCAGCGTCGACCCCACGGCCCTGGCCGCCGACCAGATGGACGACTACGGCCGGATGACCGGCGCCCTGCTGGCCCGCGCCCACGCGCACAGCGCCGACCCGCGCCTCATCGCCGGCTACTGCGGCAAGAACGACGAGCTGGACCAGGCGGTGGCCGCCTTCGCCGTGGCCTACGCCGACCGCACGGAGGCCGACCACGCCGAACTGGTGACCGCGGTGCGGGCGGGGCGGGTCGCGGCGGAGCTGGGCGTGTGACGGAGCTGGGCGTGTGAGGGCCCCCGGGCCCGCCGGGCACACCGGAGGGGGCATGCCGATCGTGGCCTAGGCTGGTCGGGTGACGACGCCGGAAGCTGAGCCCGAGCAGGGGGGTGCGCCGCGTCCCGAGGAACGGCTGGAACAGGCCGTACGGGCCGCCGAGCAGGCACTCATCGAGTACGAGATCGCGCTGGAGACCTTCCGTGTGGAGGTCGAGAACTTCTCCCGCCTGCACGAACAGCGGCTCGGCCCGGTGTACGCGCGGCTCGAGGAGCTGGAGGCGCAGATCCTGGAGGCCAGGGCGGCCCGCACCGGTGACGCCGAGGACATCAGCCGGGCCGACGAGGCGCGGGCCCGGCTGATGCCCATCCCCGGGGTCGAGGAGCTGCTGCACGGCTGGATGGACGGGGACGGCCTGTTCCCGGAGGCCACGGCGATGCTCACGGACCAGGCGGTACGTCCCCCGCAGCGGGTGCGGCCCGGCGAGGAGGCCCGCAAGCTCTACCGCGAGCTGGTCCGCAAGGCCCACCCCGACCTGGCGCAGGAGGACGAGGAGCGGGCCCGGCGTGAGGAGTTCGTCACCCGGGTCAACGCCGCCTACGCCCGCGGTGACGCGGCCGCGCTGCGCGAGCTGGCCGAGGAATGGGCCGCGGGGCCGGCGCCCGTACGGCGTCCGAGCCGGGGCGAGGAGCTGTACGCCCGCCTCGAATGGCTCGACCGGCGCAAGGAGATGCTGACGCTGCTCGCCAAGGAGCTGGAGGAGAGCGCCATCGGCGCCATGCTCCGGCTGGCCCCGGACGATCCCGACCGTCTCCTGGAGGAGATCGCCGAGCAGCTGGCGACCCAGGTGCGGGAGCGGGAGGCCGAGCTGGCGGCGGCGCTCGGGCAGGACTGAGCCCGGTGGTGGCTCGGGTAGCGTCTGGGGCATGAGTTTTGGAGCTGGTGTGCCCACGGTCGAGGTCACGGACCTCAAGGACGGCGACTTCCTGCTGGACGTCCGCGAGGACGACGAGTGGCAGGCCGGTCACGCTGCCGGGGCGCTGCACATTCCCATCAGCGAGTTCGTGGCCCGGTACGGTGAGCTGACCGAGGCCGCCCCGCAGGAGGGCCGGGTCCACGTGATCTGCCGGTCCGGCGGGCGCTCGGCCCAGGTCACCATGTACCTGGTCCAGCAGGGCATCGACGCCGTGAACGTCGACGGCGGCATGCAGGTGTGGGCCGCGGCCGGCCGTCCCGTGGTGGACGGGAAGGGCGAGCCGGGGCACGTCGTCTAGCGTCGTCCGCCGTCCGGGTCGTCTCCGGGCTGTTGTCGGGCTGTTGTCGGGCCGTCTCCGGGTTGTCCCAGGGCTGTATCCGGGCCGTCTCCGGGGTGCCGCGGACGTCGGCGCACGGTGACGGATGTGGCGACGGCCACGATGCGGCCGGTCCGCCGGGGCTGTGCGGGCGGCCGGTCCTGAGTACCGTTCCCGTTCGAACGCTGCCGGGCAGCCGCACCAGTGGCGCGCGGGAGCCCCGCGGCGGGGCGGGCGGAACGACGGTCGGGACCGGAACGGGGCGTAATGGACGCGTACGACACAGGTTCGAACGCCTCCCGGCGGGGGCGGGTCGAGCAGGCGGGCCTGAAAGGGACCGGGGTGCCCGTCGGGGCGGGGACCGAGTCCGGGACCGGAACCGGTCCCCGTACGGCGATCGCGGAGTCCGGGCCGGCGGCAGCGGAGCCCCGTAGCGGGGTCGCCGCGCTCTCCCCGCGGTACCAGGTCGGTGCCGTGGTCGCCCTCGCGGTCGTCGCCGTCGCCGTGTGCGCCCACATGGGCCTGGTGTTCCTGCACGTCGCCCCCTCGAACACCCTCACCAGGCAGCACGGCGCCGCGGTCGACGAATGGGTCTACCCGGAGTTCGAACAGAACTGGAAGCTCTTCGCGCCCAACCCGCTCCAGCAGAACATCTCCGTCCAGCTCCGTGCCGAGGTCACCACGGCGGACGGCGCGATACGGACGACCGGCTGGTACGACCTGTCCGCGGAGGACGGCCGGAGCATCGACGGCAATCCGCTGCCGAGCCACACCCAGCAGAACGAACTCCGCCGGGCCTGGGACTTCTTCGTCGCCACCCACGACTCCGACGACCGTGCGGTGGGCCTGCGGGGCACGCTGTCCGAGGAGTATCTGCGCCGTATCGCGGTCCTGCGCCTGGACCGGAACGACGCCGCCGGGCCGGGCGGCGTCGTCGAGCGCGTCCAGTACCGTTCCCGGACCGTCAACGTGACGCCGCCCCCGTGGAGCGGTGAGAACGTCTCCGACCGCCCGGTCTACCGAGAGCTGCCCTGGTGGCCGGTGCCCGGCGACACGCAGGACGGCACCGCACGGGACGGCACCGCACGGGACGGCACCGCGCAGGGCGGTATCGCGCAGGAAGGGGGCGTCGCGTGAACGGCATCGTCCTCTCCGTCTCCCGCGGCATCGCCCGCGTCACCGGCGCCGCGCTCGGTCCGTACCAGACCGCGGTGATCCGCATCGGCTTCAGCGCCACCTGGCTGCTCTTCCTGCTGCGTGAACTGCCCCACCGTCACGAGCTGTACGGCCCCGACGGGCCCTGGAGCCACGACCTCGCCGAGCGGCTGATCGCGGACAACGGCGCCTTCACGACGCTGATGTGGTCGGACGGGCGGACCTGGTTCGAGATCGTCTACGCGCTGGCGGTGCTGAGCAGTGTGCTGCTCCTGCTGGGCTGGCGCACCCGGACCATGTCCGTCCTCTTCATGGTCGGCGTGCTCTCCCTCCAGAACCGCAGCGTCTTCATGGGGGACGGCGGCGACAACGTCCTGCACCTGATGAGCATCTACCTGGTCCTGACGCGCTGCGGCCAGGTGTGGTCGCTGGACGGGCGCCGGGCGCGGCGGGCGGGTGCGGCACGCGCGCGTGGGGAGCGTGTCGTGGACCGGGTGGGGCCGGTGCTGTGGTGCGTGTTCGGGTTCGTGCTGCTCACCATGACGTCGGCGGGCGGGCTGGACGGCGACTGGTTCGTTCCGGCGCTGCTGTGGGCGGTGTGGGCCGCGCAGGGCCTGTGGTGGGCCGTGGGGCGCTGGGCCGGCAGCGGCGAGCCGCGGATCCTGCTCGATGTGGTCGCCAACATCGTGCACAACGGCGCGCTGGTCGTGATCATGGCCGAGGCGTGCCTGATCTACGCGACCGCGGGCTGGTACAAGATCCAGGGTTCGCGCTGGCAGGACGGCACCGCGGTCTACTACCCGCTCAACCTCGACTACTTCTCGCCCTGGCCCGCCCTCTCCGACGCGTTGGCCGCCAACGGCACGATGGTCATGCTCATCACCTACGGCACGGTCGTCGTGCAGGTCGCGTTCCCGTTCACGCTGTTCAACCGGCGGGTCAAGAACGTGCTGCTGGCCGCCATGATGACCGAGCACGCGGTGATCGCCGTGGTGCTCGGGCTGCCGTTCTTCTCGCTGGCGATGATCGCGGCGGACGCGGTCTTCCTGCCGACCTCGTTCCTGCGCCGCCTGGGTGACTGGGCGGCACGTGCGCGGGGCCGGTCGGGAGGCCGGCCGCCGGCCCGGCTGCCGGGCATGCGTGGGGGCGGCCGTGCGGCGGCGCTGCCCGGACCCCGTGCCCACGATGACAGGGAGGTCAGGGAGGTCAGGGAGGACAGGGAGGACCGGAAGGGCGCGGAGGGTCCTGTGGGCCCTGTGGGTCCTGTGGGCCCTGTGGGTCCCGCGGGTCCCGCGGGCAAGAGGGCCCCGAGCACACCCACGTAGGCTTCGGGGCATGACCGGCCCCGCCCCCGATCCCCGCCCCGACCTCGCTGCGCCGGCCGCCTGGCGTCGGCACGCCGGAGCGTGTGTGCTGCTCGACGGCTTCCACGCCCTCAAGCACGCGCTGCGTTTCGGTGCCGAGGTTCCGGTGGCCGTCACCAGTGACCGCGCGGGCGCCCTGGCCCTCGCCGACGAGCTGGCACCCGACGTACGGGACGCGCTGGACGGTCTGCTGGACGAGGTGCCGCAGGAGGTGTACGCGTCCCTCGTCGCCCGGCCGCATCCCACCGCGGTGGCCGCCCTGGCCGTACGGCCCTCGCGCACGGCCAACCTGCGGGCGCTGACGCGGCTGCCCCGCCGTACGCCCGTCGTGGTCCTCGACCAGCCGCGCAACCTCGGCAACGCGGGGGCGGTGATCCGGCTGGCCGCCGGTTTCGGGGCGGCAGGTGTGGTCACCACGGGCACGCTCGACCCGTGGCATCCCACGGTGGTGCGCGGCGGGGCGGGGCTGCACTTCGCGACCGCCGTGGAGCGGCTGGACGTCGGGGAACTGCCGCCGGGGCCGGTGTTCGCGCTGGACCCGGAGGGCGAGGACATCCGCGGGGTGAAGCTGCCGGACGACGCGCTGCTCGCGTTCGGTTCGGAGCGCAGTGGGCTGTCGCGGGAGCTGCGCGCGCGTGCCGACCATCTGGTGGCGCTGCCGATGCGCCCCCAGGTCTCCAGCTACAACCTCGCGACCAGTGTGGCCATGGCGCTGTACCACTGGAGTGCCACCGGGGGCGCACCGCAGGCGCCGAAGCACGACTAGGCCGGCCGGCGCACCTCCACCACCCGGAAGCGGTTGGCCACGAACGCGCCGTCGCACAGCGCGGCGTTGGCCGCCGGGTTGCCGCCGGAGCCGTGGAAGTCGGAGAAGGCGGCCGTCTGGTTGACGTACACCCCGCCGGTGAGGTTGAGGGAGAGCTGGGCCGCCTCCTCCAGGCAGGCCTCCTGCACGGCCTGCTCGACCTCCGGGTCGGTCGTGTACGCGCCGACGGTCATGGCGCCCTTCTCGCGGACGCTGTGGCGCAGCAGGTCCACGGCGTGCCGCGCGGAGTCGACGGCGACGGCGAACGAGACGGGGCCGAAGCACTCGCTCGTGTAGGCGGCCTCGTCGTCGGGCTTGGCGCCGTCCAGTTTGACGATCACCGGGGTGCGCACGACCGCGTCGGGGAAGTCCGGGTGGGTCACCTCGCGGGAGGGCAGGGCGACCTCGCCGAGGCCGGCGGCGGCCTCCAGGCGGGCCTTGACGTCCGGGTTGACGATGGCGCCGAGCAGGGCGTTCGCGCGCGCGTCGTCGCCGAGGAGCGTGTCGACGGCCCGCGCCAGGTCGGCGGTCACCTCGTCGTACGTCCTGTCGCCCTGGTCGGTGCGGATGCCGTCGCGGGGGATCAGCAGGTTCTGCGGGGTGGTGCACATCTGGCCGCTGTAGAGCGACAGCGAGAAGGCCAGGTTGGCGAGCATTCCCTGGTAGTCGTCGGTCGACTCCACGATCACCGTGTTGACGCCGGCCTTCTCCGTGAAGACCTGCGCCTGGCGGGCGTTGGCCTCCAGCCAGTCGCCGAAGGACGTGGAACCGGTGTAGTCGATGATCCGGATCTCGGGCCGGGTTGCCAGGGTCTTGGCGATGCCCTCGCCGGGGCGCTCGGCGGCCAGCGCGACCAGGTTCGGGTCGAATCCGGCCTCGGTGAGGACGTCGCGGGCGATCCGCACGGTGAGCGCGAGCGGCAGCACCGCGCGCGGGTGGGGCTTGACCAGGACCGCGTTGCCGGTGGCGAGGGAGGCGAACAGGCCCGGGTAGCCGTTCCAGGTCGGGAAGGTGTTGCAGCCGATCACGAGGCCGATGCCGCGCGGGACCGGCGTGAACCGCTTGGTCAGCGCCAGCGGGTCGCGCTTGCCCTGCGGCTTGGTCCACTCCGCCGCCTCGGGGGTGCGGGTCTGCTCCGCGTACGCGTACGCCACCGCTTCCAGGCCGCGGTCCTGGGCGTGCGGGCCGCCCGCCTGGAAGGCCATCATGAAGGCCTGCCCGGAGGTGTGCATGACGGCCTGCGCGAACTCCATCGTGCGGTCGGCGATCCGCCCCAGGATCTCCAGGCAGACCATCGCGCGCAGCTGCGCGCCCGCGTCCCGCCACTTCCGCTGTCCGGCCCTCATGGCGGGCAGCAGCACGTCGAGGTCGGCGTGCGGGTAGGTCACGCCCAGCTCGATCCCGTACGGGGAGACCTCGCCGCCCACCCAGTCGTCGGTGCCGGGCTGGCCGAGGTCGAGGCGGGTGCCGAGCAGGGCGTCGAAGGCTGCCTTGCCCCCGGCCGTGTCCAGGCTGCCGTTCTCCCCGTAGGCCTTGGGGTGTTCCGGGTGGGGGGACCAGTACGCGCGCGTGCGGATCGTTTCCAGCGCCTGGTCCAGGGTCGGCCGGTGCCGGTCGATCAGCTGGTGCGCGGTGAGTGCGGCGGCCATGCGGGACCAACTCCTCGTCTCACGAGCTCTCCGTCGAGTCGTGACCTGGGGGAAGTCTGGGCAGGAACAAGCGGTCACGGCTAGAGTAACCGAACGATCGGTCGGGACAAGGGGGACCGCCGCATCTGTGGAAAACCCCGTGCGGGAGGATCGCGCACATGACAGCACTCGACCTCAGCAGCCCCGTGGCCGTCGTCGGCACCGGCACCATGGGCCAGGGCATCGCCCAGGTGGCGCTGGTCGCGGGCCATCCCGTACGGCTGTACGACGCCGTCCCCGGGCGGGCCCGGGAAGCGGCCGGCGCGATCGGCGCCCGGCTCGACCGGCTCGTCGAAAAGGAACGGCTCACCGGCGCCGACCGGGACGCGGCCCGTGCCCGGCTGGAGCCCGCCGAGACCCTCGCCGACCTCGCCGGCTGCGCGCTGGTCGTCGAGGCGGTCGTGGAGCGGCTGGACGTCAAGCAGGAGCTGTTCCGCGCCCTGGAGGACGTCGTCGGCGACGACTGCCTGCTCGCCACCAACACCTCCTCCCTGTCCGTCACCGCCGTCGGCGGAGCGCTCCGCGACCCCGGCCGCTTCGTCGGCCTGCACTTCTTCAACCCCGCGCCGCTGCTGCCGCTGGTGGAGGTGGTCTCCGGGTTCGCGACCGACCGCGCGTCGGCCACGCGCGCGTACGAGACGGCCCGCGCCTGGGGCAAGACCCCGGTCGCCTGCGCCGACACCCCCGGCTTCGTCGTCAACCGCGTCGCCCGGCCCTTCTACGCCGAGGCGTTCTCGGTGTACGAGGCGCAGGCGGCCGACCCGGCCACCATCGACGCCGTGCTGCGCGAGTCCGGCGGCTTCCGCATGGGTGCCTTCGAGCTGACCGACCTCATCGGGCAGGACGTCAACGAGGCCGTCACGCACTCCGTGTGGCAGGCGTTCTTCCAGGACGCGCGGTTCACGCCGTCGCTCGCCCAGCGCCGCCTGGTCGAGTCCGGCCGGCTCGGCCGCAAGAGCGGGCAGGGCTGGTACGACTACCGGGACGGTGCCGAACGCCCCGAGCCGCACACCGCTGAGCCGGCCGACCGGCCGGCGTACGTCGTCGTCGAGGGCGGCCTGGGGCCGGCCGCCGAGCTGGTCACGCTGATCCGCGAGGCCGGTATCGAGGTCCGTGAGGAGGACGGCGGCAGCGGGTCGCTCCTCCTGCCCGGTGGTGGCCGGCTGCTCCTCGCCGACGGGCGGACCTCCGGCGAGCTCGGTGACGTCGTCCATTTCGACCTCGCGCTCGACTACCGGCGGGCCACCCGTATCGCCCTGTCCGCCCACCGGGCCCTGCCGCCCCGGACGCTCGCCGAGGCCACCGGTCTCTTCCAGGCGCTCGGCAAGAAGGTCAGCGTCGTCGGCGACGTTCCCGGCATGATCGTCGCGCGTACGGTCGCGCGGATCGTCTGCCTGGCACACGACATGGTCGCCCAGGGGGCGGCCTCCGCACAGGACGTCGACACCGCGATGCGACTGGGCGTCAACTACCCGCTGGGCCCCTTCGAGTGGGACGACCGGCTCGGCCACCACTGGGCGTACGGACTGCTCGAGGGCCTGCACCGGCGCGAACCCTCGGGGCGCTACGCCCCGTCCCTCGCGCTCCACCGCCACGCGCACGCATCCGACGCAGGGGAGGGAACCCCCTCATGACCACCGCCAGACGCGACACGTACACACCCGAGACACTGCTCTCCGTCGCCGTGCAGGTCTTCATCGAGCGCGGCTACGACGGCACCTCCATGGAGCACCTCTCCAAGGCGGCCGGCATCTCCAAGTCGTCGATCTACCACCACGTCACGGGCAAGGAGGAGTTGCTGCGCCGGGCCGTGAGCCGGGCCCTGGACGAGCTCTTCGGGATCCTCGACGAGGAGCACGCGCGCGTGGGGTCCGCCGCCGAGCGGCTGGAGTACGTCGTGCGGCGCATGGTCGAGGTACTCATGGCCGAACTGCCCTACGTGACACTGCTGCTGCGGGTGCGCGGCAACACGGGCACCGAGCGGTGGGCGCTGGAGCGGCGGCGCGAGTTCGACCACCGGGTGGCGGATCTGCTGAAGGCCGCGGCGGCGGAGGGGGACGTACGCGCGGACGTGGAGGTGCGGCTCGCGACGCGCCTGGTCTTCGGCATGATCAACTCGATCGTCGAGTGGTACCGCCCCGAAGGCCCCGGCGGTTCCGGTGGCGCCGAAGACTCCGGCGGACCGGGCGGCAGGGGTGGCGCGGGTGGCGCGGGTGAGCGGGAAGTGGTCGACGCGGTGGCGCGGCTGGTGTTCGGAGGGCTGCGCAGGGCGTCCTGAGCCGCCGGTGGCCGGGGCCGGTGATGGGTCTGCACCTGTGGTCGGCCGGGGCCTGTGGTCGGCCGGGGCCGGTGGCCGGCCGGGGCCGGTGGCCGGCCGCCACCGGTGGTTGGCCGGGCCCGGTGGCGGGTCAGTTCTGCGGTTCGAGGTCCTCGGTCTCGAACACGAGCAGGGTGCGCGTGCTGAGCACCTCCGGGATGGCCTGGAGGCGGGTCAGCACCAGCTCCCGCAGGGCCCGGTTGTCGGGGGTGTGCACCAGGAGCAGGACGTCGAAGTCGCCGCCCACCAGGGCGATGTGGGAGGCCCCGGGGAGCCGGCGGAGCTGGGAGCGGACCGTGCGCCAGGAGTTCTGGACGATCTTCAAGGTGATGTACGCCGAGGTGCCGTGGCCCGCGCGCTCGTGGTCGACGCGGGCACCGAAGCCGCGGATGACGCCGTCCTCGACGAGCCGGTTGATGCGCGCGTAGGCGTTCGCGCGCGAGACGTGCACCCGCTCGGCGACCGAGCGTATCGAGGCACGGCCGTCCGCCTGGAGCATGCGCAGGATGTCCTGGTCGATGGCGTCCAGCGGGCGCGGGGGCGGCGGGGCGCCGGACTCTTCCTGCTCGCCGGCGTCCTCCGGGTGTTCGGCCATTTGTTCAGATGCCATGTCCCCCCGCCTTCTTACCATGGACGTACTGCGTCCATCTCAGGCTGTGGAGAACCGTTTGTCCACAGCCTGGGGCCGCCTGTAGCCAGAATGTGCCGACGACCGAACAATCGGTAGGTGAGGCCCGTCACAACCGTGCCGAGCCCGGAGCCGCTCCCACGAGGAGGTGCCGTCATGACGGTCATGGAGCAGCGGGGCGCATACCGGCCCACGCCGCCGCCTGCCTGGCAGCCCCGTACCGACCCCGCGCCGCTGCTGCCCGACGCGGAGCCGTACCGCGTCCTCGGCACGAAGGCCGCCGAGCAGGCCGACCCCCGGCTGCTGCGCTCGCTGTACGCCCGGCTGGTGCGCGGCCGGCGGTACAACGCGCAGGCCACGGCACTGACCAAGCAGGGCAGGCTGGCCGTCTACCCCTCCAGCACCGGCCAGGAGGCCTGCGAGGTCGCCGCCGCGCTGGCACTCGAGGAGCGGGACTGGCTCTTCCCCAGCTACCGCGACACGCTCGCCGTGGTCGCCCGCGGAGTCGACCCGGTCGAGGCCCTCACCCTGCTGCGCGGCGACTGGCACACCGGCTACGACCCCTACGAGCACCGGGTCGCCCCCCTGTCCACGCCGCTCGCCACCCAGCTGCCGCACGCCGTCGGTCTCGCGCACGCCGCGCGGCTCAAGGGCGACGACGTCGTCGCGCTGGCGATGGTCGGCGACGGCGGCACCAGCGAGGGCGACTTCCACGAGGCGCTGAACTTCGCCGCCGTCTGGCAGGCGCCGGTCGTCTTCTTCGTACAGAACAACGGCTTCGCGATCTCCGTCCCGCTCGCCAAGCAGACCGCCGCCCCGTCGCTGGCCCACAAGGCCGTCGGCTACGGCATGCCCGGCCGCCTGGTCGACGGAAACGACGCCGCCGCCGTGCACGAGGTCCTCTCCGACGCCGTACGGCACGCGCGCGCGGGCGGCGGGCCCACGCTGGTGGAGGCCGTGACGTACCGCGTCGAGGCGCACACCAACGCCGACGACGCGACGCGCTACCGGGGCGACGCCGAGGTCGAGACCTGGCGCCGGCACGACCCGATCGAGCTGCTGGAACGGGAGCTGACCGAGCGCGGCCTGCTCGACGAGGACGCCGTCCGGGCCGCCCGCGAGGACGCCGAGACCCTGGCCGCCGACCTGCGCGCGCGCATGAACCAGGACCCGCGGCTCGACCCGATGGACCTGTTCGCCCACGTCTACGCCGAGCCCACCCCGCAGCTGCGCGAGCAGCGGGACCGGCTGCGCGCGGAGCTGGAGGCCGAGGCCGAGGCGGACGCGGGGGCCGGGGCCGAGTCGGAAGGAACGCGCCGATGACCACCGTCGCCGTCAGGCCGGCCACCATGGCGCAGGCCCTCACGCGCGCGCTGCGCGACGCCATGGCCGCCGACCCGGGAGTACACGTCCTGGGCGAGGACGTGGGCACCCTCGGCGGCGTCTTCCGGGTCACCGACGGGCTCGCCGAGGAGTTCGGCGCGGACCGCTGCACGGACACGCCGCTCGCCGAGGCCGGCATCCTCGGCACGGCCGTCGGCATGGCGATGTACGGGCTGCGCCCGATCGTGGAGATGCAGTTCGACGCCTTCGCCTACCCGGCGTTCGAACAGGTCGTCAGCCACGTCACCAAGATGCGCAACCGCACCCGCGGGAAGATGCCCCTGCCTCTGACCATCCGCGTCCCCTACGGCGGCGGCATCGGCGGCGTCGAGCACCACAGCGACTCGTCCGAGGCGTACTACATGGCGACTCCGGGGCTCCATGTCGTCACGCCCGCGACCGTCGCCGACGCCTACGGGCTGCTGCGCGAGTCCATCGCCTCCGACGACCCGGTGGTCTTCCTCGAACCCAAGCGTCTGTACTGGTCGAAGGACTCCTGGAACCCCGAGGAGCCCGCACCCGTTGAGCCGGTGGGCCGCGCGGTGGTGCGGCGCTCGGGCCGGAGCGCCACACTCATCACGTACGGGCCGTCGCTGGTCGCCTGCATGGAGGCGGCCGAGGCGGCCCGGGCCGAGGGCTGGGACCTCGAAGTCGTCGATCTGCGCTCCCTGGTGCCGTTCGACGACGAGACGGTGTGCGCTTCGGTGCGGCGGACGGGACGCGCGGTCGTCGTCCACGAGTCGGGTTCCTTCGGGGGCCCGGGCGGGGAGATCGCGGCCCGGGTCACGGAGCGCTGCTTCCATCACCTGGAGGCGCCGGTGCTGCGTGTGGCCGGGTTCGACATCCCGTATCCGCCACCGATGCTGGAGCGCCACCACCTGCCCGGTGTGGACCGGATCCTGGACGCCGTGGGGCGCCTGCAGTGGGAGGCCGAAAGCTGATGGCACACGCTTCTGACGGTCACGGCCTGGAGTTCAGGCTCCCCGACCTCGGTGAGGGGCTCACCGAGGCGGAGATCGTGCGTTGGATGGTCGAGGTCGGCGACGTCGTCGTCGTCGACCAGCCGGTCGTCGAGGTCGAGACGGCCAAGGCGATGGTCGAGGTGCCCTGTCCCTACGGCGGTGTGGTCACCGCCCGCTTCGGCGAGGAGGGCACGGAGCTGCCCGTCGGGGCGCCGCTGCTGACGGTGGCGGTCGGCGAGACCGCCGGAGACCGCCCGGCAGGAGAGGCGGGCACCGGCGGCGAGACGGCCGGCCGGCCGCCCGGCGAGCGGGCCGGGGGGCCGGCGGGTGGGCGTGCCGGGGAGCCGGCGGGCGAGCGGGTCGGGGAGACGGCAGGGGAGCCGCAGGACGTGAAGCCCCGGGCCGAGCAGGTTCAGGCCGAGCGCTCCCGGGAGCGGCAGGCGAAGGCCGAGGGCTCGGGCAACGTCCTGGTCGGGTACGGCACCTCCGAGGCGCCCGCGCGGCGGCGCAGGGTGCGGCCGGTGCCGTCGGCGTCCGCGTCGGCGTCCCCTTCGGCGTCCGCCCCGGCGGCGACCGGGCGGGCCAACGGCCGGGCCCGTTCCGCCGACCCGGTGGACGGCCCCGTCCCCGTCATCTCCCCGCTGGTGCGCCGGCTCGCCCGGCAGAACGACCTGGATCTGCGCGAGCTGACCGGCTCCGGCCCGGACGGGCTGATCCTGCGGGCGGATGTGGAGTACGCGCTGCGTGCCGCCGCCGCGCAGAGCGGCCGTACGGCGGCCCGGAGGAGCGGGCCGCACGAGGCCGGGACCGGACCGGCAGCCGCCTCCGCCCCGGGGTCCGACGGCATCATCCGCGTCCCCCTCAAGGGCGTCCGTGGCGCCGTCGCCGACAAGCTCTCCCGCAGCAGGCGGGAGATCCCGCACGCGACCTGCTGGGTGGACGCCGACGCGACCGAGCTGACGCGGGCGCGCGCCGCGATGAACGCCGCCGGTGGGCAGAAGATCTCCCTCGTCGCCCTGCTGGCCCGGATCTGCACGGCCGCACTGGCCCGCTTCCCCGAGCTGAACTCCACGGTCGACATGGAGACCAGGGAGATCGTCCAGCTCGGCCGGATCCATCTCGGCTTCGCCGCCCAGACGGACCGGGGGCTGGTCGTTCCGGTCGTCCGGGACGCGCACGCGCGGGACGCCGAGGGGCTCACCTCGGAGTTCGCCCGGCTGACCGAGGCTGCCCGGGCCGGTCGGCTGACGCCCGGTGAACTGACCGGCGGCACCTTCACGCTGAACAACTACGGCGTGTTCGGCGTCGACGGGTCCACGCCGATCATCAACCACCCCGAGGCCGCCATGCTCGGCGTCGGCCGCATCGTCCCCAAGCCCTGGGTGCACGAGGGCGAGCTGGCGGTGCGCCAGGTCGTCCAGCTGTCGCTCACCTTCGACCACCGGGTGTGCGACGGCGGCACGGCGGGCGGTTTCCTGCGGTACGTCGCGGACTGCGTGGAGCAGCCGGCGGTACTGCTGCGCACCCTGTGACGGCGGTGCCGGAGCACGCGCGCTGAACGCGCGGCCTCCCCCGCGTTCCCTGTGATCGCGCAGGGACGCATACTCGGGGGGTGACCGCGTACGAGCCCTCCGGTGCCCCCGGCTCCGGCCCCGCCGTCGGCTCCGGCTCCGCGCCGGGTCCGGGCCTCGCCGGGTGCGACGCCGTCGTGCTCGCCGGCGGGGCCGCCCGGCGGCTCGGCGGTGCGGACAAGCCGGGTCTCCGTGTGGGCGGGCGCCCGCTGCTGGACCGGGTGCTCGCCGCCTGCGCCGGAGCGCGCACCACCGTCGTCGTCGCCGACCCCCGCCCCACCGCCCGCCCGGTGACCTGGGCGCGCGAGGACCCGCCCGGCGGTGGACCGCTCGCCGCCCTCGCCGCCGGCCTGGCGCACACCACGGAAGAGCACGTCGTGGTGGTCTCCGCCGACCTGCCGTTCCTCGACGCGCCCACCGTCGGACGGCTGCTGTCGGCCCTCACCGCGAGCGACTGCGACGGCGTGCTGCTCACCGACGCCGACGGCCGCGACCAGCCCCTCGTCGCCGCCTACCGCGCATCCGCGCTGCGCCGCGAACTCGCCGCGCTCACCCGGGACCGGGCGGACCTCGCCGGGCTGCCCCTGCGCCGCCTGACCGGCGCGCTCCGTCTCATCCGTGTCCCCGACGCCGTCGCCTCCTTCGACTGCGACACCTGGGACGACATCGCCACCGCAAGGGCACGCATCAGGGAGCATGGTCACGTGTTGGATGAATGGATTACCGCAGCCAAGGACGAGTTGGGCATCGACCTCGACGTCGACACCGGCGTCCTGCTCGACCTCGCGCGCGACGCCGCCCACGGGGTGGCCAGGCCCGCCGCCCCGCTGACCACCTTCCTCGTCGGCTACGCGGCCGGACGGGCCGGGGGAGGACCCGAGGCCGTCGCCGAGACCGCCCGCAAGGCCGCGGCCCTCGCCCAGCGCTGGGCCCTGGAAGCCGCCGACGCCGGACCCGCCCCCGCGCCGGGCGAGCCCGACGTGGCGCCCGACGCCACCCCCGACACCCGCCCGGACGCGTGATGACCTCCCCCCGGACACGGGCCGACGACGAGGCGGAGGACCTGGACGTCGAGGAGGCGCTCGCCCTCGTGAACCAGCACCCCGGCCCCTCCCGCGGCGACCGCGGCCACCCCGCGACACCCGCGCACGCCGAGCATCACGACAGCCACGACAGCAACGGCGCTCACTTCAGCCACGGCAGCAACGCCGCTCACAACAGTCGCGCCAGCAACGCCACTCAAGCCAGTCATGGCAGCCACAGCCACCACGGCGCCCCGCGCGAGCCGGCCGAGCCCCGCCACCGCGCGACCCCGTGGCCCGAAGCCCGGGCCGCCGCCGAGCGCGCCGCCCGCGCCGCGGCCCGTGCGGGCTCCCGCGCCCCGGTCTCCGTGCCCCTCGACGCGGCCCTCGGCCTCACCCTCGCCGCGCCCCTCACCGCCCTCACCGATCTGCCCTCCTTCGACACCTCCGCGATGGACGGCTGGGCCGTCGCCGGCCCGGGCCCCTGGACGGTGCGCGACGAGGGCGTCCTGGCCGGACACGGGCAACCCGCGCCCCTCACCGACGGCACGGCCGCCCGGATCGCCACCGGCGCACGCATCCCCCTGGACACGACCGCCGTACTGCGCACCGAGCACGGCCGCACCGACGGCAGGCACCGGCTGCAGGCGACGCGTGAGGTCGTGCACGGCCAGGACATCCGCCTGCGCGGCCAGGAGTGCCGCAGCGGCGACCAGCTGCTGCCCGTCGGCACCCTGGCGACCCCGGCCGTACTGGGCCTCGCGGCTGCCGCCGGTTACGACACCCTCACCGCGGTCCCCCGCCCGCGCGTCGACGTCCTCGTCCTCGGCGACGAACTGCTCACCGAGGGCCTCCCGCACGACGGCCTCATCCGGGACGCGCTCGGCCCGATGCTGCCGCCCTGGCTGCGGGCCCTGGGTGCCGAGGTCCGCGCGGTCCGCCGGATCGGTGACGACGCCAAGGCCCTGCAGCGTGCCGTCACGGCCTCCAAGGCGGACCTGATCGTCACGACCGGCGGCACCGCCGCGGGCCCCGTCGACCACGTTCACCCCGTCCTGCGCCGGGTCGGCGCCGAACTCCTCGTGGACGGTGTCGAGGTACGCCCCGGACACCCCATGCTGCTGGCCCGTCTCAAGGACGGCCGGCACCTCGTCGGACTGCCCGGCAACCCTCTCGCCGCCGTCTCCGGACTGCTCACGCTCGCCGAGCCGCTGCTGCGCACCCTCGCCGCCCGCCCGGCCCCCGAGCCGTACGCGCTGCCGCTGAGGGACGCGGTGCACGGGCACCCGCACGACACCCGGCTCGTCCCCGTCGTCCTGCGCGGCGACGGTGCCGTGCCGCTGCACTACAACGGTCCCGCCATGCTGCGCGGCATCGCGGCCGCCGATGCCCTGGCCGTCGTACCCCCGGGCGGGACGCGGCCGGGACAGGAGGCCGAACTGCTCGACCTGCCCTGGGCCACCGGTGGAATCGGAGTGTGTTTCACGTGAAACTTCCGGGCCAGGACGCGATCGCCCGCCAGGCGGACGAGCATCTCGTGACCCATCGGGTGAAACTCCCGAGGAAGCTGGTGGAGCACCCGATCCGCCAGGTGGGCAAGCGGCTTTCCACGGCACTGCTGGTCCTCTTGGTGACCGCCGTCATCGTCTATGCCGACCACGACGGCTACACCGACAACTCCGACGGGTCCGTCGACCTCCTCGACGCCTTCTACTACGCCACCGTCACCCTCTCCACCACCGGGTACGGCGACATCACGCCCGTCAGCGACGCCGCCCGGCTCACCAACATCTTCGTCATCACGCCCCTGCGCGTGCTGTTCCTGATCATCCTGGTCGGCACCACGCTGGAAGCCCTCACCGAGCGCACTCGGGAGGAGTGGCGCCTGAACCGCTGGAGGTCCACCTTGCGCGATCACACCGTCGTTGTCGGCTTCGGTACCAAGGGACGGTCGGCGATCCAGACCGTCTGCGCGACCGGGCTGCGCAAGGAGCAGGTCGTCGTGGTCGATCCCAGCGGGAAGGCCGTCGAGGCCGCGACGGCCCACGGGTACGCGGGCGTGGTCGGTGACGCGACGCGCAGCGATGTGCTGAACCGCGCCGAGGTGTACCGGGCGAAGCAGATCATCATCGCCACCCAGCGCGACGACACGGCCGTGCTGGTGACGCTGACGGCCCGGCAGCTCAACCGCGGCGCGAAGATCGTGGTCGCGGTCCGCGAGGAGGAGAACGCGCCGCTGCTGAAGCAGTCCGGCGCCGACGCCGTGATCACCAGCGCCAGCGCCGCGGGCCGCCTGCTCGGACTCTCCGTGCTCAGCCCCGCGGCCGGCATGGTCATGGAGGACCTCATCAGCCAGGGCAGCGGCCTCGACCTCGTCGAGCGACCGGTCATAAAGGCCGAGGTGGGCAGGAACCCGCGGGAGACGGACGACCTGGTGGTGAGCGTCGTACGCGGGCACCGGGTGCTCGGCTACGACGATCCGGACGTCGGCGGGCTGGAGCTGACGGACCGCCTGATCACGATCGTGCGGGCGACGCCGGCCACCCATGTGGCGCCCGACGCCCGCCCGCTGCCCCGCGACTGACGGGGCACCGGTCCCGTACCGGGCGCGCGGGGGCTACTTGCGGTTGTAGAGACGCATGGTGACCGGGCCGAAGACCAGCAGGAACAGGCCCGCCCAGCCCAGGGTCCAGCCGATCTCGACGCCCGGCCAGCCACCCGCCATCAGCCCGCGCACCGCGGACGCCAGGTGGGTGATCGGGCTGTTGTTGACGAACACCTGCAGCCAGCCCGGCATGGTCTTCGGATCGACGAAGACGTTGGACAGGAAGGTGAGCGGGAAGATCACCATCATGCTGATGCTCATCACCGACTTCTCGGTGCGCAGCATCAGCCCGAACATCGTCCAGATCCACGAGAAGGCGAACGAGAACACCAGCAGCAGCGCGATCCCGGCGACCACGCCACCGAACCCTCCGTCGGGGCGGTACCCGAGCAGCAGGCCGACGGTGAGCATCACGACGGACGCGATGGTGTAGCGCAGCGCGTCACCGAGCAGGTAGCCGACCATCGCCGAGGGCCGCCAGATGGGCAGCGAGCGGAAGCGGTCGAAGACGCCCTTCTCGATGTCGATGTTCACCGAGACCCCGGTGTACATCGTGATCATCACGACCGACATCACGAGGATGCCCGGCAGCACGAACTGGATGTAGTCGCTCGGCGAACCCGCCAGCGCACCGCCGAAGAGGTACGTGAACATCAGCAAGTTCATGATCGGGAACGCGGTGACGTCGAAGAGCTGCTCCGGCACGTGCTTGATCTTGAGGATCGCGCGCCATCCGAAGGTCACGGACGTGGACAGGGCGCTGGGCCGCGGCGGGCGCTCCTTGGCGACCAGCAGGGCCGCCAGCGACTCGGTGCTGACCGGGGAGAGTTCCTTGCCCTCGGTGCTCGTGGCCGTACTCATGCCGCCACCTCGTCCTTCGCGTCGGGGCCGGTGCCGGTGCCGTCGCCGGCATCAGGGCTCTGGCCGGTGTCGTGCCCGGTCAGCGCCAGGAAGACCTCGTCGAGGCTGGGCTGGCCGAGAGAGAAGTTGTCGACGGTGATGCCGGCCCGGGCCAGCTCGGCGAGTGCCCTGGCGGCCTGGTCGGCGGCCGTGTCACCGGACGTCGCCCCCAGGCGGGCGGTCAGCGCGACCGGGTCGTGTTCCAGCTGGACCTCGGCGACCAGCAGATCGCGCAGGACGCGCTCGGCCTCCGGCCGCCGGCCGGGATCCCGCAGCCGCAGGTGGACGGAGCCGGCGCCGACGGACGCCTTCAACTCGCCCTTGGTGCCCTCCGCGATCACCCTGCCCTTGTCGATCACGGCGATCCGGGACGCCAGCTGGTCGGCCTCGTCCAGGTACTGCGTGGTCAGCAGCACGGTCGTGCCCTGGGCGACGACCGCGCGCACGATGTCCCACACCTGGTTGCGGCTGCGCGGGTCGAGGCCGGTCGTCGGCTCGTCGAGGAAGAGCAGATCGGGGGTGTTGAGGATGGACGCGGCGATGTCGATACGCCGCCGCATGCCGCCGGAGTAGTGCTTGACCTGCTTCGCCGCCGCGTCCGTCAGCCCGAAGGCCGCCAGCAACTGGGCGCCGCGTTCGCGCGCGGCCGCTTTGCCGTGCCCGAGGAGGCGTCCCAGCAGGACCAGGTTCTCGGTGCCGGTGAGGTCCTCGTCCACGGACGCGTACTGCCCGGTGAGGCTCACCCTGCCGCGCACCTCGTCCGCCTCGCGTACGACGTCGTGGCCGAAGACGTGGGCCTGGCCGCCGTCCGGACGCAGCAGGGTGGCGAGCATCTTCACCACGGTGGTCTTGCCGGCGCCGTTCGGGCCGAGGACGCCGTAGACCGTGCCGGCGGGCACCGCGAGGTCCACCCCGTCCACGGCCCGGGTCTCGCCGAACGTCTTCACCAGTCCCGCGGTCTCGATCGCGAGACCGGACGTGTGCGTGCTCATCGGTGGTCCCTCCGCGTTCTCGGACTACGCATGGGAAGACCTCCACCGTCGCGCAAACTCATCGGTCTCGCACGGGGATTCCCGGCGGACGGTCCTGAAGATGGAGGAGGTCCCGACCTGGGTCCCGGGTGGGGGGGCCTTCCGGCCTGGGTCCCGGGTGGGAGGCCTTTCCGGCCTTGGACCGGGTGGGAGGGCGCGCCGTCCGGGGGCCGGTGGGGAGGGAGTTCCGTCTGGGGACCGGGTGGGAGGCGTTCCGGCCTGGGTCTGAGGGGGGGCGTCCCACCTTGGGACCGGGAGGGGAGGGCGTTCCGTCCGGGGGCCCGCGTGGGGAGGGCCTCCCGGTCTGGGGGCCGGGTGGGAGGCGTTCGGACCTGGGTCTGAGGGGGGGCGTCCCAGCTTGGGACCGGGAGGGGAGGGCGTTCCGTCCGGGGGCCCGCGTGGGGAGGGCCTCCCGGCCTGGGGACCGGGTGGGAGGCGTTCCGCCCCGGGACCCGGGTGCGGTTCCCTGACCTGGGGCCGGGCGGGGAGGGCGTTCCGTCCCGGGGACCGGGTGGAGGGGCCCGACCGGGGGTGGAGGAGTAGCGTCGCTCTCATGCATGCGATCACGATTTCCGAACCCGGAGGCCCCGAGGCGCTGGTCTGGTCCGAGGTCCCCGACCCGGTGCCCGGCGAGGGCGAGGTCCTGGTCGAGGTGACGGCCAGCGCCGTCAACCGCGCCGACATCATGCAGCGCCAGGGCTTCTACGATCCCCCGCCCGGCGCCTCCCCCTACCCCGGCCTGGAGTGCTCCGGGCGCGTCGCCGCGCTCGGGCCGGGCGTGTCCGGCTGGTCCGTCGGCGACGAGGTGTGCGCGCTGCTCGGAGGCGGGGGTTACGCCGAGAAGGTCGTCGTTCCGGCCGGTCAGCTGCTGCCGGTTCCGGAGGGCATCGACGTCACGCGGGCGGCGGCGCTGCCCGAAGTGGTCTGCACCGTCTGGTCGAACGTCTTCATGGTCTCCCACCTGCGCCCCGGTGAGACGCTGCTCGTGCACGGCGGTTCCAGCGGCATCGGCACCATGGCGATCCAGCTCGCCAAGGCCGTCGGCGCGAAGGTCGCCGTGACCGCGGGCACCGAGGAGAAGCTGGGGCGCTGCGCCGAACTGGGCGCCGACATCCTGATCAACTACCGCGAGCAGGACTTCGTCGCCGAGGTGAAGGAGGCGACGGGCGGCGCGGGCGCCGACGTCATCCTCGACAACATGGGCGCCAAGTACCTGAACCGCAACGTCCAGGCCCTCGCCGTCAACGGCCGGCTCGCGATCATCGGCATGCAGGGCGGCCGGAAGGCCGAGCTGGACATCGGCACGCTCCTGGCCAAGCGCGCGGCCGTCAGCGCGACGTCGCTGCGCGCCCGCCCGCTGGAGGAGAAGGCGGCCATCGTGGCGGCCGTACGCGAGCACGTCTGGCCGCTGCTCGCGGAGGGGCACGTCCGTCCGATCGTCGACCGCGAACTCCCGATGAGCGACGCCCCCGCCGCCCACCGGGTCGTGGAGGAGAGCGGGCACATCGGCAAGGTGCTGCTGGTCACCCCGTAGCGGAGGCGGGTGTCAGCCCCGGCGCAGGCGGAGGCCGACGAAGGCCAGGGCCAGGCCGAGGCCGATGAGGACCAGCCCGCTGCCCAGGGGAAGGACCCGCACCACGGGCTCGGTGGCGTCCTCGGCGTGCGTGCCGGCCTGCGGCTGCTCGGACCCGGACGGGGTCGCGGAGGGCACCGGGGCGGCCTCCCCGGCCTCCCCGGGCGGCACGGCGGGGAACGGATCGTCGAGGATGCCCCGGCCACCGTCGTCGTCCGCCCTGTGACCCGCGTTCTCGTCCGCGCCGCCCCACTCCGGTGCCCGCTCCTCGGGCCGTCCGGGCCGCTGCCGCCCTTCGCCCGGCCGGCTCCCCGCCCGGGAGGGCTCCGGGTCGGCCGCCGAGCCGCCGGACGCCGAGGGAGAGGGCGAGGGTGAGGGGGCGGGCGTCGTGGAGCCGCGCGCCGCGCCGTCCGCCGGGCCGGACTCCTCGGCGGCGGGGGATGCGGGGTGGGCCTGCGGGCGGTCGGGGCCGTCACGGCCGTCCTGGCGCCGGGGGCGCTCGTGAGCGCCCCGCCCGTCGTCACCGCCGGAGTCGTGAGCGTCGTCACCGCCGGAGCCGTGCGCGTCGTCGCCGTCGGTGGCATGCCCGTCGCCACCGCCGGAGCGGTCGGGGCCGGCAGCCGTCCCGGGCACCGGAGCGGGGGCCGGCGCGGAAGGAGACGGGGCCGCGATCGCGTCCACCGTCGCGAACCCGGCGGCCCCCGCCGTCGCGGCCCCGGCGCCGTGCGCCGCCTCCGCCCCCCACGGCGACACCAACGTGCTCACCCCCAGAACCCCCGCCAGTCCCGTAGCTCGCAGTGCGTGCAGCCATGGAGTCACGTCCGTGACCCCCTCCCGGTGATAACCAGTCGCGGAAATCGACGGAACAAGCCTCACACCTGCTCGCCATACCGGCATTCCGGACTCCGCCGAACGCGGTGGATCACGTTTCTCCGGGGGCACCACCCGATCGAGGCGCAGGCGTACGAGAGAATGGCGGGCATGGAGATGCCGAGGAACGACAGGTCGCCGGAGAACCCCCAGATCCTGGTCGTCGGCCAGGACGGAATGGCGCTCAGCGGCGGCGGAGACGACGACTCCCGGGAGACCCCGGTGACCGAGCAGGTGGAACAGCCCGCCAAGGTCATGCGGATCGGCAGCATGATCAAGCAGCTGCTGGAGGAGGTGCGCGTCGCGCCCCTGGACGAGGCGAGCCGGGCGCGGCTCAAGGAGATCCACTCCAGCTCGGTGAAGGAGCTGGAGGACGGCCTGGCCCCGGAGCTGGTCGAGGAGCTGGAGCGGCTCTCCCTGCCCTTCACGGACGACGTGACGCCGACCGACGCCGAACTGCGGATCGCGCAGGCCCAGCTGGTCGGCTGGCTGGAGGGCCTGTTCCACGGCATCCAGACCACGCTGTTCGCGCAGCAGATGGCCGCGCGGGCCCAGCTGGAGCAGATGCGCCGCGCTCTCCCGCCGGGCGTCGGCCAGGACGGCGAGGAGCCGCCCCACCCGGGCGTCCGCTCCGGCGGCCCCTACCTGTAGCAGGCGCGCCGGCACCGGTAACAGGCCCGCCGGCACGGGTGGAAGCCCGCTGATCCCGGTGGGAAGCCCGCACCCGTGGGGAGCGCCGGCCACCGACAGCGCGAAGGGCCCGGCAGCACCTGCTGCCGGGCCCTTCGCCGTACGCCGGACGGAACGCGTGGTCAGGCGGACGGCGGCTTGCCCGTCGAGACCTTGAGCTGGATCGTCGGCATGTCGTCGGGGTCGACGTCGGTACCGGGCTGCGGGAACTGGTCGCGGATCGAGCCCTCACCGTAGGTGTTCTCGTCGACCTCGACGATCTCCATCGGCCACCCGGCGGCGTTGAAGCACTCCTTGACCGAGCCGATGTACTTGAACGTGAAGTCCGGCACCTGGATCTTGTCGGGGTCGTTGTACGCCTCCCGGGGCTCCGTGCAGGTGTCCTTCTCGATCGTCTTCGTCTTGTCCGGCCCGCGGTAGCCCGCCACCTCGGAGGCGGCGGTGGTCGCGTCGCCGCCCTTGGGTTCGTCACCGCCGTCGTCCATCGTCAGCGCGCCGATCAGGCCGCCGACCGCCAGGACGGCGACCGCGATCGAGCCGATGATCACCATCTTGTTGCCCTTGCCGCCGCCCGGTGATCCGGACGCGGGGGTGGCGGGCGTGAGGTTGTACGGCGGTGGCGTGGGCGCGCCCTGGTGCTGCTGCGGTGCGTACGGCGACGGCGACGGCGTCTGGTAGCCGCCGCCCTGCTGCGGATAGCCGTACGCGGGCGAGGGCGCGGCGGGGGCCGGGGTGCCGCCGTAGGGACTCGGGCCGGGATTCGGCATCGGCTGGTACGGCGTCTGGACGGGGCCCGTGGGCGCGGGCGCGGTCTGGTCGACCGGTGGGAACACCGCGGAGCCGACGCCCGCGCCGCTCGACGTGTGCGCGCCGGGCACGATGCTCGGCGGGGCCGCCCGGAAGGAGGCCGCCACGCGCAGGCATTCGTCCCGCATGGCCTCGGAGCTGGGGAAACGCTCGTTCGGGTTCTTCTTCAGCGCGCGGGCCACCAGCGCGTCCACGGCCGGCGGCAGGGCGCGGTTGACGGACGAAGGAGCCACCGGCTCCTCCTGCACGTGCGCGTACGCGATGGCCAGCGGCGAGTCCGCCTCGAACGGCAGGCGCCCGGTGACCAGTTGGAACAGCATGATGCCGACCGAGTACAGGTCGGAGCGGGCGTCCACACCGCGGCCGAGTGCCTGTTCCGGCGAGAGGTACTGCGGGGTGCCGACGACCATGCCGGTCTGCGTCATCGAGGTCACGCCGGACTGCATGGCGCGGGCGATGCCGAAGTCCATCACCTTGACCACGCCGCGCTTGGTCATCATCACGTTGCCCGGCTTGATGTCCCGGTGGACCAGGCCCATCTCGTGGCTGATCTCGAGGGCCGCCAGCACGTCCGCGGTGATCTTGAGCGCCTTGTCGGCGGGCATGGCGCCGTACTGCCGGACGTCCTCGTCGAGCACCGAGCCGAGCGGCCGGCCCTCGACGTACTCCATGACGATGTACGGGGTCGTCATGCCACCGAGGTCGTCCTCGCCGGTGTCGAAGACGGAGACGATGTTGGTGTGCGTGAGTTTGGCCACGGCCTGGGCCTCGCGGCGGAAGCGCTCGCGGAAGGCCTGTTCCCGGCCCAGTTCGGTGTGCAGTGTCTTGATCGCGACCTGTCGGTCCAGCACCGAGTCGTACGCCAGGTGCACGGAGGCCATGCCGCCCTCACCGAGCAAGTCGCGCAGCTGGTAGCGGCCGCCGGCGAGCGCGCGCCCCGCATACCGGCCCTGTCCGGCGTCCTGGCTCATGTGTCTGCGTCCCCCATAGGCGCTGTGCGGCGCCGGTGTCAGCAGCACGCGCGCTCGTGATCGAAAGTGCTATTCCCGGCCAAGTCTGCCCCAGGGCACCGACACGTCAAGCGGGGTGCCCGTTCCGTGACCGTACGCGAAAGAAGCGTCGCGGAAGCGTTACAGCCGGCGTACCGCCGGTACACGGAATTTGCACGAGAGTACGGAACCAGGGTTTCATGACCGGTCCGTCTCGATGCCGGTCCCGGCGCCCATCTCGGACCGGAGGCCCCCGCGAAGGCTGTAGCGTGGCCGACGGAGACCGTAACAACACCGCGCGCACCGCGGGCAGAAACGACGGCGAGGACTGATGGCACAGCAGCAGCGCGCCCAGGGCCCGTCCGAACCCGAGGCGACTGGCGGCGGTATGTCTGACGCGCCGGAGGCCTGGGGAAACGGCGGCCTGGTCGGTGACGGCCGGTACCGGCTGACCCGCAGGCTCGGGCGGGGCGGCATGGCCGAGGTGTTCGCCGCAGAGGACGTGCGCCTCGGACGCACCGTGGCGGTCAAGCTGCTGCGTGCCGACCTCGCCGAGGACCCGGTCTCCAAGGCGCGCTTCACGCGTGAGGCGCAGTCGGTGGCCGGCCTCAACCACCACGCCATCGTGGCCGTGTACGACTCCGGCGAGGACTTCGTCGGCGGCCAGTCGGTGCCGTACATCGTGATGGAGATCGTCGAGGGCCGCACCATCCGCGACCTCCTCCTCAACGCCGAGGCGCCCGGCCCCGAGCAGGCGCTGATCATCGTCTCCGGTGTCCTGGAGGCGCTCGCCTACTCCCACCAGCACGGCATCGTCCACCGCGACATCAAGCCGGCCAACGTCATCATCACGCACAACGGCGCGGTGAAGGTGATGGACTTCGGCATCGCCCGCGCCCTGCACGGCGCCCAGTCGACGATGACGCAGACCGGCATGGTCATGGGCACCCCGCAGTACCTCTCCCCGGAGCAGGCCCTCGGCAAGGCCGTCGACCACCGCTCCGACCTGTACGCGACGGGCTGCCTGCTCTACGAACTCCTCGCGCTGCGTCCGCCGTTCACCGGTGAGACCCCGCTGTCGGTGGTCTACCAGCACGTCCAGGACATTCCGACGCCGCCGTCCGAGGTCTCCGACGCCACCCCGCCGGAGCTCGACGGCCTGGTGATGCGCTCGCTGGCCAAGGAGCCCGACGACCGTTTCCAGACCGCCGAGGAGATGCGCGGCCTGGTCCAGTACGGGCTGCAGATGCTGTACGAGCAGGGCGGTCACACCGGCACCTGGAACACCGGCCCGGTCGCCGCGCACGACGGCCGGCACACTCCCGCCGCCGGCCTCGCGGGCACCTCGGTGCTGCCGCACCCCGACCACGGCTCGGGCACCACGCAGATCCCCCAGCCGATCCTGCCGGGCGGCTACGGCCGGGGCTACGGCGGGGACGACGGCGGCTTCGAGGGCAACGGCAACAAGGGCAGCGGCCGCGGCAAGCTGTGGATCCTGGCCGTCCTCGCGGTGATCGCCGTCGCCGCGGGCGTCGCGCTGGCCCTGAACAACGGCGGCGGCGGCACGGGCGGCACCGACACGGACAAGAGCCCGACGGCGACCACTTCGCAGAGCACCGGGACCGAGTCGCCCAGCTCGTCGCCCAGCGACGAGGAGACGCAGGAGACCACCGACCCGGGCACGGAGCAGGGCAACGGCGACGGAGGGACGGGCAGCGGGGAGTGGAATCCGCCCTACACGCCGTCGTACACGCCGTCGCACACCGCGACGGACGATCCGACGGGCGATCCGACGGGCGACGCGACCACGGACCCGACGGGTGACCCGACGGGCGACGCGACCACGGACCCGACGGGTGACCCGACGGGCGGCACCGACGGCGGCGCGAGCAGCGACCCGACGGGCGGCACCGACGGCGGTTCGACCAGCGACCCCGGGCTGCCGGGCGGCCTGGGCTGACCCGGGCCGAATCGCTCTCCACGCGCGCGTGCGTCCCGGAAACGGGTCCACGCGCGCGTCGCGTTCGGGACGTCACCCGGCTGCAGCACGCCCACCACCTCGACGGCGGAACGGATCGTGCACACCCCCGGCGGACGAGCTCGCGGCCGTCCAGCAGGAATGCCCGGATGTGTCCGTTTTCGGGCGCGCGCGCAGTGTCACACGCCAAGTCTTCCCGTGCCCGGGGTGGCCGGGATAACGTGCCGTTGTTCCGGCCCCCTGCGAGGCTGTGACCAGTAAAACTTCCGCACTTTGCCGATTTACTTGGAAATCCGAGTAAAAACGCAGGTCAGGAGGGGTTTCACAGAAATGTGGAGCACTGGGTAACGTGCTGTTCGCAGGGCGCTCGCCGGGGCACCTGTCACGCCTGTTCCCGACCGGGCCGCACCCACCCTTGTGCGACCGCCGGGCCGCAGGTGAGCCGCACTGGCTTCCGGCGAACCCGGGGGCCGGACCGACGGAGGAGCACACGTGACCGAGAGCACTGCCGCGCGCAAGCCGCGACGCAGCGCCGGAAGCAAGGCGACCGGTACCACCGGCACCAAGGCCGGGACCGCGGGCGCCAAACGCACCGCCGGCGCCAAGGCCGCGACCACCGGCGCCAAGCGCACCACCCGCACCGCCGCTGCCGAGAAGGGCTCCGAGACGGAGCTCGTGCAGCTGCTGACGCCCGAGGGCGAACGCGTCGGGACCGCCAAGAACTCGGCCTACGCCGAGTACGCCCAGTACGTCGCCGACATCACCCCCGACGAGCTGCGCGGCCTGTACCGCGACATGGTGCTCACCCGGCGCTTCGACGCCGAGGCCACCGCCCTGCAGCGCCAGGGCGAGCTGGGCCTGTGGGCCTCGCTGCTGGGCCAGGAGGCCGCCCAGATCGGCTCCGGCCGGGCCACCCGCGAGGACGACTACGTCTTCCCGACCTACCGCGAGCACGGCGTCGCCTGGTGCCGCGGGGTCGACCCGACCAACCTCCTCGGCATGTTCCGCGGCGTGAACAACGGCGGCTGGGACCCCAACAGCAACAATTTCCACCTGTACACGATCGTCATCGGGTCGCAGGCGCTGCACGCCACCGGCTATGCGATGGGCGTGGCCAAGGACGGCGCGGACTCCGGCGTGATCGCGTACTTCGGTGACGGCGCCTCCAGCCAGGGCGACGTGAGCGAGGCGTTCAACTTCGCCGCCGTCTACAACGCGCCGGTGGTGTTCTTCTGCCAGAACAA
>NZ_JBNGGE010000069.1:0-32227 GCF_049975785.1 Streptomyces sp. WG7
GTCTGGCGAGTGGCTCCGCCCCCGTTCACGAAGAGAATGTGAGATGTGGGAGCGTGAACGGGTGAGTGAGAAGAACGTCGACAGCATGCAATACCGCTTTGACGGGCCGGAACAGGCCCCGGTCCTGGTCATGGGGCCGTCCCTCGGTGCTACATGGCACAGGTTGTAGAGACCGTCTTCGGGCGTCCACGTCAGTCCATACTGGGCGGGTTGTGGCAGGTCAGGGCGTTGCGGTCCCGGGGCGTCGGCGTAGTTGGTGACAGACGCGTGACAGCGCCGGTGATACGGCGAAGCCCCGTGGGGACCACCCCCACGGGGCTTCTTTAGGTGTTCTTTAGGTAGTCGGCTACGACGAAGGGCGGGGTTTGGTAAATATCGATGCGACAGCCAGTTTTTTGGGCGTGCGGACAGAAAAGCAGGAGGTAGGGCACCAAGCCGTACCCGACGCACGGTCGTCTGCTCCAGCATGCAGTCTGCTTTGCCTGAGCAATGGGGTCTGGACGCCCCCCCCGCATGTCGGCGGGCCAACGGGGCGCCGTCAGGAAGTTGGGCAGCTCGGGCTTGCAACGTGTGGCGCTTCAGAACTTGTGGAGATGCTCCACTCGGAGACCGGTGGGCGGCGGGGTGTCTCGCATCGTGCGGGCCGACGTTGGCAGCAGGGCGGCCTCGATGTCGACAGCGGCCGCGCTGATCTCGTCCGGTGTGTGGAGGTCCAGTTGGCAGATGAAGCAATGGAGTGCCGTCGCTCGTAGTGTCAGGCTGGCATCCTCGGTCTCAACAGGCACGATTTTAACGCGTGCTTTGGCCTTGCATGACGGGCATGGGATCGTGGACAGCAACGCCAGAAGCTCGTTGTCTCCGCGTGCTACTCCTACCACTTCGAGCCTTTCGGCAGCTTCACCGAGGATGCGATCCATGGAGCCTGTGGGTAGCCCTTCGAACTTGTCCTCGAATCGGTGTCGGGCCTGCCTGATTCGGATCTCTACGTCTCGCTGAAGCTCGTTCCGCTCCTTGTCCACCGCTACGTTCACGGCGGTTGCCCAGCGGCCCCAGAACTGGTCGACCGATACACCGATGTCTGTCAGAATGATCACCACAGTCTAGGCGAGTGTGGGAAGCAGTGCCTTTGCCTGGTCTCCGACGGAAGTGTGGGCAGTTCCGTTCCGTAGTTCGATCAGCAGGTCGAGTTGAGGATTGGAGGGCAGGACGGCCACGCGTCGGAGCCGCCGGATGGCTTCGTGCGCACCGACCGTACGCACTTTCTCCGGCTCCAGTTTCAGATGGCCACCAAAGTGAAGAAGCATGTCAGAGGGGCCGTTGCGCATTTCGACTAGGAAGACTGGGTTCTTCTTGATCAGGGCGGCCTTGGCAAGTCGCTCCACGGCGACACCACCATGGAGGGCGAACTCGTCGTACTCACCGCGCCCGTGGTCCTCCATTGCTTTCGCAGCGGCCTGCCCGGCACCTCTGAGGAAGCTCTCGAACGAGAGGGATTCGTCCATGGAGGGACGATAACCGTCCGTTTGATGCCGGGCGTTTGAATTGGTGGACTCAACGCCGGGTGAGCTGCCTCCCTCAAGTCGCCATCGACGGCCCTTGTCGGCAAGACCTTCACGATCGCCGTCGGTCATGCCTCGCCGACTGCCGTGGGCGACTTCATCCCCTGTACGACTGCGACTGGGCTGTGCGCATGCTGGAGAAGGGCCTGGCTGACCGAGTCGAGCGACAGACCGGCGAAGCCTCCTCGTCCCCTGGAACCGACGACGGTGAGCCGAGCATTGCGGCTTGCCTCGATCAACGTCGGCCTTGTCGGTCCGTGGATGTTCCGGTGTTCCACCTTCACGTCGGGATACCGGACTCGCGTCCCCGCGAGCGCCTCGGCAAGGAGTCGATCCTCCTGGGCGGCCAGCATGCCGGGCGCGAAAGCATAGGGTTCCGACGGGCCCGGGGAAGGCAGCGGAGCGTTCCAGGCCGTCCAGGCGTGCAGCGCTGTGATGTGTGCGCCGCGATCCGTCCACGCCCAGAACCACGGGCCTTGTCGGTGCCGTGGTTCCCCGTACGACGACCACGGGGTACTCGGCGTGTGCGGCGAGCCCGGTCGTCGTGCTGCCGAGAATCAGTTCGGTGAACGGGTTCAGGCCCCGGTGCCCCACGACGACCGCTGCTGCGGACCGGGGCTGCGTCAGGAGCACGCTGAGCGGTTCGCCCCGCAGTACCACTGCCGAGACCCTGACAGCAGCCGCCTCTGTCCGTGCCCGGTTCTCAGCCTCCTGCACGACCGAGTCCGCCGCCTTTCTGAAATGGTTCCTGACCGGCCTGGGCAGGGCGGCGTCCAATGGAAGGCGCGCAGGCAGGGGCAGTGCGTGCACCACCCGAAGATGAAGGTTCCGTACCTCGGCATCCCGGGCCGCCCCTGCGACGGCATCGAGACTCGAAGCGGAATCATCCACTCCTACGATCAGGAAGCCGCTCATCACTCCTCCTTCCGCCTCAGGGTCCTTGAGGTCAGGAGAACACTTCCCCGGCGACGCTCCGGGACATCGGGCTCCCACGCGGCTCGGCTCAGCTGGCCGTGCGTCCCCACTGGGATCCGATCTGCTGCCACTCGTCCTCCAACGCCGTGCGACGCCGACGGTTGAGGACCAATCTGGCTGCGTAGTAGCCGGCAGCCGCCGCCGTGACGACGGCGAACGACGAGGCGGCGCCCATGAAGGCGGCGTCCACGCCTGCCTGTGTCACGGTCGGGGGCGCGGGCGTCAAGTTGTTCTGCCGGTCCGTCCAGACCGACACTCGGGAACCCGCCTTGAGTCCTCCGTCGACCGCGGCCTTGCTCGAGTGCCGGCTACCGTCGGACGCCGTCCAGCGCACGGTCGCGTCGACGCGGCCCCCCGTCGTCCCGTCGGCCAGAGCGTTGTGGGGTACGTCCGACACGAGCGTGGCGGTGACGGCATGGCGTTCCGCGCGTCGCTGCGCGGCGCTCTGGGCGGAGACCTGCGCCCCGAGCACTCCTGCGACGGGGCCCACCAGAGCGATGACGAGCCAGACGATCAGCAGGATCCATGCCTCGAGCACGTCCTCGCGCCGACGCAACGGATTGCGGCGCCAGCGCCACAGAGACCGTCGAATGGTTCTGTTCCCGCGCATCGTGACCACCTCCGGCTGTCGTCTCCAGCCTCACGCCGTGGGATCCGGTGCGACAGGGGCCCTTCGGGCACCGCCCGGGTTCCTCATGGGTCGTCCGGCCCTGATCGTTCGCGGTGCTCCGTAGGACGTCTACGACGCGTCGACGTGCGGACGGCCGACGAGGAGATCGCCTCCCGTCGATGCCCGCAGAGAGCCGACGCAGCCGCCCTGTCAGGTCACCACCACGCTCGTGGGGGACCGGCCGCGCTTTAACTGGCTCTAACAAAAGCTGCTGATCATGAGTCAGTCGGCCTCTCTGCTCGTATGTCTGGGCATGGGAAATCGTCAGCCGCGGCCGTGGGTCGTGTCGGATGAACTGTGGTCGCTGATCGAGCCGTTGCTGCCGAAGCCGGGTAAGAAGAAGGCCGAGGGCAGACCGCGGGTGCCGGACCGGCAGGCCCTCTGCGGCATTCTGTTCGTCCTGCATACCGGTATCCAGTGGGAGTACCTGCCCCAGGAGCTCGGCTTCGGCTCGGGGATGACGTGCTGGCGGCGCCTGGCGGCCTGGAATGAGGCCGGCGTCTGGGACCAGCTCCACCAGCTGCTGCTGAACGAATTGCGGTCGAAGAACCAGCTGGACTGGGGACGGGCGGTGATCGACTCCTCGCACGTGCGGGCCGCCCGGCGAGGCCCAAAAGCGGGCCCAGCCCGGTCGACCGTGCACGGCCGGGCAGCAAGCACCACCTCATCGTCGACGGACAGGGCATCCCGCTCGCGGTATCGCTGACCGGTGGCAACCGCAACGACGTCACCCAGCTGCTGCCCCTGCTCGACAAGGTCCCATCCGTCGCGGGCCGGACCGGCAGGCCCCGTCGGCGGCCGGACGCTCTACTGGCCGACCGCGGCTACGACCACGACAAATACCGCCGCCTGCTCTGGCAACGAGGCATCCGCCCCGTGATCGCGAGACGGGGCGAGCCACACGGCACCGGGCTGGGCATCTTCCGCTACGTCGTCGAGCGCATCATCGCCTGGCTCCACGGCTTCCGCCGCCTACGCATCCGCTGGGAGAGACGCGACGACATCCACGAAGCGTTCCTCGGCCTCGCCGTCTGCCTGATCACCCACCGTCACGTCCAACGCCTTTGTTAGGACCTCTAAGCCTTCGTGCACGCGTGAAGAGGGCCGTTCGGCACCACGTCGGGACCCTCAGCCGTCTAGTGGGCACGGCGCCGGCGCGTAACCCTGGGTGGAGAGCCTCATCGACGGAGAGGGACGGTCATGTACGCACACGTTGGCGACCGGCTTGTCGTCGAGAGCCCTTCCACCGGTGTTACTCGGCGGGACGGTGAGATAGTCGGCCTGCACCACGACGATGGGACGCCCCCGTACGACGTGCGCTGGTCGGACGCCGGGGACGTCACGCTGGTGTTCCCCGGCCCCGATGCGCATGTGGACCAGCTTGGGGAACCGCGGCGGCCGATGCCGCAGGCGACGCGGACTGCTGACCGGACTCACCATGGCTCGGTGTACGGCGGTGACGCGGGGGACGTGGGGCGGCGCCTGGCCGCAGCCCGTCATCGCAAGGGTCTCAGCATCGAAGCGGTTGCCGAGAGAGCACGAATGGCACCCGGCTATCTGTCTTACTTGGAGACGCATACAGCCGACCCGGGCTCCGGCACTCTGGTGCGGCTGGCAGACGCCTTGGGGACGACGTACGGCGCATTGCAGGGAGGTGGCACGGACCGACCGTCCGGGCCGGGATCGGCGCTGCGCGACCCGCACCTGCTCGACCTCGGCGAAGAGGAGTGCCGGAACCTGCTCTCCACCCACGGAGTGGGACGCATCGCGTTCACTTCGGAGCATGGTCCTGCCGTGTTTCCGGTCAATTACGAGGTGGCGGATGGGGCCGTGGCCTTCCGTGCCGCCCCCGGCTCCACAACGGCCTCGGCCGTGGACCAGCGGGTCGCCTTCGAGGTCGACCAGGTGGACGACGCCATGAGCCAGGGATGGAGCGTCCTGGTCGTGGGTCGTTGCCGGGCCGTGACAGATCCGGTTGAGGCGAAACGGCTGGACGAGGCCGCGCACACCAGGCCCTGGGCGGGTGGACGGCGGATCGACTGGCTGCCCGTGGATATGGAACGTCTGACCGGGCGGCGCATCACCTCGGCAGCCGAGTTGTGAGCGGTGCGCCGTTGGGCGCGGCAATGGAATCGATTCGGCCGACGTGACGGAGCCGACCGGACGTAGACCCGTCGGGAGACATGATGAAACTGCAGACTCGCTGCGGTCGCACGATCAGCGTCACACGATTCGCGCCCCAAGGACTGCCCGCGCAGATGGGGCGAGTCGTCCTGGACACGTCGTTCTCCTCCCACGACGCGGACGAACTGTGGGCGTCGCTCACCGCTACGGAGGCGCGGCGCCTTGCGGGGCTGCTGCTGTACCAGGCTGCGGCCGTGGATCCGCAAGCCGCTGAAGCACCCGGAGTGGTCGAGGTGCTGTCGGCGGCCGGGAATGCTTACGCGATACGGATCCGCGGGCATGAGCTGACCGTCGACCAGCCGCTCACGGGCGGAGGGAAGGACACGGCTCCGACACCCGGGGAGCTGTTGGTCGCGGCGGTGGCCTTGTGCGCGGCGCACTGTGCCGGACGCTTCCTTGACCGGCACGGTGCCGACCGTGCCGACCTCCGTGTCCGCGCAGAGTTCCGAATGGTGGACGACCGGCCGGCTCGGGTGGCTTCCCTGTCCCTGACCGTCGTGGCGCCGGAGCTGCCGCCGGAGGAAGTGGCTGCCCTGCGTGCGGTGGTGTCCCACTGCACAGTGACGAACCCGGTGGCCAGTCCTGCGGAGATGGAGCTGCGGGTTTTGAGCGACGGTGGCGTGTAAGCCGCCTGTGATTCAGGTGACCAGCGCCGTGACCTACCCGAGCGTCCCTAATCCCCGGCGGCTCAGTGGGCGGGGTCTGTTTCCCGCTCCTGGCGGACGACGACGACCGGGCAGGCTGCGTGCTGAGCGCAGCGCTGGCTGACCGAACCAAGCATGGCCCGGGCGAACGCGCCCCTGCCGCGGCGGCCCACCACGAGGAGGTCGGCCCCTTCCGAGGCGCGGATCAAGATCTCCGACGGGTCACCCTCGACGAGTACCTCTTTGAGACCCGGCGGCCGTTCGTCCGGGAAGATGGCATGCAGCTCCTCGGAGAATCGCTCACGGGCCTGCTGGAGGTCGAAGTCGGGGTCGATGGCGGGACCGGTGAAGCCCGCCGCGGACGGTGTGTCCCACACGTGGATCGCCTCCACGACACCACCGATGGTGCGCGCGTACCGATCCGCCCAGCGCAGCGCGGCGTAGGAGGAAGGGGACCCGTCCACGCCCACGACCACGCGTGTTGTCGGCTCAGAGGATTGCATGGCCACCTCACTCGTACGTGCTTCCCGTCTCTGTCCACGCTGCCCGCTGTCGGCGGGACGCGCCAGCCGACTACATCGGTGGTTCACGCCGTGTATTCGGTGCCCCTTGGGCCCCGGGGAGGAGGTGCGAGGCGAGCAGTTGTTCCCCGAAGCCCTTCCACCAGCCCGGACAGCCGTGATTACGGTCCGCCCCGGCTGAGGAGCGCGTAGCCGGAGGGTCTCGGAGGGAAGAGCCGCCAGGTCCGCCGTCAGGCGGACACGTGCCGCGGGCAGGGTGTCTGGCTGGCTCAAGCGACGTCCGTCGCGCATCAGCGTGCGAAGGAGTGGTTCCGCACCGGCCGGTGCCTCTTCCTCCCGTAGCGCGATGATGTCCGGGTGGCCCGGACGTCGGTACACCTGCTTGCTCCCCGGCAGCGTCGTCTTGCCCGACGCCAGTTTCATGACCAGGTGGCCGTCGTACTCCACGAGCTTGTAGGCGGAATCGAGGTAGGGAGCGTCGGCGGAGGTGCCGACACGGGTGCCGACCGCGTAGACGTCGATGGGCGCGCCCGAGCGGACCAGGGCGTCGCCTCCGGTACTCGTCGAGGCCACCGCTGGCGATGACGCGCACGCCGGGCAGGCCGGCGGCGTCCAGTGCGCCTCGGGCCCGCCGGGAGAGATCATCCAGGTCGCCGCTGTCGAGCCGGACGGCGCAGCCTGGCCCCCGCTCTAGGTCACGCAGGACCCGGGCTGCCGTGCGCACCCCGCGCTCCGTGTCGTACGTGTCCACCAGGAAGGTCACGGGCCCGGGATGGGAGCGGGCGAAGGCGCGGAAGGCGGCCTCCTCGTCGGGGAACGCCTCGATGTAGGAGTGGGCCATCGTGCCGGATGCGGGTAGCCCCCCATCGGACGGCCGCGACCACGTTGCTGGTGCCCGCGAAGCCTGTCAGCGCCGCGGTGCGGGCGGCCTGCAGCCCGGCGCAGGTGCCGTGCGTGCGGCGCAGCGAGAAGTCGACCACCGGGTGTCCGGCAGCAGCCAGGACGGAGCGCACCGCTTTGGACGCCACGGTCGTCTGGTGCGAGATCTGGTTGAGCAGAAAGGTCTCGACCAATTGGGCCTGCGAGATCAGAGCGGTCACCTCCAGGAGGGGCTCTCCCGCGTACACGATCCGGCATTCGGGCACGGCGCGCACCTCGCCGGTGAACGTCATGCCACTCAGGGCGGCGACATCGGCGGTGGGCCGACGCAGGGCGGAGGCGAACACCTCCAGGTCGGCGGCGGTGACGCGGAAATCACTGAGGTAGTCGAGCGCCGATTCCGTCCCCGCGCTCACGAGGAAGCCCCGCTCGGGAGGCAGTGAGCGGACGAAGAGGCTGAAGGTCGCCGATTCGTTCATGTCCTCACGCAGATACGACAGGGCCATGGTGACTTCGTATAGGTCGGTGGTGGTCACTTCCGACATCGCAGTCACCTGCTCGCGACGGTCGAGGTCCCTGTCCGAGTCCAGTCTTTCGCGCTGCTGCAACGCGGGGAAGGGCCGCACGGCCTCTTCCCGCTCCTTCCGCCAGCGATCGGTCCCGGAAGTGCGGGCGGGAGGGTGAGACCATCAGGGCGCTGTAAGGGGCTGCCGGTCCGGCCCGATCTGCTTGCCCGCGCACCGCTGTCCGGGTACCGACTGTCGTGCGCGGAAAGTCGTCGGATCAGTAGATTCGGGGTAGCTGCTCGCTGAGCGGCATGTCGATCACGCGTCGGATCCCTGCAGGCGTGCGTAGAACGACTCGACCGGCGGTGCCTCGCGTATGCACATCGCCGATATGCACCGCGTCCCGTCCCTCCGGGAGCGAGCGCAGCGCGGTGAGCGCGTCGGCCTCGTCCGCGGGGGCGACGAAAGCCACCAGGCATCCGGCGCCGCCCAGGGTCAGTGGATCCAGGCCGAGCAGGTCACAGGCCGAGACGACCGCCTCGGGGACCGGAACGGAGCCCGCGTCGATCTCGACCGCCACCCCCGAGTCACGGGCGATCTCGTTGAGTGCTGCGGTGAGGCCGCCCCGGGTGGGATCACGCAGGCTGTGGATGCTCCGCCCGATCGGCGCCAGCGCGTCGACGACCCGGTGCAGAGGTCTGCTGTCCGAGGCGACGCCGCGGCAGGTCAGTCCTTCGCGTGTCGACAGGATCGCCGTACCGTGCAGGCCGATCGGGCCGGAGAGCAGCACCGCGTCCCCGGGGCGGGCGAGCGAGGCGGACGGGCGCAGCGCCAGGTGCCGCTGGCCGACGCCGGTGGTGGTGATGAACACCTTGTCCACCGCGCCGTGTCCCACGACCTTCGTGTCGCCAGTGACGACGGGTACTCCGACGTCGAGGGCCGCCGCGCGCAGGGAGCGAGTCACCGCGTGGAGTTCGGCATGAGCAAATCCTTCCTCGATGATCAGAGCTACGGCGAGGGCGATCGGTCGGGCACCGCGCATGGCCAGGTCGTTGACCGTGCCGTAGACAGCCAGGGAGCCGATGTCGCCTCCGGGGAAGAAGAGGGGGCTGACGACGAAGCCGTCGGTGCTGATCACGAGGTCGGGGTGGTCGGGCAGCAGGGCAGCGTCCTCCAGGGCGCCCGGTCGTCCGCCGAGAGCGTGCAGCACATGGGTGTCCAGCAGGTCGCCGGTCATCCGGCCGCCCGCCCCATGGCCGAGCGGAACCGCCTCGTCCTTCCGAGCGGGCGGGAGGCTGGTGGCGTTCATGAGGGCGCTCCTTCTTGGGACGTCCGGGCAGTGGTGTCCGTGGGAGGCGGGTATCTGTGAGCACGTCGCCGGCTGCGCACTCGGGATCTTCGGCGGTCGTGGGACCACCAACGGCACTTCGCACGGCGGCATCGTCGACAGGGCGGAAGCCTCGGCGGGACCCGGGCCGTCGGTCGGCCCGGACTCGGCCCTGGTCGGTCGCCCGGAACATCGGCTAGTACGGCATGGGGCGTCCCGACGGTGTACGCAGGTCGGGTGGATCCGGCCGGCGCGGTGGGCGCGGGCGCCTTGTCATCTGGAGCCGTTCCATGACGATCGCCTCGTCTCGCGGTAATCCCCTGATTCACAGCCTCACTCTCGTACAGGGGCCGGACCAGGGGCCTCTGGGTTCATGGCGCGGCCCCGGTCGGCCTAGTCCGGGGCCGAAGGTCCCTCCTTGCGGGCCCAGACAGTCCCTGCCACGTCGGCCGTGGCGGTGCGACCGTAGAAGTGGCAACCCACGCTGCACGAGGTGGATGGAAGAGAGAAGGCGGTGGGGATGATGGCACTTCCCCTGGTTGTGGGCGTCGACGGGTCGGACGGCAGTCTTCTGGCCATCGACTGGGCGGTGGACGAGGCGCTGCGTCGACGGCTTCCGCTGCGCCTGGTCTACGCATCTTTGTGGGAGCGGTACGAGGGCGTCCTGCCGACCATGACCCGGGAGCGCCCCTCGGCGCAGGTGATGGCGGACAACATCGTCGGAACTGCCGCCGAACGTGTCCGGCGATACGACCCCGATCTGGAGGTCTCCACGGACACCGTGCCTGCGGAAGCAGTGTCCGCGCTCCTGGCCGAAGGGATGCACGCCACCGCCGTGGTCACCGGCTCACGAGGACGTGGGGAACTCAAGGGAGCACTGCTCGGCTCGGTCAGCCTGGCCGTCGCCGCCCGGTCCGACTGTCCCGTGATCGTCGTCCGAGGTGACAAGTCCGCGTTGTCGGGCGCCCACGAGCGCGTCCTCCTGGGCGCAGGCGACCCCGGCACAAGCCGGGAGGCAGTTCGCTTCGCATTCGAGGCGGCCGAGACAAGGGACTGCGAGCTGGACGTGGTGCGGGCCTGGCGGTGCCCGGAGTACGAGAGCACCGATGTCGGGGCACCAGCCGGTTCCGAGCATCCGCACGAGGAGCGGGCTTCTGCCCTGATCGACACCTTGATCGCCGAAGCGGTGACGGCACATCCGAGCGTGCGACTGCGCAGGGCGACGATCGAGGGGCCGGCCCGAAAGGTGCTGGTGGCGCGGTCGGCCGCCGCCGATCTGGTCGTCGTGGGTGCCCGGCACAGGTCGGGCCATTTCGGCCTCCAGCTCGGACGCGTCACTCACACCCTGCTGCAACACGCGGCCTGCCCGGTGGCAGTGGTCCCGCAGGCGGTGTGACACCTGCCGGACCATCCGGTGCGCGGTGCCGCAGACCGGCGCCGCGCATCCTGTGTGACGCATTGGGGTCGACCTCACTCGGGGCATGGCGTCCACCCGTCGGGAGAGAAGGAGGGCCGACCGGCCCTGGCCCCCGGTCCCGGCTGGGGGAAGACTGGGGCTGTAGGCGGGACGCCTCCTTGAGGAGCGATCGATGATGAACAGCGAGCCGGCCGGCCGGGCGACCGCGATCAAGGTTTTCCTCCTTGACGATCACGAGGTCGTCCGGCGGGGTGTTCACGACCTGCTGGACGACGAACCGGACATCACCGTGGTCGGTGAGGGGGCCACCGTCGAGCAGGCGCTGGTGCGCGTTCCCGCGCTGCGTCCGGACGTGGCTGTGCTGGACGTACGCCTGCCGGACGGCGACGGGGTGAGCGTCTGCCGGGAGCTGCGGTCGAGCATGCCGGACCTGGCCTGTCTGATGCTGACCTCGTTCGACGACGAGGAAGCACTCCTCGACTCCATCATGGCGGGCGCGGCCGGGTACGTCCTGAAACAGATCGAGGGCTCCGACCTGGTCTCCGCCGTGCGCACCGTGGCCCGCGGCCAGTCGCTGCTGGATCCGAGCGCCACGGCGAAACTGATGGCGCGGCTGCGCGGCGGTGAGGAACAAAGGGAGGAGCCGGAAGCGCTGCCCGGTCTGACCGAGCGGGAACGGGACATCCTGGCCCTCATCGGAGAGGGCCTGACCAACCGGCAGATCGGTCGGCGCCTGTACCTGGCCGAGAAGACCGTCAAGAACCACATCTCCCGCCTGCTCGCCAAGCTCGGTGTGGAGCGGCGCATCCAGGCCGCCGTCATCGCCACCCAGGCGCAGGACCGCATGCGAGCCGAAGGCCGCTGAGCGCCGTCGCGAGCCCCGCTCTGTGATCTCCGGCCGGCCACGAAGCAGCAGCGAGCTCCCGTGTCATGGTCGCTCCGCAGCCGCTACCGTGGCACGTAGGCGGCCGGAAAGCCGCACTGTCCCTGGGCGTGGAGGCCGGCGGTGGACGAGTCCGAGGAGACGCGGGAGGCCCGTGTGCGCCTGCCGCAGCTGCGGCTGGACGAACTGCTGGGCGAGTTGCAGGCCAGGCTGGACGCGGCCCGCGGCACTCGGGACAGGGTGCACAGTCTGCTGGAAGCGGTGCTGTCGGTCGGCCGGGAACTGGACCTGGAGCAGGCCCTGCGTGGCATCGTCGAGGCCGCGGCGACGCTGGTCGACGCCGAGTACGCCGCGCTGGGCGTGATCGGCCCGGACGGCAGGCGGCTGTCCGCCTTCCACACGGTCGGAGTCAGCGAGGAGGAGATCGCCCGCATCGGGCCCTTCCCCGAGGGACACGGCATCCTGGGTGAGCTGATCAGGCACCCGGAGCCGTTGCGTCTGGCCAAGCTGTCCGACCACCCCGCCTCTTACGGGTTTCCGGCACACCACCCGCCGATGAACAGCTTCCTGGGCGTCCCCATCCGGGTCCGCGACCACGTCTTCGGCAACCTGTACCTGACGGAGAAGCGCGGCGGGCAGGCGTTCGACGAGGACGACGAGTCGGTGCTGTCCACCCTGGCCGTGGCGGCGGGCGTGGCGATCGACAACGCCCGGCTGTACGAGGAGACCAGGCTGCGTGAGCGCTGGCTTCAGGTCAACGCCGAGATCATGCACACGCTGATGTCCGGCGCCGAACAGGGCGGCGCACTGCGGCTGATCGCCGAACGGGCCCGGGAGATCACGTCCTGCGCCCTCGGCGTGGTGGCCCTGCCGGTGCCGGGTACCGACGAGCTGGCGGTGGAGCTGGCGATCGGACGCGAGGCCGGGGCCTGGCGCGGACGGGTGCTGCCCGTGCGCGGCAGCCTCATGGGAGAGGCGTTCGCCCGGAGCGTGCCCGTGAGCAGTCAGGACGTGTCGCACGACGAACGGATCACGGCGGGTTCGCCGCGGTTCGCGGGCCTCGGGCCGGCGGTGGCCGTCCCCATTGGTGCGGACGAGCACGTGCGCGGCGTGGTGCTGCTGGTCCGCGAGGCGGGCGGGCCCGTGTTCACCGAGAAGGAGACGCAACCGCTACAGGTGTTCGCCGCTCAGGCGGCGGTGGCGATGGAACTGGCGGAACGTCGCCGGGACGCGGAGCAGATCGCCTTGCTGGAGGATCGCGACCGCATCGCCCGCGACCTGCACGACCTGGCCATCCAGCGCTTGTTCGCCACGGCCATGACCCTGCAGAGCGCAGGGCGGTTCATCCAGCACGACAAGGCGGCGGAACGCGTGCAGCGCGCGGTGGGCGACCTGGACGAAACGATCAAGATCATCCGCTCGACGATCTTCGGCTTGCGTTCCAGGGAGGACGACCCGGCGTCGTCCACACTGCGGGCCCGCGCGGTCCGGGCGGTCGCCGAGATGGCGCCGGTGCTGGGCTTCGCGCCCGGAGTCCGTATGGAGGGCCTGCTCGACACGCGCGTACCGAAGGAGACCGCCGACCAACTCGTCGCCGTCATGACGGAGTCCCTGACCAACATCGCCCGCCACGCGCACTCGAGCCATGCCGACGTCGCGCTGGAGACCGACGGCAAGTGGGTCCGGCTCACGGTCTCCGACAACGGCGTCGGCATTCCGCCCGGCGGCCGCCGCAGCGGACTGCGCAACATGGAAGAGCGCGCGCAAAAGCTCGGCGGAGAACTGCGACTGGAGCGCCCCCAGGACGGAGGCGCCCGCCTAGTGTGGCGGGTGCCCGTGGATCAGGCGGAGGGGGAGGACGCCGGAACGACGCCGTGATCGTCGAGGCCGGTCTGGGCCCCGTCGGCCTGTTCCGTGCGTCGTTCGCTCCGGACCTGGTCGAATGCGCGTCGCGGTAAAGCGGAGCCCTCGAGGCCGTACCCGAAGCGCACCACCATCGGCGCCCGACCACGCGTGTCGTCGTCGGCCCGATCTGCTCGGCATCGGTGCCGCGCCGACGCCGACGAACCCGTCGTCGGCTACCACCTCGTCTACGCGACGGTACTCGTCGCCCTGGCCGCTGCCTCCGCCGGCGACGTACTCGCCTCGGTCGTCTGTGGGCCCGCCTTCCCGTCGTCCGCGACCGGAAGTGGCTCTGCGCCGGACGCGATCGGTGGGACGGGCCTGGCGACGGGTTCGCCCCACCGGTCGGCCGAGGGGGACTCTCGGCCGCGACCGGGGACCTGCGGTCCCTGTTCCTGAGACCGGGCGCGGGACACGCTGAAATCAGAAGACCGATACAGGAGGTGGGCAGCATGACCCGCACGATCACGGTGGGGATCGACGGTTCACCCGAGAGCCACGCCGCCGCCGAGTGGGCGGCCCGCGAGGCCGGGCTGCGCGACCTGCCGGTACGGCTGCTTCACGTGTGGGAGCCGGTTCCGGCGCCCATGGCCGAGGACCCGGTTCTCGGCACCGAAACCCACCAGTACTGGACCGAGCATGTCCCACGGAAGATGGGTGAAGGGCTCCGGCTGCGCCACCCCGGTGTCGAGGTGAGTTGCGACCAGCGGTCCGGCCCACCGGCGAACACACTGGTCGAAGCCGTCGAAGAGGCGGAACTGCTCGTCCTCGGTTCCCGCGCCCTGAGCGGCCTCGGCGGATACCTCGTCGGTTCCGTCGGACAGTCCGTGATCGCCCACACCGAGATTCCCGTGGTCCTCGTACGGGCCGGTGAGATGGCCGCCGACGAACACGTCATGGATCCCGCCGGGATCCCGTCCGCGGCCACCGCTTTCCGGCCGGTCGTGGTCGGCATCGACATCGGCGGCTACGACGGTGACGTGCTCGCCTGCGCCTTCGAGGAGGCACAGCGCCGCAGGACGGCGTTGCACGTGGTCAGCGGCTGGCAACTGCCGCCCTACTACCCCTACGCGCTGGCCGCCGGCTCCGTGCCCGACGAGGGAGTGGCCCGTAGGAAGGCGGCCGACCTCACCCGGGTGATCCTGCCCTGGCGGCAGAAGTACCCGGACGTCGAGGTCGTCGAGGTGTCTCGCTCCGGCAGTCCCGCCCGCCACCTGGTCGACGTCGCACACGACGCGTCCCTGGTGGTCGTCGGCAGGCGCATCCGCCGCAACCCGTTCGGCGCGCACATCGGCGCCGTCACCCACGCGGTGCTGCACCACGCCACCGCACCCGTCGCCGTCGTCGCGCATCCCTGACGGTCCCCGTCGCGAGGAGGAGGCGTCATGTATCTGCCACTGGTGGCCGGCGTGGACGGCTCCGAACCCAGCCTGCGGGCCGTCGACTGGGCGGCCGACGAGGCATCCCTGCACGGAGTGCCCCTCCTTGTGCTCTACGGAGCGCTGTGGGAGCGGTACGAAGGGGCGGCGCTCGCACGTGAGTTGGGCAAGCCGTCCGTTCAGGTGCAGGCCGAGGACATCCTCCGGGCCGCCGCCCGGCGCGTCCGGCGGCGGCATCCCGACCTACCCGTCACCACCGAAATGGTGCCCGACGAGGCTGAGCACGCCTTGGTCTGCGCCGGACGCAACGCGTCCATGATCGTCGTGGGCAGCCGCGGCCGCAGCGGCGTCGCGGACAGGCTGCTGGGGTCCGTCAGCCGGACCGTGGCCGCCGCGAGCGACTGCCCGGTCGTCGTGCTGCGTGGCAACCACGACAACCGGGCTGTCGCCGGACGGCACGGAAGGATTATTGTCGGTCTCGGCGACGCACCGGCGTCCGTCCTGCGGTTCGCCTTCACCGAGGCACGCCTGCGTCGCGTGCCGCTGGCTGTCGTGCGGGCTTGGCGCTGCCCCGCCCACGAGACGGTTGATCACCCCCTGCTGACGGGGGAGCCCGCCCGGCTGTACGAGGAGCGGGCAGCCAAGGAGCTGGAAGCAGCCTTGGAGTACGCACCGTCCGACATCGCTGTGCGTCGGCGCACCGCCGAGGGCCCGGCGCGCAGCGTGCTGCCCGCTGCTTCCTCCGAGGCCGACCTGATGGTGATCGGCCGTCGCGCCCATGGACGGCTCGGCCGGGTCGCCCACTCCGTACTGCACCGCTCGGCCTGCCCGGTCGTCGTCGTGCCGGAGCAGCGGTGAGCCCGACGCCCGGCTACCAGGCCGTTCGGCACCGGAGCGATGGAGCGACGGGGGACCGGTCGACGCAACCAGGCCCAGGAGAGAGGAGAGACCGATGACGGACGAACTGGGGCGTCCCGCGATCCACGCCCTGCTGGCGGACGGCATCACCGTCCGTATCCGCGCCGTGGAACCCGAGGACCACGATCAACTCCATCGGCTCTACGAGGAGATGTCACCCGAGAACCTGCGGATGCGCTTCTTCGCCGTGAGTCCTCACTCCGCCGCCGTCGCCGCAGACCACGCCTGTGAGCCGCCCCGACCAGGGCACCGGGCGCTTGTGGCGGAGCTGCGGGGGCGGATCATCGGCCTCGCGGAGTACGACGAAGGGGAGGAGCGGGGATCGGCCGAGCTGGCCGTCGCCGTCGCGGACCGCTTGCATCACCACGGCGTGGGCACCCTGCTCGTCGAGCACCTGGCGTCCGCCGCCCGGGCCGACGGCCTCACGTGTTTCGTGGCCGACGCCCTCAGTGAGAACCGGGAAGTGCTCCGTCTGTTCAGCGACCTCGGGCTGCGTGTCACCCACCGCATGGACGGGCCCGAGACACGCTGCACCATCGTGCTCGACCAGGACGACACCTATCTGAGGGCGGTGGAGAATCGCGGGTGCACCGCGGACGTGGCCAGCATGGAGCCCCTGTTCAGACCGCAGACGGTCGCCGTCGTCGGGGCCGGCCGACGGCCCGGCTCCGTGGGACGCGCCGTGCTTCGCCACCTGCGTACCGGCAACTTCACCGGCCGGTTGTTCGCCGTGAACCCGCATGCCCACGCACTTCTCGGCGTTCCGTCGTATCCCGCGGTCATAGCACTGCCCGTCCCGCCCGACCTCGTCGTGATCGCCACCCCGGCCGCCGCCGTGCCGAACGTGGCGGAGGACTCCGGGAAGGCGGGCGCACGTGCCCTGGTGGTCGTGTCGGCAGGTCTTGACCCCGCTCAGGCACAGGCGCTGCTCACCGCGTGCCGCACCCACGGTATGCGCCTCGTCGGCCCGAACTGCCTCGGTGCCGCCAACACCGACCCGGCGCTGCGGATGGACGCGACCTTCGCCGCCGCACACCCGAGCCGCGGGACCGCCGGTATCGCCGTTCAGTCCGGTGGTGTCGGCATCGCCCTGCTCGACGGGCTGTCCCGCCTGGGTATCGGGGTGTCGACGTTCGCCTCGCTCGGCGACAAGTACGACGTCAGCGGCAACGACCTGCTCCAGTGGTGGGAGAACGACGGCGTCACCGATCTCGCCCTGCTGCACCTGGAGTCCTTCGGCAATCCGCGGGCCTTCTCCCGCACCGCCCGGCGGGTCACCCGCCGGATGCCGTTGCTGACCGTCGACGCCGGCCGCACCGACGCGGGCCGTCGTGCCGCCGCCTCGCACAGTGCCGCCGCGGCCACCGGCACCCTGACCAGGCAGGCGCTGTTCACCCAGGCCGGCATCACCGCGACCCGCTCCATCGGAGAACTGCTGGAGACGGCAGCCCTGTTCCATGCCCAGCCTCTGCCCGCCGGGAACAAGGTCGCCGTCGTCACCAACGCGGGCGGGGCCGGTGTACTGGCCGCGGACGCGTGTGTGGAGGCGGGACTCCTCCTGCCCGCCCCCACCCCCGAACTGGTCCAGGACCTGCTTGCCGTGCTGCCCGACGGGGCAGCCGTCGGCAACCCGGTGGACGTCACCGCCGCTGTCGCCGAGGACGAACTGCGCGATTGCCTCGACCGGCTCACCACCCACCGCGTTGTCGACGCCGTCGTGGTCGCCCTCGTCCCCACGGCCGTGGCCGCCGCGACCGGTGACGACCTGGCACGAGCCGTCACCCAGGGCCCCGGCAGACGGCGCATCCCCGTAGTCCTGGTCCGCCTGGAACAGGACGTGCCCGTGCGCTTGCTGCCGGCCAGCGAAGGCGGAGCGATCCCCTCCTACGCCGAACCGCACGCGGCGGCACGCGCGCTCGCCCACGCCGCCCGCCGGACCGCCTGGCTGGCCCGCCCGCCCGGCACCAGGCGGACCCCGGACGGCATCGACACCCAACGCGCGCACGCCCTGGCCGACGACTGGCTCACCGCACACCCGGACGGCGGCTGGCTCGGACCGCGGACGTGCGCCGAACTCCTGAGCTGCTACGGCATCCCCCAGTCCCCATGGGCGTGGGCGGAGACCGAGGACGACGCCGTACGTGCCGCGGAGCGTCTGGGCGGCCCGGACGGCCGGGTCGTTCTGAAGGCGTACTGGCCGGGACTGGTGCACAAGAGCGCGCAGCGTGCCGTTCATCTCGATCTGCGGGGCGAATCCCAGGTACGGGGCGCTTACCGGGACCTTCGGACACGCTTCGCAGGGCTGATGAGCGGGGCCGTCGTGCAACCGCTGGCGGAACGCGGCACCGAACTGCTCGCCGGTGTCGTCCAGGACCAGGTCTTCGGACCGCTGGTCGTGTTCGGACTGGGCGGCACCGCCACGGAGGTGTTCGCCGACCGGGCGGCCCGTCTCGCCCCGCTCACCGACCTGGACGTGCACGACCTGATCACCTCACCGCGCTGTGCTCCGCTGCTCTTCGGCTCGGTCGGCTCGGACCCCGTCGACCTCGACGGCCTGGAGCAACTGCTCCACCGGCTCTCCCGGATGTCCGAGGACCTGCCGCAGCTGGCCGACGCCGACTTCAACCCGGTCCTCGCGACATCCGGCGGCCTCACGGTCCTGGACGTCCGTGCACGCCTGCTGCCGTGCCGCCCGCAGGACCCCTATCTGCGCCGCCTCCGCTGAGGAGACAGCACGTGAGCAGTGGACCGACCCTCGAAAGAAGGTGAACCGCCATGCTGGAGAAGGTGCTCGTAGCCTACGGATCGACCAACGGGTCGACGGCCCGGATCGCCGAGACCGTCGCCGCGGTCCTGCGCGAGAAGGGCGTCGCGGCCGAGGCGCTGCCCGCCCGGTCGGTGACGGATGTGAAACCGTATGACGCCGTGGTGGTCGGCGGCGGGCTCTACGCGGGACGCTGGCACAGGGACGCCCGCCGCTTCGCACGCAGGTTCCGCCATGAGCTGCGCCTCAGGCCGGTGGCGTTCTTCAGCAGTGGACCACTCGACCCCTCGGCCCGGGAGCGGAACATCCCGCCCGTGCCCGGAGTCCAGCGGGCCATGAACGAACTGGACGTTGCCGAGCACGTCACCTTCGGGGGCTGCCTGCAGAAGGGCGCCCACGGGTGGGTCGCCGGCATGATTCTGCGGAGCGGCAAGGGTGGGGACTTTCGGGACTTCCGGGCCATCGAGTCGTGGGCCGCCGGTTTGGTGGAGGAGCTTGCCACAGGTCGGGAGGCGTTGCGGTAGCACGAACAACGGCGCGTGTGCGACGTTCCAGGTGCCAGAGCTCCTTTCGGGACACCTGGAACGCCACGCCGGGATTGACCGTCACACCGAGTGGTCCACCGTCAGGGAAGGCCGGATGCTGTGCTGCGGCCTTCACTCCCGGCCGGTCGTGAACCAGTCGCGGATCAGATCCGTGAGGGTCTCTGCGGCTCCGGGACCCGCCAGGACGCCCGTGGCGCCGGGCACCACCGTGACGTGGTGCCGACAGTTCATCCAGTCGGCAGCGAGCCGACTGAGGCCCGCGCCCTGGGGGTCGAGACCGCCGACCACGAACAGGGTCGGCGCCCGTACCCGGGCCAGTGCCGCAGGGCCGGCCAGCTCCGGCCGGCCGCCCAGGGAGACGACGGCTCGGATCTCGTCATCGGCCGCCGCCGCCCGCAACGCGGCAGGCGCACCCGCTTCGCTCCCGACGTACCCCACGGGCAGTCCGGTCTCCCGGCGCAGCCACTGCGTCGCTGTTTCCAGGCGCCGGGCCAGCAGCACCACGTCGAAGAGCTTGTGCCGGTCACTTCGCTCCTCCTCGGTCAGCAGACCGAGCAGCAGAGTGCCGATCCCGGCGCGATGGAGGCGCGGGGCGGTGTACGCGTACCACGAACCGGGGCGACCGCCTCCGGCACTGTGGGCGATGGACAGCACGACGCGGGTCGTGGCGGGCAGAGAGAGCCCTGCGGTCAGGTGCGTCCGACCGGCGGGCACCACCACTTGCTCCTCGCGCGGTCCGTCGGCGGACCACGTCGCTATTGGCCCGTGCGGCGCATCCGGCCACGGGGTGCGGGGCCGGAGGAGGTCCAGCCGCTCGATGCCGCGAGGCGGGTGCCGATCGGCTTCCGTACGGCTCACGGAGCGCATGACGCACCTCCTGGCTTGCGGTGGGTCGGTGGTGGCGGTTGCCACCGCCTGCACTGTCATTGCATCGCGCGCTCACCGGGCGGGGCAGAGGCAATCGGTCCCGACCAGCCGGGCCGACCGGCCCTGCTCGGAGGCCGACGGGGCCGGAGCACGTCCGGTTGCGGCCGGCCACTGGGAAGTGGCACGCGCGCCGGTCCCAGGCCGGGGCCGACAGGCGGGGCACGAGGGCCGACCGGCCCAAGCGCGTACGCGAACCCCAGGGAGAGTCTGGAGTTGTGGAGCAATCCCCGTCGCACCGACGGTCGAGGGCCAGCCCGGCGGAGGCTGGTCAGCGAGGCTCCGGATGCTCCCGAGCGCAGAGAGGGTGAGCATCGCGATGAAGGGTTACGTGTTCCACGGGCCGGGCCGGTCCGCGTGGGAGGACATACCCGACCCGGACCTCAAGGAGCCCACCGACGCCGTGGTCCGGGTCGACGCCGTCACCATCTGCGGGACGGACCTGCACATCCTGAAAGGGGACGTTCCCGAGGTGCGCCCCGGAACCGTCCTCGGCCACGAGGCGGTCGGCGAGATCGTCGAGGTCGGCACGGACGTGCGCACCGTACGTCCGGGAGACCGCGTCCTGGTGTCCTGCATCACCGCCTGCGGAAGGTGCCGCTACTGCCGTGAGGGCGTGTACGGCCAGTGCCTCGGCGGAGGCGGCTGGATCCTCGGCCACCTGATCGACGGCACACAGGCGGAGTACGTACGAGTTCCATACGCCGACCTCTCCGTGCACCCCCTGCCTGGCGCGGTCACCGACCAGGACGCCGTACTGCTGGCCGACATCTTCCCGACGGCCTACGAGGTGGGAGTGCTCAACGGGAGCGTCCGCCCCGGGGACACGGTCGTCGTGGTGGGCGCCGGGCCCATCGGACTGGCCGCCGTGGCCACGGCACGGCTGTTCGCCCCCGAGCGCATCGTCGCCGTGGACCTGGCCGGCGCTCGGCTGGAGGCCGCCAGGAAACTCGGTGCCGACGCGGTGGCCGACGCCCGGGAGACCCCGGAGCAACTGGTCGCCGACCTGACCGGAGGACTCGGCGCCGACGTCGTCATCGAGGCCGTGGGCATACCCGAGACGTTCGAGATGTGCACCCGCATGGTGCGCCCGGGCGGACACGTCGCCAACGTCGGCGTGCACGGCAGGCCGGCGACCCTGCACCTGGAAGACCTGTGGATCAAGAACGTCACGATCACCACCGGCCTGGTCGACACCCGGACCACGCCGACTCTGCTGCGCATGGCGGCATCCGGACGGCTTCCCACCGCCCAGTTGGTGACCCACACCTTCCTGCTGGAGCGCATGGAGGAGGCGTACGAGGTCTTCGCCGGTGCCGCGGACACCGGAGCACTGAAGGTGGTCCTCGGCGGTCCGCGCCGGGAAGTCGTCGCACCCAGGACGGTGTGACACGGCCCGTCCAGCACGAGACCCACGAGCGAGAGACGGCGGGCGGATGTACCGCAACGACGGGTTCCGGGAACTGAGCCGACAGGAGTGCCTGAGGCGGCTGTCGCAGGCCGACGTGGGCCGTGTCATCTTCACGCGCGACGCTCTGCCGGCGGTGCTGCCGGTCAACTTCCTGCTGGAGCCGGACGGCGCCGTGCTGCTGCGTACCTCGGCGTCCTCCGAGATGGCCCGCGCCGTCGACGGCGCCGTGGTCGCCTTCGAAGGGGACGAGGTCGATGCCGCGGCGCACGCGGGCTGGAGCGTCGTCGTCACCGGGCTCGCCTCCGTGGTGACCGACTCCACCGATCACGACCGGCTGACGAGGGCCGGCCCTCGTTCGTGGGTGGCCTGGCCGGACGAAGTCTTCGTCCGCATCGAGCCAGAACTGGTCACGGGACGCGAACTCCTGGGCAGCCGCACCATGTACGGGCTGTCCCTTCCTTCATGAGCGGCGTCGGCGCCAGTCGGTACACACGTACCACCTACTGGGACGGGAGTGCGCGGCCGGACGCTGCATGCATCCGGCCGCGCACACCGTAACCGGTTTCGTCAGGGCTGAGTAGCTGCGACGGTCTCACGGGGTCCGCCGCGCTCGACCCGGCACTCGACGTCGACGACACCCTCTACGGCGCGAACCAGTCGGATGGCGACGGGAACGAGGGCAGTGTCGCGGAACGGACCGGCGAGCGTGACCACGCCGTCGGAGACGGCCACCCGGACAGGCTGGGAGGGAGCCGGGAAAAGGTACGGCACGATCTCCCGGTCGACCTCCTCGGCGATCTCCTCGTCCGAACGCAGGAAGACGCGCAGCAGATCACCTCGGCTCACGACGCCCTCCAGCAGACCTCCGGAATTGACCACCGGCAGACGCTTGACCCTCCTCTGAGCCATGATGCGGGCCGCCTCCGCCAGCGTGGCGTCGGGGTGGACGGTGACGGCCGGCGCGGACATCACGTCGGCGGCCGCCAGTCCGCCCGCCTTGGCCAGATCGGCCAGGCGGCGCATCTGGGTGAACCGGTCCAGGTCGCTGTCGCGGAACTCCTCCTTGGGCAGCAGGTCGGCCTCCGAGACGACGCCTATGACACGTCCCTCACCCGCCAGCACGGGCAGGGCACTGACCTTCCACTGCTGCATGAGCGTGACGATGTCCTTGAACGGTGCGTCGCGGCCCACGGCCACGACGGTGTGCGTCATGACATCACTCACGACGCGCGGGCTGCCGTACAGCATGATTCTCCTCCTCTCGGAGCGCGACACATGTGTCACAGGAGGCTTCCGCTCCCGTGGGGCCCGTACAGGTCGAGCAGCCGGATCCGGGCGGCGTGCAGCCGGTGGGCGACGACGTTGCCGACCCAGGTGGCGACCGCGCGGCCGAACACCGGATCCTGGGCGCACAGGGCACGGACGGCCTCGGCGTCGAACTCCCAGACCCGTACCGGGGTCATCGCCTCGGCACCCAGATGCCACAGGCAGGGCGGGAAGTGCCAGGACCAGCCGACCAGTTCCCCGTGTCCCAGCGACTCGATGACAGCGGCCCGGCGGCCTGGTACGCGGAGGTCGAGGGTGACGGTGCCGGTGCGGACGATCCAGAACCTGTCGGCACGACCGCCCTCCTCGAACAGTCGCGCGCCTGCCACGTAGGACACCTCGCGCGCGACTCGCATCAGTCGTTCACGATGTTCGACCGGGAGGCCCCCGGTCAGTGAGGTGGTGGAGGTCATCGTTGCGCTCCCTACTTCTCGGGGCACGCGGCCAGGCAGCGTTCAGCGGTGCCTGCGTCCCGGACGTGAACCGGGTGGCGCGTCCTTCGCTGATTCCAGGCTGGCCCTGTCCGGAGCCGGAAGCCATGGGCTGTCCGGGTCCGATCGCCGGCCGTTCGGCCCTGACGTGCACGGCCCGGTTCTCTCGAAGCTGCCGCGAAGTGACGAGCCTCGCCGCCAGCGAAGGCGGTGAAGTCGGCGCGGGCCTGTTCGACGGCTTCCGGGTACGCTGCCCGTTCCTCGTGCTCGGCGAGCGCCCGGTAGATGCTGACGACGGACGGGCTCTGCCCCTTGCGCTTGCCGGTGGGGATGATCAGGCCAGGTTGGATCTGCTCGGTGGACTCGCCGTTCGCCCGCCTGCGGAGCCGGTGTGCAGCATGTCCTCGGTGATGACCGGCTTGCTCGGTGCCGGGAATGCGCACGTCGATGACGGTCAGCTCGTGCGGGCGGGCGTTGGCCTGGTCGACAGTGAGGGCGATGGTGGTGGAGCGACGGGGATTTTCCTTGGCCCGGTTGGGGTTGGCCCTTCAGTAGGATACCCAAGGGGGTATCTCGAAGGAGTGTGTGTTGTGGAACTTGCGATGGCGGCTGAGGAACTGAAGACGGTGGTCAACCGGCTGCGCCGGGCGCAGGGCCAGATCGCCGGTGTGATCAAGATGATTGAGGAGGGGCGAGACTGCGAGGACGTCGTTACCCAGCTCGCCGCGGCGTCCAGGGCTCTGGACAAGGCCGGTTTCGCGATCATCGCCACAGGGCTGCAGCACTGCCTGACCGATGCGGACATGGCTGCTTCCGGTGATCGGGAGCAGATGCGCACCCGGCTGGAGAAGCTGTTCCTTTCTCTGGCCTGAGCTGTGGTGCCGCGACGCCGCATCACCCGCCTGGGTCGGAGCGGTTGGCCCACGGCCTGGCATATGAGAGGGGAGGGATCCCGAACCGGGTCCCTCCCCTCGCGGTGTGGTTCAGTGGTTGCGCAGTGCGGCCAGTGTGTTGTCGAGGTCGGCGGCGCGGGGGCGGTTGTGGGGGAGCTTGGCGAGCATGGCGGCCATGCCGCAGGTGTTGGTCAGGGCGGAGAAGACCAGACCGCCTGCGACGCCGGCGGAGATGAGCTGGAAGGCGGGGTGGACGACGAGCCCGAGCAGCAGGCCGAGCAGCACGATCACTCCTGCGGCGAGCCTCACCTGCCGCTCCATGCCCCAGGTGGCACGGGAGGCGCTCTGGGGGCGGTGGAGTTCGTGGCCGTCGGCCGCCCAGGCTCCGGTGCCTCCCGACAGGGTGGCGGCCCTGACGCCGTTCTCCGCGAGAACCTTGCAGGCGTTCTGGGAGCGGGCGCCCGAGGCGCAGACGACCAGGACGTCGCCGCGGTCGGTGGCGTGACGGATGTCGGGCAGCGCGCGCTGGATCTGGTCGAGAGGGATGTTGAGCGCGCCGGGGAGGCGACCGCCGGCGTATTCGCCGGGGGTACGCACGTCGATGACGGTCAGTTCGTGCAGTCGGGTGCGCGCCTCGTCGGTGGCGAGGGCCGTGGGGGTGGTCATGGCAGATGTCTTCCTTGCGTGTAGGAGTTTTGGTGGAGGCTGATCTGGCGGGAGCCGGACTGAAGGCGGTCCTCAGATGTGAGACGGGCTGGGGAAGCGCTCCCGGCCCCTGTTCCTGAGCTGTTGACGGCCCTGGCGTTCAGATGATCACGTCGACGAGCATGAAGGCCGCCACCGCCAGCAGGACACTGGCGAAGATCTTTTGGAGGGTGGTGCCGGAGACCTTCGTCGCGAGGCGTTTGCCGTCCCAGGCGCCGAGGATCGCGGCTCCGGTGAACGGGCCGATGATCTCCCAGTGGAGCCCGCCCCCGGTGCCGGTGCGAGCGGCGAGCGCGGCGATTGAGTTCACCGTGATGACGAGCAGGCTGGTGCCCACCGCCCGCCGCATGGCCAGACCCAGGACGCTCACCAGGGCGGGCACGGCGAGGAATCCCCCGCCGACCCCCAGAAAGCCCGTCACGGCGCCGAGCCCGGCACCGGCGCCGGCCGCCTTGCCGGGACGGACCCGGTCCGGCGGCTTGGACGCGGACGGACGCAGCATACGCAGGGCCGCCAGCGCGGCGATGAGCGCGAACGCCGACGTCAGTACCGCTTCGGGCAGGTTTCCTGCGACGGCCCCGGCGAGGAAGGCAGGGACGATGCCCGCCGCGGCGAACAGTGCCCCCGTCTTCCATGCCACGTTCCCGTCGCGGGTGTGGGCGTACAGGGCCGTGACGGAGGTGGCGGTGACGATGATCAGGCTGGCGGTGGTGGCGGCGGCCGGTGTGAAGCCGAGCAGGTAGATCAGTGCCGGTACGGCAAGGACGCTGCCACCGCCGCCGAGGGCTCCCAGGGCGAGACCGATGACGGCCCCGGCAATGAGGGCCAGAACAAGTACAGTCACGCTATCCGGCCGCTGTTCCCGCGTCCGTCGACCACCGGATGCCCGGCAGCGGTCCACGCGTTCATGCCGCCTTCAACGTCCACCGCCTGCGCTCCGCGTTCAGCGAGGAGCTTGGCCGCCTGCTGGGAGCGGTGCCCGCTGCGGCAGATCACCACCAGCGGACGCCCGTCAGCTTCAGCGGGCAGGGCGGCGCCGGCGACCAGTTTCGTCAGCGGTACGTGCACGGCGCCCGGAGCGTGGCCCGTAGCCCATTCCGGTTTCTCACGCACATCCAGCAGGACGGCCTCGGGCTGATCGCCGCTGGTGCGGCTGCGTGCCTCGTCGACCGTGACACGGGGTCCGTTTCGGCGAAAGAGGAACATCACACGCTTCCTTCCTTGCGGGGGAACGGTCGGAATCAGCCGGAGGTCAGGGGCAGCCCGGCATCCGTCGCAGCGTTGAAGCCGTCGTCGACGGCGACCACCTCGCGTCCGGCGGCGTCCAGCAGGGAGGCGGCGATCGCCGCGCGCATCCCGCCGGCGCAGTGCACCCACACCGTTCCCTCCGGCACCTCGCCGATACGGCCGTGCAGCTCGTGGATCGGGATGTGGACCGAGCCCGCGATGTAGCCGCCCGCGCGCTCCGAATCCCGGCGCACGTCCAGGACGACAACATCGTCGCCGCGCTCACGGACGTCGGCGAGGTCGGCGAAGCGGGCACGGGGGAAGGAGGCGAGCAGCTCGCCCTCGCGGACCCAGCCGGCCGGGTCGCCGGTGGCGGCGGCGGCCGGGCGGTCGATGCCCACCCGCGCCAGCTCCCGCTGCGCATCGGCAATCTGCCCGGGAGTGTCGGCGAGCAGGGTGACGGGCTTGCCCCACGGGATCAGCCAGGCCAGGTAGGTGGCGAGCTTGCCCTCGCCCTCGAAGTTGAACGACCCGGCCACGTGCCCCTCGGCGAAGGTCATGCGGCTGCGCAGGTCCACCACCCACTCGCCCGCGGCCAGCCGGGAGGCGATTCCCTCGTCGTCCGCACGCGCAGGCGGGGTGAGGTCGACGGGTGCGGGACCCGCGGCGTTGGCCGGGCCCATGTGCGCGTAGTAGGCAGGTACGTCGTCCAGGCCGTCGAGCACCTGGGCGACGAACGTGTCCACGTCCAGGGTCAGCGCGTCGTTGGTCTCGCGCTCCTTGCCGATCGTGGTCGTGTCCCCCTCGGCCTGGGAGGAGGAGCAGAAGCTGCCGAACCCGTGGGTGGGCAGGACCGGCACCTCGTCGTCGAGCTCGTCGGCCAGGCGGTGGGCGGAGGTGTGCTGGGCTCGGGCCAGTCGCTCGGTCAGCCGCGGTTCGACCAGGTCCGGGCGACCGACGGTGCCGATGAGGAGCGACCCTCCGGTGAACGCCGCCACACCGCGTCCGTCCTCCGCAAGGGCGTATGAGGTGTGGTGCGGGGTGTGCCCGGGAGTAGCGATCGCCCGCAGCACCAGGCCCTCGTCCACCGTCACGGTGTCGCCGTCGGCGACCGGGGTGCGGTCGAAGGACACCTGTGCCCCGGCCGGAACCAGGTACTGGGCGCCGGTGACGCGGGCCAGCTCCAGGCCGCCGGTGACGTAGTCGTTGTGCACGTGGGTCTCGGCCACGAAGGCGATGCGCACCCCGCGGCGGGCCGCCGCGGCGATGACCTGGTCGATGTCGCGCGGCGGGTCGATGACCACCGCGGCACCGGGTCCGCCGGCCAGGTAGCTCCGGTTGCCCAGACCCTCGAACTCCAGGGTGTCAACGAAGAACACGGCTCACGACTCCTCTCGCACGGTTTACCCCGGGGGGTATCTGATGCTCACCATAACAACTATACCCGGGGGGGTATTCCATGCAGGGAAACCACGCGTCGCCTCGCGCCCTGCGGGTACCCGGCGGGGTATAGAGGAATCAATCGTTCCGCACTATCCGGGAGTGTCCGTGTCCTACGACCGCACCGTTCGCCTGGCCGCCACCGACTTCGATACTGCCGTCACTGCCGTACGCAAGGCCCTGGCCGACCAGGGATTCGGCATCCTCACTGAGATCGACGTGGCGGCCACCCTCAAGGCGAAGCTCGGCCACGACATGGAGGACTACCTGATCCTGGGCGCCTGCAACCCGCCGCTCGCGCACCGGGCCCTGGAGGCCGACCGCTCCATCGGCCTACTGCTTCCCTGTAACGTCGTCGTACGCCGCGACGGTGACCAGACGCTCGTCCAGGCCCTCGACCCGGGCACCATGGTCACCCTCACCGGTCTGGACACCCTCACGCCCGTCGCCGACGAAGCCACTGCCCGACTCGACGCCGCGCTCAGCGCCCTGGCCGCCACCTGACCTCAACCCCGTTCGGCATCTGGCCGACCCCGGAATGCCCCTAATACATCTGCCGGCTTCCAGCCGGTCAGCCGGAAGCCGGCCGGCCCGCGGGCCTTCAGGGTGCCGATCCGGCTGCACTGGCCGCCGTCGGCCGTGCGGTTTCCGCCTCGGGCGCGGTCGGGGGCCGGGCACCGAGGCCGCGGCGGCGAGGTCGAGGTGGGAGTTCGGGCTGGGTCCGGAATCCCGCCGGCGACGCACAGCCGCACAGGCTGTCCATCGCCGGCGGGATGAGGTCCGACAGGGCCGCGACGGCGTGGCCGGTTCATCTGCTGTCGCTCGTCCCGGCCCCGTCCAGCGCGGCCCGTCCGGCCTCCAGCCGTGCCACCGGGACCCGGAACGGTGAACAGGAGACGTAGTCGAGACCGGCGCTGTGGAAGAAGTGCACCGACTCCGGATCTCCGCCGTGTTCGCCGCATACGCCTGTCTCCAGGGCGGGGCGGGCGGCCCTGCCCTCGGCGAGGGCGATCTCCACCAGCCGTCCGACGCCCTCGCGGTCGATCGTCTCGAAGGGGGAGGCGGCGAAGACGCCCTTGTCGAGGTAGGCGGAGAAGAAGGCCGCCTCGACGTCGTCGCGGGAGAAGCCCCAGGTGGTCTGGGTGAGGTCGTTGGTGCCGAACGAGAAGAACTCCGCGACCTCGGCGATCGGGCCGGCGGTGAGCGCCGCCCGCGGAAGTTCGATCATGGTGCCGACCGGGCAGGCCACTGGAACGTCGGACGTTGCGGACACCTGGGCCAGGATGCGCTCCACATCCTCGCGTACCAGCCGGAACTCGGTGACGTCGCCGACGAGCGGCACCATGATTTCCGCCCGGGGGTTGCCACCCGCCCGGACACGCTCCACGGCTGCCTCGGCGATCGCCCGGACCTGCATGGCAACCAGTCCGGGAACCACCAGGCCAAGACGGACGCCTCGTAGCCCGAGCATCGGATTCTCCTCGTGCATGCGGTTGACGGCGTCCAGCATCTCGGCGTCGTGCCTATCCACGCCCTCGCCACGGGCCTCGGCGGCGGCGAGGCGGGTGGCGAGGGCGAGGCGGTCGGGCAGGAACTCGTGCAGCGGCGGATCGAGGAGGCGGATGGTGACCGGCAGCCCGTCCATCGCCGTGAGGATGCCCGTGAAGTCCGATCGTTGCAGCGGCAGCAGGGCGTCGAGCGCCCGGTCGCGGTCCGCGTCGGTTTGCGCCAGGATCATCCGCTCGACCAGTCGGCGCCGCTCGCCCAGGAACATGTGCTCGGTGCGGCACAGGCCGATGCCCTGGGCACCGAACCGACGGGCGCGCGCGGCGTCCTCGGGCGTGTCGGCGTTGGCCCTGACCTCCAGTCGCCGCACGGTGTCCGCGCGGTCCAGGGCACGGGTGACGGCGTCGACCACCGCGTCCGGAGCCTCGTCGGCCCCGTCGGCCGTACCGTTCTCCAGCCGGCGCATCACGGCGGAGTCGACGAGCGGCACCGCACCGGCGTACACCGTGCCCGTGGAGCCGTCCACGGACAGGACGGTGCCCTCCTCGACGACGGTGCCGTCGCCGGTGGTGAGCCGCCGGCCCCGGGTGTCCACGACGAGGTCCTCGGCGCCGCAGACGCAGACCTTGCCCATGCCGCGTGCGACCACGGCCGCGTGTGACGTCTTTCCGCCACGGCTGGTCAGCACCGCCCGGGCGGCGACCATGCCCGGCAGATCGTCCGGGTTGGTCTCCTGGCGCACCAGGACGACCGGCTCGCCGGCGGTGTGGCGCCGTACCGCCTCCGCGGAGTCGAAGACGGCCGTACCGACCGCGGCACCCGGCGAGGCCGGCAGGCCGCGTGTGAGCGGGTCTCCCGTCGCGGAGGCGTCGAAGCGGGGGAACATCAACCGGGCCAGTCCCTCCCCGCTCACCCGTGCCAGGGCATCGTCCGCGCTGATGAGGCCCTCGTCGGTCAGAGCGGCGGCGATGGTGAAGGCCGCCTCGGCGGTGCGCTTGCCCACCCGGGTCTGCAGCATCCACAGCTTTCCGCGCTCGATGGTGAACTCGATGTCGCACAGGTCGCGGTAGTGCTGCTCAAGGGCTCGCATGTGCGCCCGGAGCTGCCCGTAGGCGTGCGGGTCCATGTGCTCCAGTTCAGCGAGGGGGACGGTGTTGCGGATGCCGGCGACGACGTCCTCGCCCTGTGCGTCGGATAGGTAGTCGCCGTACAGTCCGCGCCGTCCGGTGGCCGGGTCGCGGGTGAAGGCGACGCCGCTGCCGGAGTCGGCCCCGAGATTGCCGAAGACCATGCGCTGTACGTTGACAGCGGTACCGAGATCGTCCGGGATGTGCTCGCGGTGCCGGTACAGCCGCGCCCGTTCGCTGTTCCAGGAGTCGAAGACGGCCAGGACCGCCCGCCGCAGCTGGTGAGCCGGGGACTGAGGGAAGTCCTCGCCGGTCTCGCGGCGGATCAGCTCCCTGTACGCCTCTACGAGCCCGGACAGGTCAGCGGCGTCGAGGTGCACGTCGTCCGGGACGCCCCGCAGCTCCTTCAACCGCTCCAGCGACGCCTCGAAGAGCGAGGCATCGACACCCATCACCGTACTACCGAACATCTGCACGAGTCGACGGTAGGAGTCCCAGGCGAACCGCTCGCTGCCGGACGCCTTCGCCAGGCCCGCCACGGAGTCGTCGTTCAGCCCGACGTCGAGGATCGTCTCCATCATGCCGGGCATGGAGAACCGGGCACCCGACCGCACGGACACCAGCAGAGGGTCGTCCCGCTGTCCCAGCCGCCGCCCGGCAGCCTGCTCCAGCTCGGCCAGGTGCGCGGAGACCTCTCGGGCGAGACCGGCGGGCTCCGCGCCGGTCTCCAGATACGCCCGGCACGCCTCGGTGGTGAGAGTGAAGCCCGGCGGGACCGGCAGACCGAGCCGGACCATCTCGGCCAGGTTGGCGCCCTTGCCGCCGAGCAGACCGGCCTCCTCACGCCCGCCGTCGGTGAAGTCGTACACGTATCGGACCATGACGCCCGCTCCTCGGCTCGGAGGACTGTGTGCCGGTTCGAGCACGGTGTGCCGTTTTCCAGCGTCCCTCCACCGACCGCCCCGGTGCGAGGCCGGCCGGTCCCGGAGAGGGGGCCGGTCGGCCCTTCCGTCGACCGACCGATCCCGGCGGTGACGGCTCCCCAGCAGGGTGCACCGGGGCGGTGGGGGAGGGCCGTACGTCCCGACGCCTCGGGCCGGCCGGAACGTGGAGGTGCGCCGGCCGGCACTCCCCGAGGACGCGGCCGAGGACGCGGCTGGGACGGTGAGGGGCCCAGCGAGTGAAGGACACGTGATGACCGTGCGACGGCGGCAGCAGCAAGCCCGGTCACGGCGAGTACCGCGCTTTCGTCATGACGACCGGGGGAGGCATAACCGTCAGCGGGGGAGAGTCCCTGCTCCAGCCGGCCTTCGTGGCGGCCGTCCTGCGCCGCTGCAAGGAATGCGGGCTGCACACGGCCCTCGACACGTCCGGATTCCTCGGCGCCCGAGCCGACGACGCCCTCATAGGGGACACCGACCTCGTGCTGCTGGACATCAAGTCCTTCGACGCCGCCGTCTACCACGCACTGACCGGCGGCGACCTCGCCTCCACCCTGGAGTTCGCCAGGCGCCTGGACCGGCTCGGCGCGCGCATGTGGATCCGGTACGTGCTGGTGCCGGGGTGGACCGACGACCTGAAGGCAGTGGACGGCTTGGCCCGGTTCGTCGCAGGGCTGCACGGCGTCAAACGCGTCGACGTTCTGCCGTTTCACAAGCTCGGAGCACCGAAGTACCGGCAACTCGGCATCCCGTTCCCCCTGCGGGACACGCCGGTACCCGACCCCGCGCTGACGTCACGCGTCCGTGAGGTGTTCCGGCAACGGGGCGCTTCCGCGTACTGACCACCCTCCGGTCCGTCGAGCGACGGAACAGACGCGACTTGTCGACGGTGGCAGGCGCGGGTCACGACAGCCCGACCGATCGTGCCGCCCTCGGCGGAGCGGGAAGGACGGCCCCGTGGAACGGACCGTTCGGCCCATGCCGGCCCAGGCGACAGGGCTGACTCTGGACATGTGAGAACGCCGCCCATATGTGCGGGAGGAAGCGATGTACGGCTCCGTATACACCGTGAGTGACGTCATGACCCGTTCCGTCGTGGCGCTGGCCGCCGGGGCGGGGTTCAAGGACATCGTGCGGACCCTGCGGACGCAGCGGATCAGTGCGCTCCCCGTCATCGACGAGGGGAACCGGGTGGTCGGCGTCGTCTCCGAGGCCGACCTGCT
>NZ_JBNGGE010000070.1:0-31250 GCF_049975785.1 Streptomyces sp. WG7
GTCACCTCCCCCTCTTCTTAACACTCGCCCGTTCCCCCCCCCCCCCCCCGGGGGGGGGGCCCCCCCCGGGGGGGGGGGGGGGCCGCGGGGGGGGGGGGGGCGCCCCCCCCCCCCCCCCCCCCCCCGGGCCACGCCCGCAACGGCGACCGGCTGCCGCGGTGGGCACGCGTGAGAGCCCGCGTGGCGTGGGAGCACGCCCGCCACCGTGCGGCCCTCGGTGGCCACCGGCGTCGCGCCCGTGCACGGACCCGTCCGCGCCCGTCGGCGAGCATCCGGTCGACCGACCCGTCCGTGCCCGTCGCCCCGGACGGGCGGCACGGCCCGGACCTCACACCCTCGGCTGTGCGCTCGCCGCGAGGGTGCCGCACAGGGCAGTGGCGCTGTCCGTGGCGTACGGGTCGGTGCCGGCGGGGGCACCGGTCCCGGCCGTCCGGCCCGCGAGCAGCGGGCGGAGGCGGTCCGCCGAGTTCTCGGCGCAGGAGAGCGGACCGGCCTGGACGTAGGAGGCGACGAGCTGCGTCTGGTGCAGCCGCAGGTCGTCCCGGTCGAAGCGGAAGCGCAGCTCGCGCCGGACGGTGAACAGCGACGTCTCGGCCCGGTCGTCACCCGCCGGCCGCAGCGGGTACACCATGGTGTGGTCGGCGCTGACCTCCAGCGTGGACGCGTCGCTCTCCACGGCCCGCAGACTGCCGTGCACCCGGATCTCGGCGTCGGCCAGCTCGGCACGGGCCGGGTCGAAGCGCACCAGCCATCCGGTGGGCGCGTGCCGGCCGTCCGCCGCGGGCCTCTCCAGGCTCTCGTCGAACTGGTCGAGCTGCTCCGGGTCCAGCAGCACCCGCACCGAACGGACCTCCCCGCCGAGGAGCACGTCCGGGTCGAGCGCCGAGCGGACGATGTAGTTCTTGGCGGTGGTCAGCGCGTTCAGTACCTGGTCGTCCGAGAAGTGCGCGGTGGACCGGTGGGCCGGCAGCGGGACGCCCTTCGCCGCGGACCGGAAGTCGGCGGCGGGACTGTGCTCGTACAGGTGGGCGGCATCGTCGGCGCCGGGCACCTTGCCCTGGGGGGCGAGCGGGACGACGGTCATCCGCACCGGCTCCGCCGCCCGCTGCGCCGCGGGGCTCTGGTACGGGTGCCGGACGCCCATGTAGATGGCGGTGCCGAAGGCGACGGCGATCAGCACGAGGAGGACCAGTGCCTGCCGGGACAGTCCGGCCCGGCGCAGCGGCGTACGGCGGCGGACGGCGGGCGCGTGGTCGGACAGGCGCTCCTGGGCGGAGAACTCCTCGAGGCGGGCAGCGCGGACGAACGACTCGTCGAAGACGACGGATCGGTACTCGTCCTCTCCGCCTCCGGGGCCGCCCTCGGGCGTCCCTCCGGGCGGGTCGCCAAGCCCTGCCATACCTTCAGGGTAGGTCTGCGGAAGGTCGCGTAAACGCGCCGGTGCAGGCCAAGTTGGGGCCGGTGCCCGGCACCCGGCCGGCAGGTCAGGGGGTGCGCGGAATGACCGGCACGGCGGGCTGGGAGTAGTCGGCGGAGGCGGAGGGGGTCACCGTTCCGCCCTGCTCGGGACCGGTCGAGGCGGGGGGCGGTACCTGCTGCGTGTCGCCGCCCGAGGACGCGCCCCGGTAGACGGCCACGAAGGCCAGCGCGACCATGCCGACGCCCATCACGAGGGCGAGCATCCAGGCGACGGGCCGGTGCCAGCGGACCTGCTTGCCGTACGCCGCGGGAGCACCGTACGGGCGGTCGAGGAGGTCGCGGTCGTCGTCCGGGTCGTCGAGGTCGGGATCATGGCCGAAATCGCCGTACCCGTCGTCGTAGCGCTCGCCTCTGGAGCGGCCGCGGCGGGCCGCTTCCGCCTCGGTGGCCTCGGCTCTGGCCTCGGCTGCGGCCAGGAGGCGTTCGACGGCGGTCGGCTCGTGCACCACGGCCGCCTGTACGAAGGCCTCGTCGAGCACCACGGAGGCGAACTCTTCGTCCGACACCCCGCGGTCGTGATCGTCGTCGGGCTCCCAGCCGTCAGGGAACGGCCTACCCCCCACGTCCTCCGGCACGGGTACAGCGTAGACCTGGGGGGTCGATTTGGGCAGACGGCGGGGAAATTCATCCGGTGGGTGAGATGCCCCGATCGGATCACGGGTGTACCCGAGGGCGCGTGCCGTGCACATATGCCCCCGGCGTGCGTGCCCCGGCCGGGGACCTGCCCGTCAGCGCCGTACGTGCCGTCAGCGCCGTACGTGCCCGTCACCGGTGACGATGTACTTGGTGCTGGTCAGCTCCGGCAGCCCCATCGGGCCCCGGGCGTGCAGCTTCTGCGTGGAGATGCCGATCTCGGCGCCGAAGCCGAACTGGCCGCCGTCGGTGAAGCGGGTGGAGGTGTTCACCGCGACCGTGGTGGAGTCGACCAGCTGGGTGAAGCGGCGGGCGGCCTGCTGCGAGGTCGTGACGATGGCCTCGGTGTGACCGGAGGTCCACAGCCGGATGTGCTCGACGGCCTTGTCGAGGGAGTCGACGACCGCCGCGGCGATGTCGTAGGACAGGTACTCGGTCTCCCAGTCCTCCGGTGTGGCCTCGACGGCCGTCACCTTGGAGTCCTCGGCGTACGCCATCACCCGCTCGTCGGCGTGCACGGTGACCCCGGCCTCGGCGAGGGCGTCCAGCGCGCGGGGCAGGAAGTCTGCGGCGATGTCCTGGTGGACCAGGAGGGTCTCGGCGGCGTTGCAGACGCTCACGCGCTGCGCCTTGGAGTTGATCAGGATGTCGACGGCCATGTCGAGGTCCGCCTGCGCGTCGACGTAGACGTGGCAGTTGCCGGTGCCGGTCTCGATGACGGGGACGGTGGACTCCTGGACGACCGTGTTGATCAGCGAGGCGCCGCCGCGCGGGATGAGCACGTCGACCAGGCCGCGGGCGCGCATCAGCTCGCGCACGCTCTCCCGGCTCTCGCCGGGCACCAGCTGCACGGCGTCGGCGGGCAGCCCGGCCCCGCCCACGGCGTCGCGGATCACCCGGACGAGGGCGGTGTTGGACTGGTAGGCCGAGGAGGAGCCGCGCAGCAGGACGGCGTTGCCGGACTTCAGGCAGAGGGCGGCGGCGTCGACGGTGACGTTGGGCCGGCCCTCGTAGATGATGCCGACCACGCCGAGGGGCACGCGGACCTGGCGCAGGTCGATGCCGTTGGGGAGGGTGTTGCCGCGCACGACCTCGCCGACCGGGTCGGGCAGCGCGACGACGTCGCGCACGTCGGAGGCGATGGCGCGGACCCGCTCCGGGGTCAGGGTGAGCCGGTCGACGATGGCCTCGCTGGTCCCGGCGGCGCGGGCCTTGGCCACGTCCTGGGCGTTGGCCTCGACGATCTCGCTCGTACGGACCTCCAGCGCGTCGGCCACGGCGAGCAGCGCGTCGTCCTTGGCGGCCCGCGGCAGCGGCGCGAGGTCGGCCGCGGCGGCCTTGGCCCGGTAGGCGGCCCGGGTGACCGGGGACATCGAGTCGTACGGCGAGAGCGTGGTCATGGGGAAAGCGTAGTGGGCCGCGCAGACCCCCCACCGGCCGTCCCACACCCCGAGACGTCTGCGGGGGACGGGCCCGGAAGTCCCCGGAACCGCCGCGGAACCCAGACGCTCCGGAACCTCAGAAGGGGACCCCGGACCTCTGACGCCTGGAAGGGGGCCCCGGACGCACTGACGCCCAGAAGGAGACCCCAGACGCTCTGGAACCCAGAAGGGGACCCCAGCTCTGGTTCCTAGAAGGGGTGTACTCCGACGGGTGTCGCCGGCGCCGGTCCGTACCCCGCCGCGATGCGCTGGTGGTAGGTCGCCCGGTCGATGACCTCCAGGCCGACGATCTCCCAGGGCGGCAGTCCCGCGGTCTGCCGGTGCTCGCCCCACAGGCGCAGGGCGACGGCGGCGGCGTCGTGCAGGTCGCGGGCCTCCTCCCAGTACCGGATCTCCGCGTGGTCGTCGGCGTACCGGCTGGTCAGCAGGAAGGGGTGGTCGTGCGCGAGCTGCTCCAGGGCGCGCCGTACCTCGGTGAGCGGGGCCCGGGCACCGGAGACGCTGAGGGTGACGTGCCACAGGCGCGGGGTGTGCCCGGACTCCTCCCCCCGGAACCGGTCGCCGGCCGCGACGCTGGTCAGGGCGCGTTCCTCACCGGCGGGGCGGGAGGACCCGGTGCGGGTCGCGCCGCCGGGCCGGGCGCCCGTGCCGCCACGGGCGCCGGTGGCGCCGCGGGAGCCCGTACCACCGCGGGACGCCGCCGTTCCAGGGCGCACTCCGCTCACGACGGCCTCCTTCACGCACACGGCTCGGCCCGGTGGTCGGCCGGGCTGGTCCCTGAGGAAAGTTGAGCAGGCCGCGCAGGATCGCGGGGCGGTTTTGCGGAACGTCCACCACCGATTCGGGGACGTTTCGACCCATTACGGGTGCAGGATCACCAGGTCGTCCCTGTGTACGACCTCGCGTTCGTACGCCGGCCCGAGTTCGCGCGCCAGTTCCCGGGTGGAGCGGCCGAGCAGCCGGGGGATCTCCTTGGCGTCGAAACTGACGAGCCCCCGGGCCACCGCGCGCCCCGCACCGTCCCGCAGCTCCACGGGCTCGCCCGCGGCGAACTCGCCCTCCACCCCGGCGATCCCGGCCGGCAGCAGGGACTTGCGGCCCTCCACGACCGCCCGCACCGCCCCGTCGTCCAGGACGAGCGCCCCCTGCGGGGTGGAGGCGTGCTGGAGCCACAGCAGCCGGTCGGCGCTGCGCCTGCCGGTGGCGTGGAAGTAGGTACCGGTGTCGCCGCCAGCCAGGGCGTCGGCCGCGTGGACGGCGCTGGTCAGCACCACGGGGATGCCGGCGGCGGCGGCGATCCGGGCCGCCTCGACCTTGGTGACCATGCCGCCGGTGCCGACGCCGGCCTTGCCGGCGCTGCCGATCTCGATGTCCGCCAGGTCGGCCATGTCGCGCACCTCGGCGATCCGCGAGGTGCCCGGCCGGCTCGGGTCGCCGTCGTACACGCCGTCCACGTCGGACAGCAGCACCAGCAGGTCGGCGCGGACCAGGTGGGCGACGAGGGCGGCGAGCCGGTCGTTGTCGCCGAAGCGGATCTCGTCGGTGGCGACGGTGTCGTTCTCGTTGACGACCGGGAAGGCGCCCATCGCCAGCAGCTTGTCGAGGGTGCGGGAGGCGTTGCGGTGGTGGGCGCGGCGGCTCATGTCGTCGCTGGTCAGCAGCACCTGGCCGACGCGGACGCTGTAGCGGGCGAAGGAGGCGGTGTAGCGGGCGACCAGCAGGCCCTGGCCGACGCTGGCGGCCGCCTGCTGACGGGCCAGGTCGCTCGGGCGGCGGCGCAGGCCCAGCGGGGCGAGGCCGGCGGCGATGGCACCGGAGGAGACGAGGACGATCTCCTTGTCCGTCCCCCGCACCTTGGCCAGGACGTCGACGAGCGCGTCGACCCGGTCGGCGTCCAGGCCGCCGGCCGCGGTGGTCAGCGAGGAGGAGCCGACCTTGACGACGATCCTGCGGGCCTCGCCCACGGCGTGCCTTGCCCCTGCCACGGTTGCCGTCCACCTCTCCCGTCGACGCGCGCCGGTCCCTGCGCTCGCCCCGCAATCTACGTGACGGGGGTCGTGCCCCGCGCCGCGGTCCAGGCTGCGGACAGGGCCGCGGCGGCCACCGCGTCACGTGTGCGGTCAACACGCGCGTGTCGTCGGGAGGTCGACCGGCGTTAACCCGGATGTCCGATGCGCGACAAGCCTGGAGCGACCGCAGTGCCCCTACCCCTGCCCCGCCGCCCTTCCCGCGGCAGTCCTTCCCTCCGCAGCCCTTCCCTCCGCGGCCGTTCCCGCCGCGGTCTCCCCCGCGTCGGTCTCCCCCGCCGGCAGACCGCCGTGAAGCTGCTCGTCCTCGGCGTGCTGGCGGCCGCCTTCGCCGCGCAGGCCGTCGGCGCGCTGCTGCCGCACGTACCGCTGCTGCTGGCCGCCACCGCCGGTTCGCTGGCCGCCGAGGGAGTGCTGTACCGCTGGCAGCGGGGCATGGTGTCCCTGTTCGCGAAGTCGCACGCCGACGTCACGGTGCGGCACGTGCTGCGGGACCTGCTGCTCGTGGTGGGTCTGCTGCGGCTCGGCGAGCAGCACCGGGAGACCGTGTACGCCCCGCTCGTCGCCGGGCTGCTCGCCTTCTACGGGCTGCACTGGGCGATCCAGGCGGTGTCCGTGCTGGTCCGGCGGACCCGGACGCTGCCCGTGGTGACCCGCAACATCGACACCTCGGCGCTGCGCCTGACCCCGGCGCCCCCTCTTCTGCTGCGCCGCCCCGGGCCCCGGCTGGCCGCTTTCGGGCTGCCGGCGACGGCCGGGCTGCTGGTCACGGCGGCCACCGACGCGCCGGTGTACGGCGCGGCCGGCCTCGCGGTGTCCCTGACGGTGGCGCTGGCGGGGCTGGGAGCGCTGCTCACCCGGTTGCTGCCGGGGCGCCGGCCGGCGGGCGAGCAGGAGGTGCTCGACTGGTTCGCGGCGTGGCTGGCGGAGTACCGGCCGACCGTCGGCCTGTACTTCTCGGGCGGGGCGTCCTCGGCATACCAGGCCAACATGTGGCTGGAGCCCCTCGCACGGCTGGACGAGCGGCCACTGATCGTGCTGCGGGAGCGGTTCATGGTGCAGCGGATCGCGGCGACCGACATCCCGGTCGTGTGCCTGCCGAAGGTGTCCACGCTGATGTGTCTGGAGCACTCCACGCTCCGCGTCCTCCTCCACCCGTCGAACTCGGGGAAGACCTCGCAGGTCCTGCGCATCCCCACGATCAAGCACGCCTTCGTCAACCACGGGGAGAGCGACAAGCTGTCCTCCTGCAACCCGTACGCGAAGGCGTACGACGAGGTGTGGGTGGCCGGTCCGGCGGCGCGCGAGCGGTACGCGCAGGCGGAGGTCGGCGTCGAGGACAAGGACGTGGTGGAGATCGGCCGCCCGCAGCTGGACGCCGTACGGCCGTACTCGGGGCCGCCCGCTCCCGGGGCGTTCACTACCGTCCTGTACGCACCGACCTGGGAGGGCTGGGACGGCAACCCGGGGAACACGTCGGTGGTCGAGGCCGGCGAGAACCTCGTACGCGCACTGCTCGCGGACCCCGGCGTGCGGCTGCTGTACAAGCCGCATCCGCTGACGGGATCGGTGGATCCGCGGGCCGGGGCCGCCGATCTGCGCGTCCGGGAACTGGTGCGGGCGGCGAACCGTGAGCGGAGCGGGCCCCGGCCCGGGGCGTCGGCCTCCGCCGAGCTGGCCCGGCGGACGGCGGAGCTGGACCGGCTCACCGCGGCCGGCTTCCGCTCCGCCGCCGACCAGGTGGAGCGGATGCTGCGCGGGGCGGCGCCGGAGCCCGGGCGGGCCGGGGCGGTGACGCGGGCGACGGCCGCCTGGGAGGAGGCGTACTGGGCCTCGCTGCCCGAGTGGGAGCACCAGGTCGTCACGGATGCCCGGCCACCGCTCTACGCCTGCTTCAACCGGGCCGACCTGCTGATCAGCGACGTGTCGAGCGTCATCAGCGACTTCCTGGCGAGCGGCAAGCCGTACGCGGTGGCCAACACCAGCGGGCTCGCGGAGGACGGGTTCCGCAAGTCGTTCCCGACGGTGGCGGCGGCGACCGTGCTGACGCCGGACGCGGCCGGGGTGCCGGAACTGCTGGACACGGTCCGGCATCCGGACCGGGACGAACTGGCTGGGGAACGCGCCGCGTTGGCCCTGCGCCTGCTCGGCCCGGCCGACCCGCCGTCCCAGGAGCGCTTCGCCGGCGCCGTACGGGACCTGTGTGCGGCGGCCGGGGAGCACCGGGCGCGGATGGCACGGCGGCTCGCCGCCGACCTCCCCCTCCCGGGACCGCGGCAGGCGGAGACCGCGCCCGCGCCGGCCACCGTCACTCCGGAGCGGTCGGGACGGGACTAGAGGGGGGGTGGGGGCCGGCCGCCCAGCGGGGCCGGTCGCGCGACGGGCGTCGAGGGTGCCACCGCCGGTGCCGGGGATTCCCGGCACCGGCGGTGGCACCCCGGAGACATCCGCCCCGTCGCTGCTTCGGCAGACTCCCGGCCGCACCGGTCGCGGCACCGGCGCCGGGGAGGCGTCCCGTACCGGTCACGGAACCGGCGCCCGGGAGGCGTCCCGTACGAGTCACGGAACCGGAGCCCGGGCGTCGGCGCCCCGCACCGCGCCACCCGTGCCCCACCACCCGCACCCCGCCGGCCGGGTCGGCCGTGCCGGTGGCGCCGGCCCCGCCGGGCGGGTTCGTTCATGTCGTCCAGGCCGTCGCGGGCCGGCCGGCCCGCTCCCCGTGGGCGCGGCCGGTCAGGGTGACGCCGGGGCCGGGGCGCCGCAGGCGGTGCGTCAGCCGCGCTCCGCGAGCGTGCGGCGGAACGCCAGGCACTCCTCGTACAGCGGCAGGATTCCCGCGTCCCGGGCCTGGGCCAGTGTCGGGCCCTGGGCGTCCTTGGCGGACAGCTCGGGCGGGCCGGTCACCGGCCACTCGATGCCGATCTCCGCGTCGAGCGGGTGGACGGTCCGCTCGCGTTCGGGGGCGTAGCCCTCGGAGCAGAGGTACGTGACGGTCGCGTCGTCGGTCAGCGCGCAGAAGCCGTGGCCGAGCCCCTCGGAGAGGTAGACGGCCTTGCGTTCCCGGTCGTCGAGGCGGACGGCCTCCCACTGCCCGAAGGTCGGCGAGCCGACCCGGACGTCGACGATCACGTCGAGTACGGCACCGCGTACGCAGGTGACGTACTTGGCCTGGCCGGGCGGCACGTCGGCGAAGTGGATGCCGCGCACGACACCGGCCGCGGAGACGGAGAGGTTGGCCTGCTTCAGGTCGAGCGGGTGGCCGACGGCCTCGGCCATGTGCTCGGCCTTGTACCACTCCAGGAAGAGACCGCGGGCGTCACCGTGCTGCCGGGGGACGAACTCCCACGCGCCTTCGATGCCCAGGGGATTGATCTTCATCGACACGGTCCGTCCGCCCTCAGGCCTCGTGGGTGAGCAGGTTGAGAAGGTAGTCGCCGTAGCCGCTCTTGGTCAGCGGCTCGGCGAGGGCGCGCAGTCGCGCGTCGTCGATGTGTCCGGCACGCCAGGCGGCCTCCTCGATGCAGCCGATCTTCATGCCCTGGCGCTCTTCGACGACACGCACGTACTCGGACGCCTGGACGAGCGACTGGAAGGTTCCGGTGTCGAGCCAGACGGTGCCGCGGTCGAGGACCGAGACCTGGAGTTCGCCCCGGTCCAGGTAGTACTTGTTGACGTCGGTGATCTCCAGCTCGCCGCGGGCGCTGGGCTTGAGCTCCTTGGCGATCTCGACGACCCGGCTGTCGTAGAAGTACAGGCCCGGCACCGCGTAGCGGGACTTGGGGTGCTCCGGCTTCTCCTCGATGGAGCGGGCGCGGCCCTGCTCGTCGAAGTCGACGACGCCGTACGCGGACGGGTCGGAGACGGCGTGCGCGAAGACGACGCCGCCGTCGGGCTCGCTGTACTTGGCGAGCTGCCGGCCGAGGCCGACACCGTGGAAGATGTTGTCGCCGAGGATCAGCGCGACCGGCTCGTCGCCGATGAAGTCCTCACCGATGACGAACGCCTCGGCGATTCCGTTGGGGTTCTCCTGGGTGGCGAACCGGATGTCCAGTCCGAGGTCGCTCCCGTCCCCCAGCAGCCGCTCGAACTGCGCGCGCTCGTCGGGGCCCGTGATGACCAGGATGTCCCGCACGCCCGCCATGATCAGGGTGGACAGGGGGTAATAGATCATCGGCTTGTCGAAGACCGGCATGAGCTGTTTCGACACGGCACGGGTGATCGGCCACAGCCGGGAGCCGGTACCACCGGCGAGCACTATTCCACGCATGGGAAGGCAGACTACGTCAGCCGGGGAGCCGCTCCTCGGGTGCCGGGGGTGAGAACGGCCACTGAACCACCCTTGAACGACCACTGAACGGTGTCGGTCGGCGTGCCCCTAGAATGCTGGCTCTTATGAAGATTCTCGTCACCGGCGGCGCCGGGTTCATCGGTTCACAGTTCGTGCGGGCGCTGCTGCTCGGACAGCTGCCTGCGGGCGAGGGCGCCCAGGTCACCGTCCTGGACAACCTGACCTATTCCGGCAACGAGGAGAACCTCGCGCCGGTGGCCGGCCTGGCCGGTTACGCGTTCGTCCGCGGTGACATCCGCGACTACGGCACGGTCGACGACGTGATGCGCGGCCAGGACGCGGTGGTGCACTTCGCCGCGGAGTCGCACGTGGACCGGTCGATCACGGACTCCTCGCCGTTCGTCACCACGAACGTCCTGGGCACCCAGGTCCTGCTGGACGCCGCGAAGCGCCACGGTGTGGGCCGGTTCGTGCACGTGTCCACGGACGAGGTGTACGGCTCGATCGCCGAGGGGTCGTGGACCGAGGACTGGCCGCTGGCGCCGAACTCCCCGTACTCGGCCTCGAAGGCCGGCTCGGACCTGCTGGCGCTGTCGTACCACCGCACGCACGGCATGGACGTCGTGGTCACCCGCTGCTCCAACAACTACGGGCCGTACCACTTCCCCGAGAAGATGATCCCGCTGTTCACCACGAACCTGCTGGACGGCAGGAAGGTGCCGCTGTACGGCGAGGGCCTGAACGTGCGCGACTGGCTGCACGTCTCCGACCACTGCCGGGGCATCGAGATGGCGCTGCGCGGCGGCCGGGCCGGAGAGGTCTACCACATCGGCGGCGGCACCGAGGTCACCAACAAGGAGCTCACCGGTCTGCTCCTGGACGCCTGCGGAGCGGGCTGGGACATGGTCGAGCACGTCGCCGACCGCAAGGGCCACGACCTGCGCTACTCCCTGTCGATCGCCAAGATCCAGGAGGAGCTCGGCTACACACCGCTCGTCACCTTCGAGCAGGGCCTGGCCGACACCGTCCAGTGGTACCGCGACAACCGCGCCTGGTGGGAGCCGCTCAAGACGAAGGCGGCGCTTCCGGCATGACCCGTTGGCTGATAACCGGCGCGGGCGGCATGCTCGGCCGTGACCTCACCGAGGTGCTCACCCAGGACGGGACGCGGTCGGTCACCGCGACGGCCCGCAAGGACCTGGACGTCACCGACCCCGCCGCGGTCCGCGCCGCGGTGGCGGGCCACGGCGTCGTGGTGAACGCCGCCGCCTGGACCGACGTGGACGGCGCCGAGGCCGACGAAACCGCGGCCACCCGGGTCAACGGCGAGGGTCCACGGGTGCTCGCCGAGGCCTGTGCCGCCGAGGGCGCCGTACTGGTCCAGGTGTCCACCGACTACGTCTTCCCCGGTGACGGCACCGAGCCTTACCCGCACGACGCCCCGACCTCGCCGGTCAACGCCTACGGGCGCGGCAAGCTCGCCGGTGAACGGGCGGTGACGGAGCTGCTGCCCGAGCTCGGCTACGTGGTGCGCACGGCGTGGCTGTACGGCGCGCACGGGCGCAACTTCGTCTCGACCATGCTGGACCTCGCCGCCCGGCGCGAGACCGTGGACGTGGTCGACGACCAGCTCGGCCAGCCCACCTGGACCGTCGCGCTCGCCCACCAGATCGTGGAGCTGGGCGAGGCGGCCCTCGCGGGGCGCGCCCGGGCAGGCGTCTACCACGGCACCGCGTCCGGCTCGGGCACCTGGTTCGACCTGGCACGGGCCACGTTCGAGCTGGCCGGTCTCGACCCGGAACGGGTGCGTCCGACGACCTCGGAGAAGTTCGTACGGCCGGCCGCCCGGCCCGCGTACAGCGTGCTCGCGCACGACCGGTGGGCCGAGGCGGGCGTGGCGGTGCAGCCGCACTGGCGTGATCAGCTCTCCGCGGCCCTGGGGACGATGATCCCGGAGGGGCGGACGAGCGCGTGAGCCTCCTCGACCGCATCTCCACGGCGCTGCCGCGGGGCACGGCCTTCGTCGGCGCCGGAACGGCGGTGCTCGGCGTCGCCAGCTACGTCCACCTCGCGGCGGCGGGCCACACGCTCGCCGTGGACGACATGGCGAGTTTCTCGGTGCTGTGGACCGTGGTCTTCTCCATCGGCCTCGGGCTGTTCTTCCCGGTCGAGCAGGAGATCACCCGGATCGTGGCCGGCCGCGTGGTGCGTGGCGACGGGGTCCTGCCGGTGCTGCGGCGCGGCGCGGCGCTCTCCCTCGGGCTGCTCGCCGTGGTCCTGGTGCCGCTCGCGCTGTTCGCCCAGCAGCTCGCCGACCTGTTCTTCCACGGGGACACGAGCCTGGTGCTCGCGCTCGGCGGCGCCTTCACGGCGCTGGCCGTGGCGTACGTGACGCGGGGCGTCCTCGCCGGGCTCGGCCGTTTCGAGGCGTACGGCATGCAGCTCGGCCTGGACGGCGGGCTGCGCATCGTGCTGTCGGCGGGGCTCGCGGTGGCCGGTGTGGAGTCGGTGTTCGCCTTCGCGGCGGTGCTGACGGTGGCGCCGCTGCTGGCCGTGCTCGCGACGATCAGGCCGGTCTTCCGGGGAGCGCGGGCCGGGTCGCAGGCCCAGTGGCGTGAGCTGATCGAGCACCTGGGGCTGCTCGTCGGCTCGACACTGCTGGCCCAGCTGCTGGTCAACATCGCGGTGATCAGTACGAAGGTGATCGCGACGGACGACGACGCCCTGGTGGCGGCGCTGCTGTCCGCGCTGGTCCTGGCCCGCGTGCCGCTCTTCGTCTTCGGTGCTTTCCAGGTGTCGCTGCTCGCGGGCCTGTCGGCGGCGGCGGCCGAGGGAGACACCCAGGGTTACCGGCGACTGCTGGTGCGGGCGGCGTCCGTCACGGCCGGGCTCGGCGTGGCCGGCGGCATCGGCGCGGTGGCCCTCGGGCCGGCCCTGCTGCCGACGGTGTTCGGGGCGCCGGACGTGCTCGGGGCGGCCGACTTCGCCTGGCTGTCGCTCGGCACGGTCCTGTACATGCTGGCCATGGTGCTGGGGCAGGCGCTGCTCACGAGCGGCGGTGCCCGGATGCAGCTCATGGCGTGGGTCGTGGGAACGGTGGTCCTGGTGGCGGTCACCCTCAGTCCGCTGGAGCTGCGTACCCGGGTCGAACTGGCCTACGCCGCGGGCTCGCTCGCGGTGGCCACCTTTATGACACTCGTTCTTCGCTCTCATGTAAGCTACCGCCCTGTGCGTTCATAGGATGATCACCCTTCCTGTCACTCTCAGTGAGCATGACGACGGACGGTGGAATGCAGTTCGGCGGCCCTCAGCGGCCGTCCGCCCCCCTGGTACAGCCCTGATACACCCCTGGTACACCCCTGGTACACCCCTGGAAGAGTAGACAGGCCCTTTCCATGAGTCGTCCGATACCCCGGAGCGCGGCGTGAAGTTGTGGATGCTGACTTCGGTCACCGGAGTCTTTCTCGTCGCCTGCATCGTCGAGATGCTGCGCCGCCGCAAACTGAAAGAGAAGTACGCGTTCCTGTGGGTGCTCACCGGCCTGGTGATCATCCCGCTCGGTTTCTTCCCGACCGTCCTGGACTCGGTGGCCAGGCTCGTCGGCGTCGCCTCGGGCGTCAGCCTCATCCTGTTCCTGAGCGTGGCGTTCCTCTTCGTCGTCTGCCTCCAGTTGAGCTGGGAGGTCGGCCACCTGGAAGAGGAGGGCCGCACGCTCTCCGAAGAGGTGGCGCTGCTCCGTATCGACGTCCAGGAGCTCCGGGGCCGGCTGGCAGACCACGAGGCCCCCACCGTCTCCGCCGACCAGGGGGTCCAGAAGTGATCGACGGCAAGCGCGTACTGATCATCATGCCCGCGTGGAACGAGGCGGACGGCGTCGCGGAGGTCATCAAGGAGGTCCACTCCACGCTTCCGGGCGCGGACGTCCTCGTCGTCGACGACGGCTCCACCGACGACACCACCGCCGTCGCCCGGGCCGCCGGGGCGACCGTGATGAGCCTCCCGTACAACCTCGGTGTGGGCGGGGCGATGCGCGCCGGCTACAAGTTCGCCCACGACCGCGACTACGACGTGGCCATCCAGGTGGACGCCGACGGACAGCACGACCCGCGCAACGTGCCCGAGCTGCTGGCCCGCCTGGACGGCGACGCCGACCTCGTCATGGGAGCCCGGTTCGCCGGCACCGGCGAGTACGAGGCCCGCGGTCCGCGCCGCTGGGCGATGCTCGTCCTCGCCTTCTGGCTCTCCCGCATGGCGCGCACCAGGCTCACTGACGTCACCTCCGGCTTCCGCGCGTGCGACCGCGACCTGATCAAGCTGTTCGCCCGCTGGTACCCGGCCGAATACCTGGGCGACACCGTGGAATCCACGATCGCCGCGATCCGCGCCGGTTTCCGCGTCGAGCAGGTGCCCGTGGCGATGCGTCCGCGGACGACCGGCACGCCCAGCCAGTCGCCCTGGAAGGCCACGCTCTACCTCGGGCGCATCGGCATGATCCTGCTGCTCGCGTTCAGCCGCGGCACCTCGCTCGGCCTCGCGCAGAAGGGCAAGTAACCCCGGTGCAGACCCTCGACATCATGCTGCCGCACTACGGCGACACCGGGCTGATGCAGGCCGCCGTGAACAGCGTGCTCGACCAGACCGACAAGGACTGGCGGCTGACCGTCGTCGACGACGGCAGCGAAGAAGGCGTACCGGAGTGGTTCGCGTCACTCGGCGACAGCCGGGTCCGCTATCTGCGCAACGAGCAGAACCTGGGGATCACCCGCAACTTCCGCAAGTGCGTGGAGCTGGTGGAGTCCACGCACTTCACCATGCTCGGCAGCGACGACCTGCTGATGCCGACCTACGTCGAGACGGTACGCGCGGCCGTCGAGGCCGAGCCGGGCGCCGCGATCTACCAGCCGGGCGTCGAGGTCATCGACGAGCACGGCAATCCGTCCACCTCGCTGGGCGACGAGGTCAAGCGGCGGCTGTACGCGCCGAAGGACAACGGCCGCAGGCTGGTCCTCTCCGGCGAACCGCTCGCCGCGAACCTGCTCGGCGGCAACTGGCTGTACTTCCCGTCGATCTGCTGGCGCGCCGACGCCGTCAAGGCGGTCAACTTCCGCGAGGACCTCTCGGTCATCCAGGATCTGGCCCTGATCATCGAGCTGATCCGGCAGGGCGAGAAGCTGGTCGTCGACCCCGAGCCGGCCTTCCGCTACCGCCGCCACTCCGGCAGCCTCTCCTCGGCGGAGGCCGTCACCGGCGCCCGTTTCGGCGAAGCCGTGCGATTCTTCAACGAGGTCGCCGACGACATGGACCGGCACGGCTGGCCGAAGGCCGCCCGAGCCGCCCGGCGGCACCTGTCCATGCGGCTGCACGCCCTGACCATGCTTCCCGCGGCGCTGCGCCACCGGCACTCGCAGGCCGTACGCCGTCTGCTCGGATACGCCCTGACAAGATCCGAGTAACCGCCCCACCGAAAGGACAAGGCGCCCCGCACCCCGCCTTTCCGCACGTCGCCCCACCCCCGTCGGAAGTCCGAGTCTCATGATCCCCACGCAGAACCCCGTGCCCCGCTTCAGCGTCATCGTGCCGGCCTACGGCGTCGAGGCGTATCTCCGCGACTGCCTCGACTCCGTACTGGGTCAGTCGTTCGAGGACTTCGAGGTCATCGCGGTCAACGACGCCTCTCCGGACGCCAGCGGCGAGATCATGGCCGAGTACGCGGCCAAGGACCCGCGCGTCGTGGACGTGCAGCTCGAACAGAACGTGGGCCTGGGCCGGGCGAGAAACGAGGGCATGGCGCGTGCCCGGGGCACCTACCTGATCTTCCTGGACAGCGACGACACGATGCTGCCGGGCTCCCTCCAGGCGATCTCCCACCGCCTGGAGGAGACCGACGACCCCGAGCTGCTGATCTTCGACTACTCGCGCACCCACTGGCACGGCCGGATCAGCCCCAACGCGAAGCGGGCGGTACTCACCGAGAGCCCGCGCGGCGTCTTCTCCCTGGACGACAACCCCGAGCTGCTCGGACTGCTCCAGGTCGCCTGGAACAAGGCGTACCGCCGCGACTTCGTGGAGCGCTGGGGCTTCGTCTACCCCACGGGCTACTACGAGGACACCCCCTGGACCTACCCGGTCCTGGTGGCCGCCGAGACCATGGCCGTCCTCGACCGGGTCTGCATCCACTACCGCCAGCGGCGCCAGGGCAGCATCCTGCACTCCACCAGCCGCAAGCACTTCGACGTCTTCGACCAGTACGACCTGGTCTTCGCGTTCCTGTCCGAGCACCCCGAGCTCGAACGCTGGCGGGGCGCGCTCTTCGAGCGCATGACCAACCACCTCCGGGTGATCGAGAACAGCCCCGGCCGGCTGCCCGAGGACGCCCGCGCCGAGTTCCGTACCCGCCGGCTGGCGGCCGAGCGGACCCACCGTCCGGACGACTACCGGGAACCCCAGGCCGCCAAGCCGGCCGCGCGCCGCTCCGCCGACCGGCTGCCGGCACCGCTGTACTCCGCCGCCCGCGGCGCGTACCGCTCCGTCCGCCGGGGCCGCCAGTTCTCCCGCAGGGCGAAGAAGGCACTGCGCGGCAGGGTCCTGGCGAACTACTACCGGGCCCACCGCCTGCTGCCGGTGAAGGACGACCTCGCCGTCTTCGCCGCGTACTGGAACGCCGACTACTCCTGCAACCCGGCCGCGGTGCACAGGAAGCTGCTCGAACTCTCCCCGCAGACCAAGACGGTCTGGGTGCTCAAGCCGGGCTCGCGCAACACCCCTCCGCCCGGCACCACGGTCGTCCGCCCGGGCTCATGGGGCTTCTGGCGGACGATGGCGCGCGCCAAGTACTTCGTCAACAACGTCAACTTCCCGACCCGCGTGGTCAAGCGGCCCGGGCAGGTCTTCCTCCAGACCCACCACGGCACACCGCTCAAGCGGATGGGCGTCGACCAGGCCGAGTTCCCGATGGCCCAGGGCCAGCTGAACATGCGGACGCTGATGCAGCGGGTCGACCGGTGGGACTACAGCGTCTCCTCCAACAGCTTCAGCACCGCCGTCTGGCAGCGGGCCTACCCGGCCGAGTACACCTCCCTCGACTACGGCTACCCGCGCAACGACGTCCTGGTGAACGCCACCGACGAGGACAGGGTCCGGGCCCGCGAGGCGCTCGGCATCGCTCCCGACGCCAAGGTCGTCCTGTACGCGCCGACCCACCGGGACTACCACGCCAAGCCGCAGCCGATGCTCGACCTGGAGCACTTCGCCCACCGGCTCGGCGACGACTTCACCGTGCTGTCGCGGTCCCACTACTTCAACCTGGGCTCGGGCCCCGGCGCCGCGGAGGGCTCCGGGATCATCGACGTGAGCGGGCACCCCTCGGTCGAGGAGCTGTACCTCGCCGCGGACTGCCTGCTGACCGACTACTCGTCACTGATGTTCGACTACGCGCTCCTGGACCGGCCGATCGTGGTCCTCGCCAACGACTGGGAGATCTACCGGGCCACCCGCGGCACCTACTTCGACATCCACGACATACCTCCCGGCCACGTGGTGGCAACCGAGGACGACCTTCTCGACGTCTTCCTCTCGGGGCGCTGGTGCGACGACACCTCCGCGAAGGCCCGCCTGGAGTTCCGCGGACGATTCTGCGAGTTCGACGACGGCCGGGCCGCGGAGCGCGTGGTACGCCGGGTCTTCCTGAACCAGGAGAACGTGCCGCCGATGGCCCTCCCCTCGGATCGCCCTGGACGCCGCCCCGCGCGCGACTAGAGCTACCGTGTCCGGCGAGTCCGGTCATCGCCGAACACGAACGAAACCTTGAGAAAGGTGCAGTACCCCACATGCCTCCCCGTCTGTCACTGGTTGTCCCCGTCTACAACGTGGAGCTCTTCCTCGAAGAGTGTCTGCAGTCGATCGCGGACCAGACGTTCACCGACTGGGAGGCCATCGTGGTGGACGACGGGTCCAAGGACGGCAGCCTCGCGATCGCCGAGAGGTGGGCCGAGAAGGACGACCGGTTCCGCGTCGTCGCGCAGGAGAACCAGGGCCTGGGACCGGCCCGGAACAACGGGGTCGCCCACCTGACCGAGGGCACCGAGTTCCTCGCCTTCGTCGACAGCGACGACGTGGTGCTGCCCGACGCGTACGAGCGGTGCGTAGCCAGTCTGGAGGCGACCGGCTCGGACTTCGTCAGCGGCAACGTCAACCTGCTCAAGGCCGGCGAGATCCTGCCCTCCCCGCTGCACCGGAAGCGACTGCGCACCAGCCGCGAGCGGACCCACATCACCCGGGACAAGGACCTCGTCTACGACCGCACGGCCTGGAACAAGGTCTTCCGCCGGTCGTTCTGGGACAAGCACGCCTTCGAGTTCCCCGGCATCCTCTACGAGGACGCCCCGGTCACGCTGCCCGCGCACTTCCTGGCCTCCGCGGTCGACGTCCTCGGCGACCCGATCTACCTGTGGCGCCAGCGCACCGGCGGCGCACCGTCCATCACCCAGCGCCGCACCGAACCGGTCAACGTCCGGGACCGCATCACATCCTGCGACACCGTCAGCCGCTTCCTGGCCTCCCGGCCGGGCGACCGGTACGCCGCGCACAAGCGCTGGTACGACGAGATCTTCATCACCGACGAGCTGCCGCTCTTCATGGCCGTCCTCGACGAGGCCGGTGACGAGTTCCGCGACCTGTTCATGAGCGGCGCCGCCGACTTCCTCAGCCGGGTCGACCCCCAGGTCATGCCCCGGCTGCCGGTCGCGCTGCGCCTGAAGTGCCACCTGATCCGTGAGGGCCGCCTCGACGAGCTCATGGAACTCCTCGCCTTCGAGCGGGAGACCGGCCGGGCCGTCCCGGTGGTCCGCCAGGGCCTGCGCCACTTCGCCGACTACCCGGTCATCGACACGAAGAAGGCGGTGCCCCGCTCGATCCTGCGCGTGGACTCCGACTTCTCGGCCCGTGCCCGGGCCGAGGAGATCGCGTGGCGCGGCGGCCGTCTGCTCGTCAAGGGCCACGCCTACATCCGCAACCTGGCCGCCGGGCAGCCCCAGCGCACGGCCCTGCGCGTCCTGATGCTGCGCGAGGTCGGCAGCCGGCGCACCGTCCTGGTACGGCCCAGCCGCACCCGCGCCGCGCGCGCCACGCAGACGTCCGGCCAGTCGCTGCACAACTACGACTGGTCCGGCTTCGCCCTCGAACTCGATCCGGCCAGGCTCAGGGGCCGCGGCGGCTGGCGTGACGGCGTGTGGCGGGTCACCGTCGCCACCGCGCAGCAGGGCCTCGTCCGCCGTACCCGGCTCAAGGCCGGCGAGACCGGCAGCGCCGAGAGCCCGGCCGCGTTCTGGGTGGAGAAGGACGTGCGGGTCGTCCCGTTCGTCTCCGACAAGCACCTGTACCTGCGGGTCGACCGGGTCCGCGCCAAGCTGACCGGCCACCGGGCCGTGGACGGCGCCCTGGAGCTGACCGGGGTCCTCGGCCACGAGGCGGCCGCCGGTGCCGCCCCGCTCACGCTGGGCCTCACCCACGGCTCCTCGCAGGCGGTGCTCGAGTACCCGGTGGAGCGCGGGGCCGGCCAGGAGTTCTCCGTGCGGGTACCGCTGGCCGACCTGGACGTCCCCGGCCGCGACTCCGACAACCTCGAGGTCACCGACAAGTGGGCCGCCGAGCTGGTGATCGGCGGTGGGCACCGGTTCCCCGTGGCCGTCGAGGCCGGCTGCGGCGACCTGGGCCGCCAGTACTCGTTCGACGGACGGCCGGCCGCCGTGTGGGGCGGACGGGCCGTAGCCGTCGCCGATGACGGCGCGGGCCGCCTGGCGCTGCGCACCCAGCCCGTCCAGCCCGTGGTCGCCGAGCTGTCCGTCACCCCCGAGGGCCGGATCGTGCTGGCGGGCGTGCTGCCCGCGACCGTGGACGGAACGGTCGAGGTGGTGCTGCGGCACAGCCGGCACGCCGAGGAGCACTCCCACCCCGCCACCCTCACCGACGGCGCCTTCCGGACCGAGTTCCTGCCGGTGCCCGACAGCATCAGCGAGGTGCCGCTGCGCCAGGGCCGCTGGTACCTGTTCGCCCGCGACACCGCGACCCGCGTCGAGGTGCCGGTCCGTGCCGTACCGTCGGCGCTCGCCGACCTGCCCGTCCGCTTCACCGTGCGCGGCCGGGACTACTCCCTCACCCACCGTTTCGCCGACCGTCTCCTCGTCGAGGCGGCACCCGACCTCGGCCCGCAGGAGATCGGCTGGTTCCGCCAGCGCGAGATGCGCACCGGTGTGTACGCCCAGGCACGCACGGCTCCGCTGCGGGACACGGTCCTGTACGCCTCGTTCTCCGGCCGCCAGTTCTCGGACTCGCCGCGCGCCGTCTACGAGGAGCTGCTGCGCCAGGGGGCCGAGCTGGAGCACGTGTGGGTCGTGGAGGACCGCCGCGCCGAGATCCCCAAGGGGGTCAGGACCGTCCGGCGGTGGAGCCGCGAGTGGTACGAGGCGCTCGGCCGGAGCCGGTACGTCGTCACCAACACCCACCTGCCGCACTGGGTCCGGCGCCGCGAGGGCCAGGTCATCGTGCAGACCTGGCACGGCACCCCGCTCAAGCGGATCGGCCACGACATCGGCAGCGTCCAGTTCGCCGACCGCAAGTACCTGTCGAAGGTCGCGGAGGAGACCCCGAACTGGAGTTTCCTCGTCTCCCCGAACCGGTTCTCCACGCCGATCATGAGACGCGCCTTCCAGTACGAGGGCGAGATCCTGGAGTCCGGCTACCCCCGCAACGACGTGCTGCTCTCCGAGAAGACGGACGAGACGGCACGGGCCGTACGCGAGCGCATCGGCCTGCCGGAGGGCAAGAAGGTCGTGCTGTACGCGCCGACCTGGCGGGACGACCAGTTCTACCGGGCGGGCAACTACAAGTTCGATCTGCGGATCGACATGCGCAAGGCGGCTGAACGCCTCGGCGACGACCACGTCGTCCTCGTCCGCAAGCACTCCAACATCGTCGACGCGGTCCCCGGCGCCGGGGACGGATTCGTCTTCGACGTGTCCAGCTACCCGGACATCGCCGACCTGTTCCTGATCACGGACGTGCTGGTCACGGACTACTCGTCGCTCATGTTCGACTTCGCGAACACGGGCCGCCCGATGCTGTTCTTCACGTACGACCTGGAGTACTACCGCGACCAGCTGCGCGGCTTCTACTTCGACTTCGAAAAGCAAGCACCAGGACCGCTGCTGCAGAGTTCGGACGAGCTCATCGAGGCCCTCGCCGACACGGAGCGGATCAGCGCCGCCTACACGGAGGCCTACCGTGCGTTCAAGGACGTCTTCTGCGACCTCGACGACGGACACGCCGCCCAGCGGGTGATCAGCAGGATGCTGGAGCTTGCACACCCCGACCGTCCCTCTTCCGAGCCCGCGGAGCAGCGTTGAAAGTCCGAAGAACCTCCCTTGGCGGAGCCCGCCTGAAGGAGCGCCTGGAGCGCATCCCGGCGCAGCGTCGGCTGCCGCTGGCCGTCTACGCCGGCACCCAGCTGATCTTCCTGTTCTGGTGGGCCGCCTTCTACCCCGGCGGGATGAGCTACGACTCCGTCTCGTACGTGTGGCACGTCACCACCGACCACTGGATGTCCAACCACTCGGTGGCCTACGACGCGCTCGTGTGGCTCTCGCTCAAGGCCACGGGCGACCTGGCGGTCCTGACGTTCGCGCAGAGTGTCGCCATGGCGGCGACGCTGGCCTACGTGACGGTGACGCTGCGCAAGTTCGGCGTGCCGGGCAAGTGGAGCGCGGCCGCCGCGATCGCCTGCGCGGCCGTGCCGTCGATCGGCTCGTTCGTCATCTTCGTCTGGAAGGACGTGCCGTTCGTCATCGGCGCGGTCCTGGTGTTCGGTGCGGCCGGGCGGCTGGTGGCGCGCCGGATGCGGGGGATGCAGGACGTCCACGACAAGGAATTCCGGAACGAGATCGCGGTCCTGTTCCTCGGGTTCCTGTCCATGGGCCTGTTCCGCAACAACGGCCTGCTCGTCGCGGTCCTCGCCGTGCCGGTCATGCTGATCGTGCTGCCGCGGATGCGCCGGGCGGTACTCGTCGCCACGGTGGTCCCCACGCTGATCTCGGGCCTGATGAACGTGGCGGTCTATCCGGCGCTGGGGGTGACCACCCCGACGAAGGACCAGGTGTACGCGATGAACTACGCGGACATCGCGGTGGTCTACGGCAAGTACCCGCAGACCTTCACCAAGGCCGACACGGAGCTGATGGCGAAGGTGGCGCCGCTGTCGCACTGGAGCGGCCGGGCCGCCAACTGCTACAACGCCGACTGGGCGATGCGGCCCCCGATGGACCGCCCGGCGGCCGCGAAGCACAACACCGAACTGCTCGACCTGTGGATGCGGGTCCTGAAGCGGTCGCCCGACCAGATGATCGCGGCGCGGCTGTGCCGCTCGCACATCGCCTGGTCGCCGTTCCCGGGTCCGGCGGACAAGGCGGGCAACACCCTGGTCAGCTGGCCGTCGGTGCCGAAGAACCTCTTCGGCTGGGCGGACTGGAACCCCGAGATGCGGGACAGCCCGTACCGTTCCGTCCTGCAGATCCGCCCGGTCAACGACCAGCTGCACGACATCGCCTTCTTCACGTGGAAGGCCAGCAAGGTCCCGCAGCTGGAGTGGCTGCTGTTCCGCGGCGCGATCTGGTGCTACGCGGCGTACGCGGTGCTGCTGGTCTTCGCGCGCCGGCACCGGTCCTGGGCACCGCTGGGTCTGATGGCGGTCCCGCTGGCGCTCCAGCTGACGGTGGTGGCGGCGAACCCCGCCCCCCTGGCGCGGTACATGTTCGCGCCGATGTTCCTGGGCATCCTGACCCTGCCGCTGATCGGTGAGCGGCTGCGGCACGCCAAGCGGCAACGCGACGCCGTCCGGGCCGAGGGGTCCGACCCGGTGGGCGAGCCGGAGGACGTCCCGTCCGCCGACCGGCACCGGGAGACCGAACCGGCGACCTGACACGGACCTCGGCTCGGGACACACCGAAGGGGCCCGCCCGCATCCTCACGGATGCGCGCGGGCCCCTTCTCCGTCCCGTACAACCAGCCGAACCGGCCGCAGGTCTGACCCGCGTACCCCTGATGCCGACGGAAGGACGGGAATGCGGGCTCATCGCACGGCTCCGGGCGTCGTCGCGGCGTTGTTCTGCGCCGCGCTGGCCGTCGCGGGCCCCGCGACGGCCCTGCCCCCTTCCGACGAGCCCGACCACGGGGTCACGCTGCAGGGCGAGGGTTACCTCACCACCGATGTGGGCGGGACCCTCACCCTGCGGCCCGAAGTCTTCACCGTCCGGTCGGACGGTTCACGCTCTCCCGTGCCGAAGGGCGCTCCCGTCGGACCGGGCAGGGCGATCGAGTACGCACTGCCCTGGAACACCTCACCGGTCCGGCTGGACGAGCAGCCGAGCTGCCGCAAGGTGGATCAGAATACGGACAGCCGGCTGCACATCAGGTGCGACAGGGTGGTTCCGTTGACGTTCCGCGTCGACAAGGCGTTCATCGCCCACCTGGGCATGGTGTCGCTCTTCCCGGAAGCGGAACGGGACGGCAGCGACCGCTGGGAGAACGACCGGGCCGGTTTCGCCGTCACGGCTCCCGTGCCCCACGAGGAGGGCGAGACCCCGGCGAGCCGGGAACGCCGGGAGGCCACCGGTGCCGTGCTGCTCGGCGTGGCCGGCGCCCTCGCCCTGCTCGCGCTGCTCCTGGCCCGCACCCGGTCGCACCGGGCGGTGTGGGTGGCGTGCACCGTGCTGGCCCTGCTGTGCGCCGCTCCGGGGGTCTGGAGCATCACGCGGGGACCGCTGGTCGGCGCCAAGACCTACACGCGGTACCCGTCCGCGCGGCCCGCTCTGGACCTCTCCCGCAACATGCAGGACAACTTCTGGCTGGCCACCCGTGAGCGGCCGGAAAGGATCCCGCCCATCGCCACGGCACCCGACCCGGGCAACGAGGAGGTGACCGAGGTGTCCGGCTACTACGAGCCGGTGCCGCCCGAGGACTACCCCACCACCGGCTGGATCGCCGCACACGGCGCCTACGGCCGGATCGAGGACCCCCGGCGGGCCCGCGACCACATGCTGCGCACGGCCGCCGGGGCGCCCGGCGTGAAGGTGACGGGCGAGCCGCGGCTGATCCTCCTGAGGGACGCAAGCGACCGGAAGACCCCCGTGCTCTTCACATGCCAGGTACTCGTCGTCAGGGACCAGGACGTCACCGTGTGCGCCTGGGCGGACAAGGGAGTGCGCGCCCTGGTCGCCCGCCCCGGCACCAGCCCGTGGGAAACGGCGGACCATGCCCTCGGGGTACGGCTGTACGCGCAGCTGGGCGAAGGTTTCTGACCACCGCCGCCCGGCCCCGCCGCTAGAACGGCTCGAAGCCGTCGAACTCCCGCTCCGCCTCGTCGCGTTCGGCCTCACGGTCCCGGCGTCGCTGGGCGGCCGGGCGGGGCGCCTCGAAGCGGTGGTCCTCGCCGCGGCGGCCGAGCATCTCGGCGCCGGCCGTCACCGACGGCTCCCAGTCGAAGACGACCGCGTTGTCCTCGGGGCCGATGGCGACGCCGTCACCGTTGCGGGCGCCCGCCTTCATCAACCGCTCCTCCACTCCGAGGCGGTTGAGCCGGTCGGCGAGGTAGCCGACGGCCTCGTCGTTGTTGAAGTCGGTCTGGCGCACCCAGCGTTCGGGCTTCTCGCCGCGCACCCGGAACAGACCGTCCTCCTCGCGGGTGACGGTGAAGCCCGCGTCGTCCACGGCCTTGGGCCGGATGACGATCCGCGTGGCCTCGTCCTTGGGCCGGGCCGCACGCGCGTTGCCCACCAGCTCGGCCAGCGCGAAGGACAGCTCCTTCAGCCCCGTGTGGGCCACCGCCGACACCTCGAAGACCTGGTAGCCGCGCGCCTCCAGGTCGGGCCGGACCATCTCGGCGAGGTCCTTGCCGTCGGGCACGTCGATCTTGTTGAGGACGACGATCCGGGGCCGGTTGTCCAGCCCGCCGTACTCCCGCAGCTCCGCCTCGATGATGTCCAGGTCGGTGACCGGGTCGCGCTCGGACTCCAGCGTCGCCGTGTCCAGGACGTGCACCAGCACGCTGCACCGCTCCACGTGCCGCAGGAACTCCAGGCCGAGGCCCTTGCCCTGGCTGGCGCCGGGGATGAGTCCGGGGACGTCCGCGACGGTGTACACGGTCTCGCCGGCCGTCACCACGCCCAGGTTCGGGACCAGCGTCGTGAAGGGGTAGTCGGCGATCTTCGGCTTGGCCGCGCTCAGTACGGAGATCAGCGAGGACTTGCCGGCGCTCGGGTAGCCGACCAGCGCCACGTCGGCGACGGTCTTCAGCTCCAGCTGGATGTCCTGGAGGTCGCCGGGCACGCCGAGCAGCGCGAAGCCGGGCGCCTTGCGCCGCGCGGAGGCCAGCGCCGCGTTGCCGAGGCCGCCCCGGCCGCCCTGCGCGGCGACGTAGGAGGTGCCCTGGCCCACCAGGTCGGCGAGGACGTTGCCCGCCTTGTCGAGGACCACGGTGCCGTCGGGTACGGGCAGGACCAGGTCCTGGCCGTCCTTGCCGGAGCGGTTGCCGCCCTCGCCGGGCTTGCCGTTGGTGGCCTTGCGGTGCGGGGAGTGGTGGTACTCGAGGAGCGTGGTCACCGACTGGTCGACGGTGAGGATCACGTCGCCGCCGCGGCCGCCGTTGCCGCCGTCCGGGCCCCCGAGCGGCTTGAACTTCTCACGGTGGACGGAGGCACAGCCGTGGCCTCCGTTACCCGCGGCGACATGCAGTTCGACGCGGTCCACGAAGGTGGTCATGGGATGTGCCTCCAGTTACTGCTCACTGCCGGAATGTCTCTTGGGTCAACACGCGAAAGGCGGACCCGCTTCCCCTGGGGGGAAGTGAGGTCCGCCTCGCGAAGGTTTCCGGTCAGGCGACCGGAACGATGTTCACGACCTTGCGGCCACGGTGGGTGCCGAACTGCACCGCACCGGCCTGCAGGGCGAACAGCGTGTCGTCGCCGCCACGGCCGACGCCCGCACCCGGGTGGAAGTGGGTGCCGCGCTGGCGGACCAGGATCTCACCCGCGTTGACGGCCTGACCGCCGAAGCGCTTCACGCCGAGCCGCTGGGCATTGGAGTCGCGACCGTTCCGAGTGGACGATGCGCCCTTCTTGTGTGCCATCTGTTCTCAGTCCCTTACTTCGCAGCCGCGGGGATCTCAGTGACCTTGATCGCCGTGTACTGCTGGCGGTGGCCCTGACGACGGCGGTAGCCGGTCTTGTTCTTGTAGCGCAGAATGTCGATCTTCTGGCCCTTGTGGTGGTCCACGACCTCGGCCTGGACCTTGATGCCGGCCAGCACCCACGGGTCGCTGGTCACAGCGTCGCCGTCAACGACGAGCAGGGTCGAGAGCTCGACCGTGTCGCCGACCTGGGCGGTGGAAATCTTGTCAACCTCAACGATGTCGCCGACAGCAACCTTGTGCTGGCGACCACCGCTGCGCACGATGGCGTACAAGCGGATCTCACTCTCTCGCTCGGGAACGGCACCCCCGCAGTCCAGCCACCCGGTGACACACGCGGACAGCCTCTCCCGACCGGGGCCCGGCAGGGCCCGCGCCCGGAAGGAAAGAGGTTTACGGGGATGTGACGCGTCAGTCGACACGCCGACGGTCAAGATTACGGGGCCGCTCGACAGGGGTCAAACCGGGCCCCGCGCCTCACCCGGCGACCGACGCGACGTACTCGGCGTACGCCTCCTTGAGCCGCGCCGGCGGCAGGTCGAGGTGCTCCAGGATCGTGTACCGGCCGGGCCGGGTCCGCGGCGCGAACTCCACGGCCCGCACGAACTCGTCGTCACCGAACCCGATCTCCTGGGCCACCACCGGCAGCCCGTGCCGGCGCAGCGTCCGGGCCATCAGCAGGGAGGCCTCGTGGTCGCCCCGCAGATACGTCGCGAAGGCCGCGCCGATGCCGACCTGCTCGCCGTGGCTCGCGGCGCGCCTGGGGTACAGCAGGTCGAGCGCGTGGCTGATCTCGTGGCAGGCGCCGGACGAGGGGCGGGTGTGCCCGGCGATCGTCATGGCGATGCCGGACAGCACCAGACCCTCGGTCAGCACGGTCAGGAACCCGTCGTCCCCGCAGCCGCCGGGGTGGCGCAGCACCGCCTCGCCGGCCTGCCGGGCCAGGGCCGCGGCGAGGCCGTCGACCTTCTCGCCGTTCACCCGGTGGGCCAGCTCCCAGTCGGCGACCGCGGAGATGTTGGAGACGGCGTCACCGATCCCGGAGCGCACGAAACGGATCGGCGCCTCGCGGATCACCGCCAGGTCGACGACGAGGGCGATGGGCGTCGGCACGCCGTACGAACCGCGGCCCGCGTCGTTGTCCAGTATCGACACCGGCGAGCAGATGCCGTCGTGGGAGAGGTTGGTGGCGACGGCGACCATGGGCAGCCCGACGCGGGCCGCGGCGAACTTGGCGCAGTCGATGACCTTGCCGCCGCCGAGGCCGACGACCGCGTCGTAGCGGCCCGGCTTCATCCCGTCGGCCAGCCGCACCGCGTCGTCGATCGTGCCGCCGCCGACCTCGAACCAGTCGGCGCCGGGCAGGGACGGCGACAGCCGCCGGCGCAGCAGCGCCCCCGAGCCGTCGCTGATGGCCACGGCGAGCTTTCCGGACCGGGAGATCCGCTGGTCGGCGAGGACACTCGCCAGGTCGTCGAGGGCGCCCGGGCGGATGTCCACCACGAGCGGCGAGGGGATGAGCCTCGTCAGTACCGGCACGTGATCTTCTCTCCTCGCGGGGCGGGTCGGCGGGGCGGGGACGAGCCGGTGGCACGGCTGTCCGGTGATGATGCGCCCGAAGACGTCCGGGGAAACGTGTGGTCCCTGTCCGAACCGGATTCCCAGCGGATTCCGGACGGACAGGGACCACACGTCCTGCGACAGGCGGCCGGATCAGCCCTCGTCGGTGGCGGCCGTGACCGGGGACGACGCCTGCTGGGCAGCCGCCGCGGTCTTCTTCGACGCCGCCTTCTTGGCCGTGGTCTTCTTGGCCGTGGCCTTCTTGGCGGTCGTCGTCTTCGCGGTCGTCGTCTTGGCCGTGGCCTTCTTGGCCGTGGCCTTCTTCGCGGCCGTCGTCTTCGCGGCCGTCGTCTTCTTGGCCGCGGTCTTCTTGGTGGCGGCCTTCTTCGCCGTCGCCTTCTTGGCCGTCTTGCGGGCCGCCGCCTTCTTGGCCGGAGCGGCCTCCTCGACGGTCTCCGCCGCGACCACGTCCTCCGCGACCAGGTCCGGCTCGGCCGCTTCCGGCTCGGCCGCCGCGTCCGCCGGGGCCGACGGGACGACCATGACGGCCGCCTCCTCGGACGCCGTGGACGTCGTGGGCTTGCGCACGGCCCGGCGCCGCGGACGGGCCGGGGCGGCGCTCTCGGCGGCCGTACCGGACGGCTCCGCGGACACCTCGGCGGCGGCCGGCGCCTCCGGCACCTGCTCGGCCTGCGTGGTCTCCGGGACCGTCAGCACGGCGGCCTCGGCCCCGGGGGGCGAACCGGCCGGCGCGGACGCCTTCCGGGTCGCCCGACGGCGGGTACGGCCCTTGGGCGCGGCCTCCTCGGCGGCCGGCACCGGAGCCTCGGCCACGGCCGGGGCTTCCGCGACCGCGGGGGCTTCCGCGACGGTCGGCGCCGGGGCGCCGGAAACGGCGTCCTCGACGGCGGCGGGCTCGGCCAGCACCTCGGCGGCGGGCTCCCGCCGCACGGGACGCTCGACCTCCTCCTCGACCGTGACGTCCTGCGCGGTCGGGACCTCGGCGCGCCGGGCCTCGCCCTTCGCGGCCTTCGGGGCGCCCGCCGGGGACGACGCCCGCCGGCTCGCGCGACGCCGCCCGCGACCGCGCGTGGCGGCGGCCTCGGCCTCGGCGGCGCTGCTGTACAGCTCCTCGTCCGCGCTGAAGTCGGGCGCCGGCAGGGCGACCGGCTCGGCCACCTCGGCGGCGACCTCGGACTCGGACTCGGTGTCCGCCTCCTCCTCCGCCGTCACGCCGGTCTCGACACCGGCCACGGCCTCGTGCTCGTGCGGCTGCTCGCCGCCGGCCCGCGCCCGCTTACGACGCTTGCCACCGCCACCACCGGCAGCGGTCGGCTGGTCCAGGTGGACGATCACACCACGGCCGTTGCAGTGGACGCAGGTCTCCGAGAACGACTCCAGCAGCCCCTGGCCCACCCGCTTGCGGGTCATCTGGACCAGACCCAGCGAGGTCACCTCGGCGACCTGGTGCTTGGTCCGGTCCCGGCCCAGGCACTCCAGCAGGCGCCGCAGCACCAGGTCCCGGTTGGACTCCAGCACCATGTCGATGAAGTCGATGACGATGATGCCGCCGAGGTCGCGCAGCCGCAGCTGGCGCACGATCTCCTCGGCCGCCTCCAGGTTGTTCCTGGTGACCGTCTCCTCGAGGTTGCCGCCCTGACCGGTGAACTTGCCGGTGTTGACGTCGACGACGACCATCGCCTCGGTCCGGTCGATCACCAGCGAACCGCCGCTGGGCAGCCAGACCTTGCGGTCCAGCGCCTTGGCGAGCTGCTCGTCGATCCGGTACGTGGCGAAGACGTCGACCTCGCTGGTCCACTTGGACAGCCGGTCGGCGAGGTCGGGCGCCACGTGGGACACGTAGCCGTGGATGGTCTGCCAGGCGTCGTCACCACTGACGACGACCTTGGTGAAGTCCTCGTTGAAGATGTCGCGCACGACCCGGACGGTCATGTCCGGCTCGCCGTAGAGCAGCGTGGGCGCGTTCGAGCTGCCGCCGCTCTTCGCCTTCTTCTGGATGTCCTCCCACTGCCCCTGGAGCCGCTCGACGTCGCGGCGCAGCTCCTCCTCGCTCGCGCCCTCGGCAGCGGTGCGCACGATGACGCCCGCGTCCTCGGGGACGATCTTCTTGAGGATGGTCTTCAGCCGGGACCGCTCGGTGTCGGGCAGCTTGCGGCTGATGCCGGTCATCGAGCCCTCGGGCACGTAGACCAGGTAACGGCCGGGTAGCGAGACCTGGCTGGTCAGGCGGGCGCCCTTGTGGCCGATCGGGTCCTTGGTGACCTGCACGAGGACCGACTGGCCGGACTTGAGGGCGGACTCGATACGGCGCGGGCCGTTCGCCATGCCCAGCGCCTCGAAGTTGACCTCACCGGCGTACAGGACGGCGTTGCGGCCCTTGCCGATGTCGATGAAGGCGGCCTCCATCGACGGCAGCACGTTCTGCACCTTGCCGAGGTAGACGTTGCCGACGTACGAGGTCGCCTGCTCCTTGTTGACGTAGTGCTCGACGAGCACGCCGTCCTCCAGGACGCCGATCTGCGTGCGCTCGCCGTGCTGGCGGACGATCATGACGCGCTCGACGGCCTCACGGCGGGCCAGGAACTCGGCCTCGGTGATGATCGGGACGCGCCGGCGGCCCTGCTCGCGGCCTTCCCGGCGGCGCTGCTTCTTGGCCTCGAGGCGGGTCGAGCCCTTGATGGACTGCACCTCGTCGGACGGCTCGGCGCCCCTCTCCCGCGCGGGACGGGGCTCACGGACCTTGACGACGGTGCGCTCGGGGTCGTCGGCGGACGACTCGGACTCGCCGGAGCCGTCCCCGGCACGGCGACGACGGCGACGGCGACGACGGCTGCTGCTGGAGCCACCGCCCTCACCCGCGGCGTCCTCGCTCTCCTCGGCGTCCTCGTCGGCCTGCTCGGCGGTGTCCGCGGCGTCCTCATCGGCCCGGTCGGCCTGCTCGGCGGCGGTGCGCTCGTCGCCGTCGGCGGACTCGCCCGGGTCGCCCTCGCCCCGGCGGCGGCGACGGCCGCCCCGGCGACGGCGGCGGCGCGAGCCGGACTCCTCGGAGCCCTCGGCGTCGTCGTGGTCCTCGCCCGACTCGTCGGCGTCGGCCTCGGTCTCGGTCTCGGTCTCGTCGTGCGGCTCGTCCTGCGGCACGGCGGCGGCGGTCCGCTCCTCGGGGGCCTCCTCGGCGGCACCCCGGCGCTTGCGACGGCGGCGCGACCCGGCGGTCTGCTCCTCCGTGACCTCCGCGACCTCCGCGACCTCCTCGGTCTCCTCGGGCGCCTTCGCCGTCTCCGCCCCGGCCGCCTCGGCGGCGGCCTCGGCGGCGGCCCGCTCGGGCGTCTGGAACTGGGGCTCGGCGAACACGGGCGCCTGGAACACGGCCACGGCGGGACGCGACGGGCGCTTGGGAGCGTCGGCCTCGCCGGACGCCGCGGCGGCCCGCGGCGGCGCGGCGAAGCCGGTGGCGGCCTTGCGGGTGGACCGGCGGCGCGCGCGACGCGGAGCGGCGTCCTCGACGGGCTCGGCGGTCTCCGCCGCCTCGGGGGCCGGGACGGGCTCGGGGGCCGGGACGGGCTCGGGCG
>NZ_JBNGGE010000071.1:0-30208 GCF_049975785.1 Streptomyces sp. WG7
GCCTCGGCCTCAGCCTTCTCCCGCTCCCGCTCGGCCTTGGCCTCCGCCTTCTCCTTCTCCGCCTCATCCTTGGCGGCCGCCGCCTCGGCATCCGCCTTCTTCTTCTCGGCGTCGGCCTCCGCCTCGGCGGAGATTTCGGAGAGGGGGCGGTCGTCCTTGTCGGTGATGCTGGTGTCGAACGCCTTCTCGGCCGTCTTGAAGGCGTTGTGGATCTCGACGATGGCCTCGGCGCCCGCCGTGCTGAGCCAGTCCTGCACGGACTGCTCCCACCGGCGGACCGCCTCGTCGGCGATCGCCTTCCACGTGGTCATCTCGCTCGGCCTGCCGTACGGCTTGCCCTCGATGACGATGTCGTTCTGGAAGCCGGCGGTCGACACCACGTAGTTGTGCCAGGAGGTGGACATGCCGGAGCCACTGGACACCGTCTCGATGTCCGTCTTGTCGTACTGGGTGTCGAAGAGGGTCAGCCGGGCGTTCTGCAGCATGTCGTAGAGCCAGCGCTGCGGATTGCTCTCGGCCTTCCACGCTTCCCAGGCGTCGTAGAGCTTCTGGGCCTGGGCGAGGAGAACGCCCTGGGCCTCGGCCAGCGCCCGGGCCGGCGCGGAGGTCACCGTCACGTCGTCGATGGTGACGGCGGTGCCCTCGCCTCCCTTGCCGTTGAGCTGGTCGGCGTACCCCTCGTAGTTCCGGGCCAGTTTGTGGATGAGCTCCTTGAAGATGGCGGCCGACGTGCCGTCCCAGGCGTCGCTGCCCTCTCCGATGTTCTCGGTGTCCCACGTGCCGACGGTGACCGCGCTGTCCTCGAAGAACTTGGCCACCCGGTCGAAGGCCTGGGCCGCTTCCGTGAAGGTGCGCAGGTCGACGTAGTCGGCGTCGTTCACCGGGTAGCCGCGGTTCTTGAACCCGTGGGTCGAGTAGGGCCACATGGTGATCTGGGAGAGGGCGTCCCTGGAGCCGTAGACGTACCGGACCAGCGCGTTGGTGTTCCAGTCGAGCTTCTCGCCCTCTTTGTTCCAGCCGCCCTTGTCCTTGAGGCGCTCACTCGTCTTCGTGTAGTCCGGGATCACGTCGTCCCCGCCCGGCGGCCAGTCCTGGCCGGACGCGAGGAAGGTGATGTAGGCGCGGTACCGGTAGAGGTACTTGCCCGCGGACACGTCCTGGGAGTCGTCGCTGGGGCGGTAGAACGGGATGGTGTAGTCGGTGTTGTGCGTCTTCCATCCGCTCGAGGACAGGAAGCCCGACGAGTACTCCGGGCCGCCTTGCTTGTCCAGCCGGACGTGAATCAGCGGGATGCCGTCGTTACCCTTCAGATCGTCGAACAACGTCTTCCGCTCCGGCAGGACATAGCCGGTGAGCAGGTCAACCGCTTTCTTCCAGTTGTCGTTGTTGTTGTCCTCGGGGCTGGCCATCGCCGAACTCCGCTACTCTTCCTCTTCGGTAGCACCCGGATTGCCGAGATCACTGTCGACATCCTCGAAGATGTCCATGAAGTCGTCCGCGGTGATGCTTTCCAGATTCTTGCCCTGGCTCTTGGCCAGTTCGTCGATGGTGTCCCACAACGCCTGTTCGAGGTCCTCGAAGAGGACCGTCTGGTCCTCGAGGATACGCAGGACCTCACCCGCGCCCTGCTGGACGACCTTGTTCAGGGCACCGCCGCCGACCGCACTGTTCTCGCCGGCCATGAGGCCGATGACGAGGGGTTTCGCGGCGTCGATCGTCGTGGTCGAGATGCTGTCCGCGATGAACGAGATCGCCGGTCCGGCGGTCGGGCTGTCCTTGAGGATGTTCTCCAGCGTCGTGCGGAAACCGTCGATCTGGTTGTTGATGAAATTCTTCAGGAACGTGCTGTCAAGGACCGTGACGGCCATGTGATCACCCTTCCGTCACCGGCCGGCGTCAGCGGCTGCCGATCCTGATGTCGCCCCAGCGCTGAGACAGGTTCTGTTCCGTGAACCGGTAGTTGGAGGAGATCTCGGTGAGCAGACCGGAGTGGTTGGCGAGCAGGTTCTTGATGTTCTCGACAGCGTTGTCCCACTTCGCCTGGACTTCGCTGTAGACGTCCTTGTCGTCACCGATCCAGCTGTTCCGGAGTTCGGCCAGTTCCATCTCCAGGTTGGCCAGAATGCTCATGATCGCCTGAGACTGGCCGACCATGTCGTCCGCCGCGCCTTCGGCGTGGTTGTAGTCGACGTAGATGTAGCCGTCGGAGAAGTCCATCGGAGTCCTCGATTCACCGAGATAACGGCGGGAGTTGAAGGTTCTGGGATCGGCGGGCCGGCGTGGGGGTCAGTTCGCCGACGTGCTGGTGCCGTTGAGCTCGTCGAACACCTGCGTGGAGCGTGAGTACTCCGCGTCGATGGCGTCGCTGGTGGATCCCTGCACCAGTCCGTGCTCCCGTAGGGTGCCGTTGAGTTCGTCGACCATACGGTCCAGGTTGAGCAGGATGGTGTCGACGTGCTCGTCCCACTGCTCCAGCAGCTTCTTGTACTTGCCGCCGTCCGAGCCACCGTAGTTCGAGGCGAGCGTCTGCGACGTCGACTGGACGTCCTGCTGACAGCGCTGGACACCGGTGAAGGCCTGTTCCAGCGCCATTATCCCGTTACGGGTGGCGCGTTCTTCCGACTGCTGCATGGCCATGAGAGAACTCCCTTTTCGGCGGCACTCACCGGATTGCGTCCCCCACGTCACTCCGCGGGCAGACAGAGTGTCCCTGCGATCACGGCTGACTCGCCGGGGCCATGAGGTGGCCAGATGCTATGCAGGCTTCAACTTGTTTGGCAATTGCCGGCGGAACCGCGAAGTCCCCTTCTCGGGAGCTCAATTGAGCAATGGTCCGGAATTCACCCCGCTCAAGTGAGCGACGCGGTGAATCCGGCCGGACAGAACGGGCACCGGGCGCGGTCCACCGGACGCCGCCGGGTGCCCGGCTTAACGTGCGGTGACCACACGGATGCCAAGAATTTCCCTTCCGGACGATTGCCGGCGGGAGCCGGTCGCCCCCTCCCGCTATCGCCGGGGGCACCGCAGCGTCACCCGTGCCTCGCCCTCGGACGCCGCCTCGGGGGTCAGGTCCGGGCCGCTGGGCAGCATGGCCAGCATCGGGGACGGCATCGTCCGCGCCTCGACACCCTCGTAGCCCAGCGCCGTCACCGCCTCCTGGGACAGCAGCCGGTACTTCACACCCTCGTCCGTCACCAGGTACGTGGTGTCGCCCAGCGCGCTGCCGCTCGCGCTCAACGCCCGGACCAGCGCGCCCTTTCCGGCCCGTACCGCGATGGAGTCGACCTTCAGGCAACCCGGTTCGACCTCGGGCGACGGTGCCTGCACGGCCCTGGGCAGGGCGCCCTCGGGCAGTACCGACGTGCCCACCCGCACGCCGGAGTCCGTGGAGTCGACCTCCGCGCAGGCCACGGAGCCGGCGGCGACGGTGACCGCCTTCGGCGGCGACGCGGGCAGCTTCGCCGCCCCCGAGCTCCGCGCGCCCGGGGCGAGATGCCCGGCCAGGGTGTCCGCGCCGAGCGTCACCACGGTCGCGGCGTCCCCTCCGTACGCCTTCTCCCGCGTCCGCGGGTCGCCCAGCAGGAGGGTCGTACCGGTGTCGGTGAGGGGTACGAGGCCCTCCCGCGTGAGCAGGTGGTGGCGGGCGGCGGAGCCGGGTACGTCGACCTTGAAGAGCTGCCCGATCCTGGTGCTCCGCCCGGCGAGTTCCGGGCCCTTCCCGCCCCGGCCGGGTACCTCGGCGGGCGCCAGGTCGGGCCCCAGCGGGAACGCGTCCAGGAACGCCGCGGAGACGGGACGCGGGGTGACGCCGCCGTACCCGAGGGCCTCGGCCGCCTTCGCCCGCTCGTCCAGGCGCAGCCGGCTGCCCTGCCACAGCAGGTACGTGGCGCCGTCCGGGCCCGCGACCAGCATGCCCTCCTCCTCGCCCAGTTGCTTGCCGCCGGGCACGTCCTGCGGGGCGCCGGTGCCGAGGGCGAGCGTGGTGGTCGCCGTGACGACGCCCGTGGTCCGCGGGAGGATCCCGGAACACACCAGCCACGGGGTGCGGTCCAGGTCGCCGGTGCCCGGCAGTGCCTCGGGCCCGTCGGGGATGCCGATGGGCGTTCCGTGCGGGGTGCCGGCCAGCGAGGACGTACCCACCGTCGTGACGCCGACGGCGCCGCCGGTGACCAGCCGGGCCGACGCGTAGTTGCGCACCGGGCGCAGCCGCCCGTCCAGGTACAGGTACCGTGCGCCGGTCTGCTTGTCGACGATCAGGTTCTCCCCCGAGCGCCACGAGTCGTTGCCGCCGGGCCGGATGAGTCCGAAGACGAAGGCGCCGGCGCAGACCAGGATGGCGATGATCACGCCGATCGCGGCGCCGCGGTTGGTCCTGCCCAGCGGGCTCTCCGGGGAGTCCGGCTCGGCGCGCAGCATGGCCGAGGCCAGCCGCCCCATGATGAAGAGGTGCGCCTGTACTTCGTCGCGTTTGCTGTGCATGTCGCCGTTCTCCCGGGTCAGCCGTTGATGCCGCGGAGCCAGCCGTAGACACCCATCGACCAGAGCGTCAGCGGCAGGATGCTGATGGCGGCGAGTGAGTGCAGCAGCTCGGCCGCGCGCCCCCAGTACGGGACGAGCCGCCGTCCGGGCACCGTCCACGAGGCGATGGTGACCGCGGCGGCCAGCCCCATCAGGCCGGCCGTCAGCGTCAGCCGGTCCGCCGGGTCGACGGAGCGCGCGGAGACGAACAGCAGCAGGGCCACGCCCCAGGCCCCGGCGATGGTCAGTGACAGCCGCTGCCAGACGTTGCCCAGCCCGCGGCTGTGCAGCAGCAGGAGGAGGGAGAGAGCCACGACGGTGAGGATCTCGGCGAGGCCCGGCGCGGCCATGAGGGCCACCTGGCAGGGCAGGCACACCAGGCCGATGGCGCCGTAGAGGGCGGTCATCCAGCCGTCCGCCAGTGCCGACCGGGCGTCGACGTCCGAGGAGGAGTACGGGTCGATGCCCTGCTGGAGTTGCTGGACGTTGGTCGGCAGCGGCGGCATCCGCATGCCGGCCAGCCGGAACGACAGGGACGGGACGAACCCGCCGAAGAGCACCACGACCACGGCCACCACGCCGGCCGCCTGTTCCGGTGCCAGGTCCAAGGTGATCAGGGCGGCGCCGAGCGCGCCCGCCCCCGCGACGCAGGCCGCGCCGATGAACAGGGCGGGGTACACGCCGACCGCCGCCAGGGCGAGCACCGCGCCCGCGCCGCCGGCCGCGGACGCGGCCAGCAGCCGTGCGCCGAGGACGGCTTCGCCGTCGGCGCCGCCGAGGTCTCCGCCGGGCAGCAGCCAGCCCGCCAGCGCGAAGTAGGGGGCCGCCATGAGGCCGAGCACCGAGCCGGCTCCGGCGTCCCCGACGGCACGGGAGGCGGAACCCGCCCCGGCGATCAGCAGCAGTCCGGCGGCCGAGGCGGCGACGGCCCGCACCCAGCCCGCGGTGCCCGGCATGGCCAGCAGCACGATGCCCAGCACGAGGGTGGCCGCGGTCAGCCCGAGCAGCAGGCGCCGGCCGGCCTCCGGGCTCCAGCCGTGCGGCCTGCGGCCCATGCCGTCGGCGATGCCGTCGACCAGGTCGTCGATGTGCACCTCGGGCAGCGCGTCGGTCCGCGGCCGCAGATAAAGGTCCTCTCCGTCCCGCAGACCGAGGGAGTCCAAGGTACTCTCTGGGTCGAGCGGTGGACCACCGAGGCGTTGGAGCACCCAACCTCCGTGCTCCAGGCCGGATTCCTCCAAGCCGTCCCCTCCGTAGCCGATCACTGTGGGCAGCAGATCGGCGACGGGGACGTCGGAGGGCACGGCCAGGTCGACGGTCCTGGCCGGAGCGCGTACGGTGACGCGGCACAGGCTTGCCGTCTGAATCTCAGTCATGGGCTCGGGGTTCACACTTTCTGGCGGACCACGCGATAAGCGGTGGCTGGAAGGTGGCAGCGGCACACCGGTCGGTCGCCGAACGCGACGGAAAAGTCGGACGGGGCATGCGCCGACGAGTTTGACCGTACGCCGGGCTTTTCGCAACACCACTCCGGGAGTTCAGCGTCAGGGAACCCCATGGCAATTGTCCCGCCGCCATCGCGTGGGACTCTGACTCTTTACGGAAGAACCGAGACGTTCTCGCGAGGTTTCCCCGGGATTCCTTCCGATATCTTTTAGGAGGACGTTCGTTGAGCGTGATCCTGTTCCGCCGGCCGGCCCGCCGCAAAGGGCCGGAAATGCCGTCGGGGGAACTGAGCCTTCAGGAGCCGCCGACACTTCCGGAAGTCGTGCCGGACAGTTCCGCGGTGTGGACGTATCTGCCGATGGCGCTGATGTCGGTCTCCATGATGCTGATGTTCATGCGGCCGGGGATGAGCCGGGACAGCGGCGGATTCATCTACATCGCGCTCGGTGTGATGGTGATCGCGTCGGCGGGCATGATGCTCGGTCAGGTCATGCGCCGCAACGGCGAGCGCAAGCAGCGGATGAAGGGCGAGCGCCGCGACTACCTGCGGTACCTGCGGCAGACCCGGCGCATGGTGCGGGCGTCCATCGTGGAGCAGCAGCGCGCCCTCGCCTGGCGCCACCCGGAACCCGACGCGCTGTCGTCGCTGGTGCGCAGCACCCGGCTGTGGGAACGGCGGGCCTCGGACGAGGACTTCGCCGAGGTGCGGATGGGCGTGGGCGACCAGCGTCTGGCGATGAAGCTGACGCCCCTGTCGACCAAGCCCGTCGAGGACCTGGAGCCGCTGTCGGCGCACGCGCTGCGCAGCTTCACCCGGGCCTACTCCACCGTCCGGGACCAGCCCATCGCGATCTACCTGCGCGCCTGGTCGAAAGTGCTGTTCCGCGGGGACGAGGAACGGATTCGCGCCCAGGCCCGGGCCCTGCTGGCGCAGTTGGCGGTGTTCCACTCCCCCGACGACCTGTGGATCGCGCTGTGCGTCTCGGACGAGCGGCGCGCGGAGTGGGAGTGGGCCAAGTGGCTGCCGCACAGCCTGCACCGGCACGAGGAGGACGGCGCCGGACCGGCCCGCATGATCGCCTCGGCCTTCACCGAGCTGGAGAACCTGCTCGGTGCCGAGTTCCTGGAGCGGCCGGGCGCCGACCCCGACGCGGTACCGGGACGCGAGGAGCCGTACACGGTCGTCGTGATCGACGGCTGCACGGTCCCGACGGGGCACCGTTTCGACGCTCACGGGTTCCGCAACGCGGTGGTGCTCGACCTCACCGGGGCGCTCGCGTGGAAGCCGGGGCGGACCACGCTGCGTCTGGAGGTGGACGAGAACGGTGTCGCGCTGGTGCGCACCGACCGCGACCGCAAGGAGCAGTCGACGGTGCTCGGCCGGCCCGACCGGCTGGGCACGGTGGGAGCGCTGGCGCTCGCCCGGCTGCTGGCGCCGTACCGGATGAGTGTGGGCGGTGACGACTCCAAGCCGCTCGCCAACGATGTCGAGCTGACCTCGCTGCTGGACATCCCCGACCTGCACCGGCACGACCCGGCCACGCTGTGGGAGCGGTCGGCCGGCAGTGCCCGGCTGCGGGTGCCGATCGCGGTGAGCGGTGAGGGCAGACCGGTGGAGCTGGACATCAAGGAGTCCGCGCAGGGCGGTACGGGACCGCACGGCATGCTGATCGGCGCGACCGGCTCCGGCAAGAGCGAGCTGCTGCGCACGCTGGTGCTGGGGCTGGCGCTGACCAACTCCTCCGAGACGCTGAACTTCGTCCTCGTCGACTTCAAGGGCGGCGCCACCTTCCTCGGCCTGGACGAACTGCCGCACACCTCGGCGGTCATCACCAACCTCGCCGACGAGGTGGCGCTGGTCGCCCGGATGCAGGACGCCCTGCACGGGGAGCTGATCCGGCGGCAGGAACTGCTGCGCGCCGCCGGGAACTACACGTCCGCGCTGGAGTACGAGAAGGCACGGCAGTCCGGGACACCGCTGCAGCCGCTGCCCAGCCTGTTCGTGGTCGTCGACGAGTTCAGCGAACTGCTGGCCTCGCACCGCGACTTCATGGAGCTGTTCGTGATGATCGGCCGCCTCGGGCGCAGCCTCGGGGTCCATCTGCTGCTCGCCTCGCAGCGGCTGGACGAGGGCCGCATGCACCAGCTGGAGAGCCATCTGTCGTACCGGATCGGTCTGCGGACGTTCTCCGCGATGGAGAGCCGGGGCGTGCTGGGCGTGCCGGACGCCTACGAGCTGCCCGCGCAGCCGGGTGCCGGTTTCCTCAAGAGCGGCGTCGACGCGCTGACCCGGTTCCGGGCCGCGTACGTCTCCGGGCCGTACCGGCGGCGCCGGGCCGTCGTGCAGGCGCAGGTGGCGCGCCAGGTGGTGCCGTGGACGGCGGAGTGGGTGGTGCCGCGCGCGCCCGCCGACCCGGACCCGGCGGGCGGGCCCGACGGGCCGGAGCCCGAGCCGGAGGGCGAGGGCGACGCCGACGGGGAGACGCTGCTGTCGGTGGCGCTCGACCGGCTGCGCGGGGCGGGGCCGCCCGCCCACCAGGTGTGGCTGCCGCCCCTGGGCCGGCCGGCCACCCTGGACCAGATCCTGCCCCCGCTGGCACCCGACCCGCGGTACGGCCTGACCACGGCGGACTGGCCGCTGCGGGGACGGCTGACGGTGCCGGTGGGCGTCGTGGACCGGCCCTTCGACCAGCTGCGCGATCTGCTGACCGTGGACCTGTCGGCGGCCGGCGGCCACGTGGCCATAGCCGGGGGCCCGCAGAGCGGCAAGAGCACCCTGCTGCGGACCCTCATCACCGCGCTGGCCCTCACCCACACGCCCCGCGAAGTGCAGTTCTACTGCCTGGACTTCGGCGGTGGCACGCTGGCCGCGCTGGACGAGCTGCCCCATATGAGCGGGGTCGCGGCGCGGGTGGACACCGAGCGGGTGGGCCGTACCATCGCGGAGGTCACCACGCTGCTGGCCAGGCGGGAGCGGTTCTTCCTGGAACACGGCATCGACTCCATGCCGACGTACCGCAGGCGGCGCGCGGCGGGCGAGTTCCCCGACGAGCCGCACGGGGACGTCTTCCTCGCCATCGACGGCTGGGCCACCGTGCGCCAGGACTTCGACCGGCACATCCCCACCTTCAACGCGCTGGCCGCCCGCGGGCTCAACTACGGAGTCCATCTGCTGGTCACCACCGCCCGCTGGGTGGAGCTGTCGTCGTCGGTGCGCGACCAGACCGGGACCCGGCTGGAGCTGCGGATGGGTGATCCGATGGACTCGCAGATCGACTCCCGGAAGGCGGCGACGATCCCGCGCAGCGCGGGACGGGGCCTGACCTCCGACAAGCTGCACTACCTGTCGGCGCTGCCGCGCGTCGACGGGGTCGAGGACGCCGACGACCTCGCGGACGGGGTCGCGGGGCTGGTGGCCGCGATCGCCGAGAACTGGACGGGTCCCGCCGCGCCGCGGGTGCGGATGCTGCCGGCGAGACTGCCGGTCGCGGAGCTGCCGGAGCCGGAGGGCGAGAACGGCCTGCGGATCGCCATCGGCCTGGACGAGAACGAACTGGCGCCGGTGTGGCACGACTTCACCGAGAACCCGCACCTGATCGTGGTGGGCGACACGGAGAGCGGCAAGACGAACCTGCTGAAGCTGGTCGCGCGCGGCATCACCGAGCGGTACACCCCGGCCGAGGCGCGGATCATGACGGTGGACTACCGGCGGGAGCTGGTGGAGAGCGTTCCCGAGGCGTACCGGCTCGGGCACGCCGTGTCCCTGGACATGCTGCGGGACCTGGTGGACGGGGCGGCGCGGGCGGTCAGGCAGCGGGTTCCGGGTGAGGACGTCGCTCCGTCGCGGATGCGGCTGTGCGACTGGTGGCAGGGGCCGCGGCTGTTCATCCTGGTCGACGACTACGACATGGTGGGCGGCGGGCCGATGACACAGCCGTTCGCTCCGCTGCTGGACCATCTGGCGCTGGGGCACGAGGTGGGTCTGCACCTGGTCGTGGCGCGGTCCTCGGCGGGCGCCGGGCGCGGTCTCAACGAGTCGTTGCTGCGGAGGCTGCAGGAGGTCAACACGCCTGGGCTGCTGATGTCGTGCCCGCCGAGCGAGGGGTATCTCTTCGGGAGCGTGAAGGGGCGGGAGCTGATTCCGGGCCGGGCGGTCCGGATCGCTCGCCGTAAGACCTTGCAGGTGCAGACGGGGCTCGTGGGGGACGCGTCGTGATGCGCCCGCGGCTGGACCGGAGCCCCGTGCGACCGGCCTCCCCCAGTGCCTCCCGGACGGTGCGGTTGTGGCTAGGAGGCTGTTGGGGGCCGCCAGTTCCTGGTTCTGCCCCGGGGGACGACCGCGGCGAGAGCCGCGATCAGCAGGACCGTTGTCAGGCCTGCCGCCGCGATCGTCAGGGAGCGGTTGCGCGGGGCCGGGTCGGCGGGGGGCGGCATCCGCGCGGGGGCGGGGGCCGGCGCGGAGGGCGTCGTGCGGTCCTGGATCAGGGACAGCGCGGCGTACGGGTCCAGGCGGGGGGTGTCCGACGGGTAGGCGGTGTCGAGGAGCCGGCGGCTCACCTCTGCCGCCGTGAGGTCCGGGTGGTAGGCGCGTACGAGTGCGGCGGTGCCGGCGACACCCGCCGCGGCCAGCGAGGCCCCGGAACCGATGTAGTGGCCGGAGCCCTCGGGGCCGACGCTGACCATCGCGCTGCCGGGCGCGGACAGGTCGGGTTCGTGGGCGGGCGGCGCGTTGTCCTGCCGTACGCCGTCGGGGCCGAAGTCCACGACGGCGAGCGAGCCGGGGGCCGCGGCCGGCCAGTACGGCCCCTCGGGCATCTCACCGTCGGGCCCCTGCTCCTCGCGGGGCACGGCGTCCGGGGCGGCCGGGGCGACGACCAGTGCGTCGCGCCGGGTGGCGTGGGCGACGGCCGCGGTGAGTTCGGCCTCGCCGGTGCGCAGGGCGTGGCCGACGTAGACGACCTGTGCGCCGCGGTCCGCCGCCGTCCGGATGCCGGCGGCCACGCGTGCCACGGACGGGACTCCGCGGTCGTCGGTGCCGGACAGGGCCAGGATCTCCGCCCGCGGGGCGACCCCGGTGATGCCGCTGCCCTTCTCCGGCGCGGCGGCGATCAGGCCGGCGGCGAACGTGCCGTGGCCCACGCAGTCCTCGGCCGCCCCGTCGACGGCCACCACCCTGCCGGACAGGCTGGGGACGCCGGTGGCGACACCGGTGTCGACCACCGCGACGGTCACCCCGCCGCCCCGGGAGATCCGCTGGGCCCGGGACAGTCCGAGCGCCGTCTGCGACCACGCCGCTCCGGTGGCCGTCTGCCCCGAGGCACCGGTGCAGGGGTTTCCCTCGCCGAGCCGGACGGGCAGCGGGGGCAGCAGTGTGGCCCCCGGACCGTCGGCGCCGGGGCTCCCCGAGGGGGCGCCCGGCGCGGCCGGGACGGCGGGCAGGGCGAGGGCCGGCCCGCCCGTGAGCGGCAGGACCACCGCGATCGCCAGCACGAGTCCCGCACTCCGGCCTTTCATGACATTCCGCATGACTCGCATGATATGCACACAAGATGTACGGCGTACAACGCCAACTACCGCAGCAGCACAAGGAGGTTCGAGGCGTGGCACGTCACATACTCACGGTCGACCCGGAACGGCCGGACGGCTTCCAGACGATCGGTGAGGCACTGGCCCAGGCCCGCACCGGGGCGGTGATCCGGGTCCGTCCCGGCCGCTACGCCGAGAACCTGGTCATCCGGCACCGGGTGACGATCGTCGGCGAGGGCGAGCCGGGCACGGTCGAACTGTGCCCGCGGGACGGCACCGCCGTCACCCTCATGGCCGACGCCGTGATGCTCAGCGCCCTGACCCTACGCGGCCGCGACAAGGAGGCCGCGGTCGTGGACGTACCGGCCGGTCAGGCGGCCCTCGACGACTGCACCGTGACCGGTGCCGGGTGGACGGCGCTGCTGGTCCGCGGCAAGGGCTCGCTGGCCGCCCGCGGCTGCCGGATCGGCAACCCCGGCGGCGCCGGGCTGGTCGACTCCTCGGAGACCGAAAGCATCGTCGAGGACTGCGTGTTCGAGAACTTCGGCACCTCCGCGGTGGTCCTCGGCGAGTCGGCCGGGCCCCTGATCCGCGACTGCCGGATCCGGGGCGCGCGGGCCAACGGGGTCCTCGCGAGCGGCGAGGCCCGGGGAACGTTGGAGGGGTGCGACATCTCCGGCACCGACAAGCCGGCCGTCGCCCTGGAGGGCCACAGCTCGACGCGCGTGCTGCGGTGCGCCGTGCACCACACCTCGGTGGGCCTGCTGGTGACCAGCATGTCCCGCCCTGAGATCGAGGAGACCTCGTTCGAGTCCATCGCGCAGAGCGGCGTCGTCATCTCCGGCGGGGCCGACCCGATGCTGCGCGGGTGTGTCACCCGGCGTACCAAGGCCAGTGGTCTGCTCGTCATGGACCGCTCGCGCGGAACCCTGGAGGGCTGCTCGTTCCACGGCTCCACCGAGGCCGCCGTGCGGGTCGTCGAGGGCAGCGCCCCGCTGCTGCGGGACACCGTGGTGAGCGACTGCGCCGACACCGCCGGGGCGGTGCAGCTCGCGGACGACTCCACCGCCGAGTTCGAACGCCTGGAGGTCCTGGACGCGGCGGGCGTCGGCATCTCGGTGCGCTCCGCCGCCGACCCCCTGCTGCGCCGCGCCCGGGTCACCGGCGCCGGCGGGCACGGCATCGAGTTCACCGACGACGCCCGCGGCCGCCTCGAGCACTGCGAGATCGAGTCCGCCGGCGGCTGCGCGCTGCACATCGACGACGACTCCGGCCCCGAGATCAGCGACACCGTGCTGAACTCCGCCGCCCGCTCGGGCCTGCTCGTCGGCGAACGCGGCCGGGGCACCCTGCGGGACTGCGAGATCGGCGACAGCGCCGACGCCGGGGTCGGTGTGCGGGACGGCGCGGAGATCACCCTGGAGCGGGTCCGGGTGCACGGCTCGAAGGCCCACGGCGTCCAGGTGTCCCGCGGCGGCCGGGCCGTCCTCAACGCCTGTGAGATCACCGGGAGCACGGGCGACGGCCTGCGGATCGACAGCTCCGAACCGGTGGACGTCACCCGGTGCGTCGTACGCGACAACCGCGGCGCGGGACTGCGTCAGAGCCGTGCGAGCGAGCGGCTCACGGTCGAGCTGCTGACCAGCACGGACAACGGCCTGCCGGACAGTTGGGGCGAGTCGGCCGGAACGGCCGGGGACGGCGCCCCGGGCGGGTCCGGCAAGGAGCGGGAGCCCGAGGGCCCGCTGGCCGCGCTGGAGGCGCTCGTCGGTCTGGAGAACGTCAAGCACCAGGTGAACACCCTGGTCAACCTGAACCAGCTCGCGGAGCGCCGGCGCCGGCTCGGCATGCCCGTACCGTCGATGAGCCGGCACCTGATCTTCGCGGGGCCGCCCGGAACCGGCAAGACCACCGTCGCCCGCCTCTACGGCAGCATCCTCGCGGACCTGGGCGTGCTCCGGAGCGGGCACCTGGTCGAGGTCGCCCGTGCCGACCTGGTGGCGCAGGTCATCGGTGGCACGGCCATCAAGACCACCGAGGCGTTCAACAGCGCGCTGGGCGGGGTGCTGTTCATCGACGAGGCCTACACGCTCACCGTCGAGGGGACGTCCAACGACTTCGGCCGCGAGGCCGTCGACACCCTGCTGAAGCTGATGGAGGACCACCGCGACGACGTGGTCGTGGTGGCGGCCGGCTACTCCGAGCAGATGGAGTCGTTCCTGACCGCCAACCCGGGTCTCGCCTCCCGGTTCACCCGCACCATCGAGTTCGGCAACTACGCGGTGGAGGAGCTGGTGACGATCACCGAGAGCCTCTGCCACCGGCACCAGTTCGAGCTCGGGCCGCTGACCCGGGAGGCCCTCGCCGTACGCTTCGAGCAGATGACCCGCGACGCGACCTTCGGCAACGGCCGCGCCGCCCGCGGCGTGTTCGAGGACATGGTGGACCGGCAGGCGTTCCGGCTCGCGGCCATGACCGACCCGGCGGAGAACGACCTGACGCTGCTGCTGCCGCAGGACGTCGGCGACGCGGAGGCCGCGGCCGTCGGCGGGGCGGCACAGGACGCCGACGACGCGTCCGACCCGATGGCCGAACTCACCGCCATGGTGGGGCTCGCGGCCGTGAAGCGGGAGGTCGCCGACCTGGTCAGTCTGCTGACCAACGCCCGGCAGCGGATCGCCGCGGGGCTGCCCGCCCCCCGGATCAGCAACCACCTCGTCTTCAGCGGACCGCCCGGCACCGGCAAGACCACCGTCGCCCGGCTGTACGCCAGGCTCCTGCACTCGCTCGGGGTACTCCCCCGCGACTCCCTGGTGGAGGTGGCGCGGGCGGACCTGGTGGGCCAGTACGTCGGCCACACCGCCCAGCGCACCAAGGACGTCTTCACCAGCGCGCTGGGCGGGGTGCTGTTCATCGACGAGGCCTACACCCTCACCCCGGAGGGCTCGTCCAACGACTTCGGCCGCGAAGCCGTCGACACCCTGCTGAAACTCATGGAGGACCACCGCGACGAGATCGTGGTCGTCGTCGCCGGGTACACGGAGGAGATGGAGCGCTTCCTCGCCTCCAATCCCGGTCTGACGTCCCGGTTCTCCAAGTTCGTGCGGTTCGAGGACTACAGCACGGACGAACTGGTCACCATCGTGTCCCGGCACGCCGCCGCCTCCGGGTACGAGTGCGCCGACGCCACCGTCGAGGCGCTGCGCGCCCATGTGGACGCCATCCCGCGCGACCGGTCCTTCGGCAACGCGCGGCTCGCCCGGCAGCTGCTGGAGACGATGATGACGAGCCAGGCCCGCCGGCTGGGCGGGCTGAGTTCGCCCAGCCTCGCCGACCTCACGACGCTGCTGCCGGAGGATCTGCCGCCGGCGCGACGGCGGGAGGCCGCCCTGTGACGGCCTGAAGGCGAACGCCCGCCGGCTGTACGCCGGCGGGCGTTCGCTGCGCTGTCGCCGCACTCACACGGTGGTCGCGCCGCTCACACGGTGAACCTGACGGCTTCCAGCCAGAGGTGCGCTTCCGTGGACCCGCCGAAGATCCAGCCCTTGGACGATTCGCACGCCAGGCCGCCCCAGCCGCGCCCGCCGAGTTTGTGGTTCTGGCAGACGTTGCCGGCCTTGACACCGATCGTGAAGCCGCTGAGGTTCGGCGCGTTCGAGGCGGCGCTGCCCAGCGTCAGATCCGTCCCGTCGGCCGCGCCCGACCACTGGGTCGTCCATCCGTCCTTCTGGACGAACTCGTTGCCGTTCACCCTCTGCGCGTTTGCCACCGCGATGTTGATGGCGGTGATGGGCCGCCCCGCGCCGTCCTGGCCCGCGGTGGCCCCGTCGCACACGGGGTCCGTCCAGCCGGCGCCCTTCGCGTGGACCCGGTAGCAGATGTGCCGGCCGGGGTTCGACGCCGCCAGCCGCTGGACGGCGTAGGCGGCGGTGTTCGGCGGGAGCACGGGAGCCTTGTGCTCCTTGGCGCGGGGCGCCGCCTCCTTCTCGACCCGGGGCTCCGCCTTCTTCTTCACCGCCTCGGCCGGCTCGGCGGCCGGAGCCGAACTCGGCGCCGGGTCGGGCTTCTTGAGGACCGGGCTCGGCTTGGCGGACGGCTTCTGGGTCGAGGGCTCCGGTGTGGGCTCCGCCGGGGCGTAGTCCCCCTTCGGCACCTCCAGGGACTCCTCCTCGAGCAGGGTGTCGGACCCGGCGGCCACCGCGACGTTGTCCTTCTCCCGCCGCGAGTCGTCCGTGGCCCAGATCAGCAACGGCACCGCGAGGAGGACGACGCCCGCGATGCCGGCGGCGGCGAGCAGGGGCTTCTTCGGGTTCCCGGACGGCGGGCCGTCCGCACCGGCGCCACCGGCCGCGGCGGTTCCGGCGGCCCCGCCGACTCCTTCGGCCCTGCCGGCTGCTTCGGCCCTGCCGGCCCTTTCGGTCTCGGCGTCCGGGGTGGCCCGGACGGCGGTGGCCGGCTCGGCGGCGCTCTCGCTCCCCGCTTCCGGCCGCCGCCGTGAGGCGGACGCACCGGACTCGGCGGCCGTCGTGGCCGGTTTCCCGGTCGTACCGCCCGTGGTGGCGGGCTGCTCGGGAGCGGCCTCGCTCTCGGCGGTGTCCGGGGCCGGCCGGGCTGCTGCCTCGGCGCCGCCCTCGTCCGGCTCCGGTGCGGCCGTACGCCGTGCGGCCGGTGCCAGCATCGGGCCCGGGTCGGCCGCCGCCGATCCGAGGGAGACGGCCCTGCGGACGGACGAGCCACCCGTGCCGTCGGGCCCGTCGGGCGCGGGCGGCGGCTTCTTCTGGCTTGCCATCGTTCTCCTTGATCTGTGTGGGACTGCGGGGGTGATGGGTGGTCGTTCGGCGCGGCCCCGCTCGCTACCCGTCCTGGCCCACGGGCCCGGAACAGCGCTCCGGCCACCGCGTTCCGTCGCCGGTGCGGAAGCCCTTGGCCAGTGCCTCCTCGAGGTGCGCGAGAGCCTTGAGGTCCAGCCCGCTCAGTTCCTCGGACCCGTCCATGTAGGCGGTCGCGTTCCCGGGGAGCTCACGCAGCAGTACGACGGAGGAGCCGGCGGGCCCGGTCCTTGCCCCCAGCACCCGGAAGCCGGTCCCCGGCACGAAGACGATCTCCTCGTACCCCTCCGTGGAGCCGCCCGGCCGGTCGAGCAGTTGCCGGACCTTGCGTCCCGTGACGGACCAGATCGCGTAGCGCACGGGGGCCCCGGCGGGGAGCGCCGAGGAACCGGCCAGGGCGCTGACCGGAGCGGGTTCGCACAGCAGCGCGCCGACCGCCGGTTCGGGGCCGCCGGCGTCCTCGCCGCGCAGGGCCACACCCCGGTAGGAGGGCAGCCGGCGCAGAGCGGACGCGAGGCATCCGGCGTAGGGCAGCAGGCGTCCCTCCCCCGACTGCAGGTCACGGATCAACTCACGGTGGTGCAGCGGCCCTTCCTCGGCGGTGAGGTAGGCGTGCGCGGCGACGAGATCGGTCCGCGCCGCATCGAGTTCGTGACCGCGCAGGGCGGGCATCCGGGTGAGCACCCGGGACACCGCGGCGGCGTGTCCCTCCCAGGCACCGGCCGCGGCATCCCGGAACGCGGCACGCTCGGCGGCCCCACTGACATGCCCGGGTGCGAACGGAGGGGCGGCGCGGTGTACGGCAGGCGCCTCGCCGACCCGCCCCCGCGGCCCCGTCCGCGCCTCGGCGTTCCCGGCCCGGCCTCCGTCCGGCCCTGGCCCGCCCCCCTCACCGGCGGCGCGGCCCGCCCCGCTGACGGCACCGCCTCCGCCAGGGGCACGTCCCGCCCCTCCGACGGCGCTGTCTCCGCCAGGGGCACGTCCCGCCCCTCCGACGGCGCTGTCTCCACCAAGGGCACGTCCCGCCCCTCCGACGGCGCTGTCTCCACCAGGGGCACGGCCGCCCATCCCGCCGACGACGCCGCCTCCAGCCGTGGCACGTCCCGCTCTTCCGACGGCACCGTCTCCCCGTTCGCCGTCGGCTCCGGGGCTCACCCCGGCCGGGGAGGCAGCTGCCGACCGGGCCCGCGCGGCTTCCGCAGCCGTCCCGGCGTCCGGCGAAGCGACGCGCGCGGAAGCCCTCTGCCCGCCCTCGCCCCCGGCGCCGGCCCCGGTCTCCGGCGACCCGGCAGCCGTGGCCCCCTCGGCGGGCCGCGCCTGCGCACGGGGCTCGGACGACACGGCGGGCACGGCCGCCTCGGGCTCCGCTTCCCGGGCACCCTCCGGAAGAGGCTTCGGCGGCGCACCCGTCGCACCTCCGGGGGCGGCGGCGTCCACGTCCGCTTCGCCCGCCTCGCCGACCGGTGGGGAGTCCGGTGTCGGGACAGGCCCGCCCTCCCGAGGGGGCACCGGCGGCACAGGGCCGCCGTCACCGGCGACCGGCCGGCCGGGAGCATTCGCGTCCGATCGGGCGCCCGGGGACGCACCAGGCTCGGCGACGGCGACCGGAGGCCCGCCGACGACAGCGCTCGCCGCCGCGGCCCCGCCGCCCTGGAGGGCCTCGTTGCGCGCGGCGGGCGCGGGCGCCGGCATCCCGGGCCCGGCAGCCGGCGATGCAGCGACCGTGCCGCTCCCAGGGGCCGCCCCAGGGGTCGCCCCACGGGGCGGCGGGACACGGCCGGGTTCCGTGGCCGTGCCCGGTCGGCTGGTCGCCGTGCCGGGGCGCGGCAGCCGGCCGGTGGTGACGTAGCGGATGTTCGGTATGCCGTGTTCGGCGGCCAGGCGGCGCAGATCGCCGTCGCCCGCCAGGAGTCTGCCGCGGACCAGCAGGGTGGTGCGCGACCGGAGGTCGGTCCCGAGGCCGCGCAGGAGGCGGGCCAGAGCGGGCAGCAGGGAGCCGTCCAGCGGCTGTCCCGGCATGCCCAGCTCGATGGCGCACGTCTCCGGGTCGACGGCCGGCCCGAGTGGCCCGGGGCGGGGGCCGTCCAGAGCCCACAGGGCGAGACCGGCGCGGGTCACTGTCGCCTGCCAGCGGTCCGTCAGCCGTACCGTTCCCCGTTCGCCGCCGCCGAGTATCCAGTCGGGCGGACGGAGCTCCGTCGGCCTGGGTACGGGGGCCCGCCCCTGTGAGTCGACCGGCCCGCAGACCACGGACGGCACGAACGGCCGCCAGCTCGGCCTGCCGTCCCGACCGATCAGCGTGGGCCGGGGAGGCGTGCCGGGCGGTGCGTGGTCGTCGAGCAGGGGCAGGCCGGTGAGCACCTCCACCTCGGTGCGCAGCAGGTCGGCGACCGACTGCCCGAGCCGCAGCAGGTCACGCCGGCCGCCGGGCGCGAGCCGGGTACGGGCGCGTTCCGCCTCCGGCAGCCCCGCGAGTACGGCGGCGACCTCGTCGGCGGCGACGTCCTCCGCCTGCGGGGCACCGACCAGTACCGTGAGGCGCTCGAAGTCGACGGGCACGGAGAAGCACAGGTCGTCGGGGGCGGGCGCGGGCGCCTCGGCCGGGCGGATGAGCACGCCCGCCGGGACGCGGTCCACGACACAGCCGCCGGCCGTGCGCGCGGGCACCCCGTCCAGCGCCTCCTCCCAGGCGGGCGCGGGTGCGCGCCGGCCCGCCCTCCGGGGTTCCTCGCCGGGCGCGAACCGCCACCAGGCGCTGCCGGGGCGGGAGTCGCCGTGGACGAAGAGCGTGCCCCCCGGCGTGATCAGGACGGCCCCGTCCGGAGCCGTCACCTCCAGTTCCCAGGCGTCCGCGATCCGACGGGCGATGCCGGGCCGGTCGGGCCGGTCGTCGCCGGCACCGGACATCACGAGCCGGATCCGGTCGGTGCCCCGCGCGCGGAGGGAGTCCAGCAGCGCGCCCAGCCGTGCCCAGTGGTCGGCGTCGGGGGCCCCGCCTCCGGCGGCGGAGCCCACGATCACCGTGACGACGTCCTCCTCCCGCCCGACGGCGCCCGCGACCTCGGCCACGACGTCCAGGGGGAACGAGTCGTCCTCGACCGAGCGCACGAGCAGCACGCCGTCGACGTCCTCGACCGGCGGGCCGCCACCGCTCCGGTTTCCGGTGCCGTTCGCGCCGTCGGCCGGGAGCGCCGTGCCGCGGCGCCCCGTACCGGTGCCGGTGCCGGACCTGCGTCCCCGGCCCGGCATCACGGACGACCAGCGGCTCACGCGTCCGTCCCCCGGACCGGGTGCACGGCCTCGGTCAGCACCCGCCCGGAGCGGCCGACGGGGGCGGCAGCCGGGGGCCGCTTCTCCGCACCGTCCCGGACCGCGTCGCGTACGGCGTCGAGGTCCAGCAGCATGCCCACCGCGGCCGAGGGGTTCAGATACAGCGCGTGCCCATCGGGGACGCGCGTCAGAAGGCTGTCCGCACCGACGAGTTCGAAGGCGAAGCGCCCCGCCGCGTGCAGGAACGCCGACGAGGTGAACACCGGCACCACCGGCGTCCCGTCCGGCGCCACCGCACTCAGCGGCCCGCCGCCCGGTGCCGTCAGTACGGCCACCTCGCGCCCCACCAGCGCGGCCGGCACCGCCTCGCCGGGCCCGTACCCGGTCGACGCGAGCTGGACGGCGCGGTCCACCTCGTCCTCCGGTTCGGGCCAGCCGAGCGCACGCGGGGACGGCCGGTATCCGGGGTTGTCCTCCCACGCGACGATCTCGCCGTCGAGGCCGGACCGCCACCGGCCGGTCATCGCCCACTCCGGGGGCTTCCCCGCTCCGGACCACATCGGGTCGACCACCCCCAGCCAGTGGTCCGGGGCGAGGCGTCCGGCCTCACGGATGTCGTCCGGAACGGGCGGAAGTGCCCCGTCCTGCCGGCTCATCGCTGTCCTCGTTCGGTGCATCGGGACGACAGTGCGGTCCGTGTCATGCCGTCCGGTTCGTCGTCCCGGAGGAGGCCGCGCGCGGTCGCGGCATCCGTGACGACTCCGGTGAGCAGTCCGGACCTCAGTACGGCGCGGACCGCCCCGGTGCCACGTCCACCGGCCGTGACAGCGATCAGCTCCGCGACGCCACGGAGTTCGGCGGCGCTGACGGCGATCGTGCGGGCGTTCAGCTCGGTGGGGATCACCCGGCCGGCGGCGTCCAGGACGTGGCCGGCCACCTCGGCGCACGCGCCCGCCTCCCGGAGCGTCTCCCGCTCCCGCTCGGACAGCGCGTCGTACACCGTGGAGTGCGGGGCGTCCCACGCGCCGATGCCGACGACGGCCTTGGTGAGCAGACCGAACCGGCCCAGCGTCTCGGCGGTGTCGGGCTGGCTGCGCAGGACGGCGGCCGTGGCCGCGTCGGGCAGGAGGAACGGGGTGTGGAGCGGGAACGCCCTGCCCCCGCCCACCGCGGCCGTACGCCGGACCGCGGTGATCGCGGCGTCATGGGCGAGGTCCCGCCCGCGCACCCCCGTCAGCTGGACCACGTCGCAGAGCGGCAGCCGGGTGACCGCCTCGCTCAGCGCGTCCACCGCGTGGCTGCCGTCCAGCCCGAGGACGTCGCCCTCCTCGGTGATCTCCGAGATCAGCCGGGCGGCCGCCGTGCCGAGCCAACGGCCGCTCCGGAGCTGGTCCGCGGGGGACGCCGTGCCGCCGTCGCCTCGGGTCAGGTTGACAACGATGCCGTGACGGAGCCCGAACCGCTCGGTCATCTCCCGCCCGAGCCGGACGTCGATCTCGGCCGGGACGGTGATGTCGATCCGCACGATGTCGTGGGCCACGGCCGCGTCGAGGAGGCGGGCCACCTTGAACCGGCTGATGCCGAACTCCTTGGCGATCTCCACCTTCGACAGCTGTTCCAGGTAGAAGCGCCGTGCGACGGCGGCGGCCAGGAGCGTGTCGACCGGCGCAGGTAACGCCACCATGTCAGCCGGTTCGGCCATGCCGTCTCTCCGCGTTCTCATCCATCGTCAGCTCACGCCACTTGTCGAGCAAGTTGATCTGTGCGAAGTGATCAGTACATGACGAGGGGACGACATCGGAGTGACACATGAGGCGTCAGTGGCATCTTCTGGCCTATGTGGCCGGTGCGACCTGCGCGGCCGGACACACTGTGCTCAGGCGGAGCGGACGAAGGCGGCGAACCGGTCGAGCGCCTCCTCGATGTCCTCCGGTCCGAGGGCGCTGCACGACAGGCGCAGACGGCGCAACGCTCCGCCGCCGGCTCCGGTCTCCGACGCCGCCGCGTCGTAGAAGTGGTGCAGCGGCGTCCACAGCACGCGGTGGTCGCGGGCCGAGCGCTCCAGGACCGCGTCGGTGACGTCGAACGGCACGTCGACGACGACGAAGAAGCCGCCCTCGGGACTGTTCCAGCTCACCCCGGAGGCCGACGGGTCGGGGAAGCGGCGGGCCAGCCCGTCGACGATCCGGTCGAGGCCCTCCCGGTACACCTCGCTCTCCCGTTCGTTGGCGCGGACCAGGCTGCACCCGTGTTCCAGCAGCCTGCCCCCGGCCACGGCCTGGGCGATCGGCGAGGTGTTGACGGTGACCATGCTCTTGGCCTTGGCGAGCAGGTCCGCCAGGTACGGTCCCGACTCCACCGGTTGGTCGGCCACCGCGTAGCCGATCCGTACCCCCGGGAACACCGTCTTCGCCAGTGAACCGAGGTGGACGACACGGCGTGCGGTGTCCAGCGCCTTCAGGGTCGGGAGCCGGTGCCCCCGGCGCGGGAAGAGACCGTACGGGTTGTCCTCCAGGAGGAGGATGTCCTCCTGGTCCGCGAGGTCGAGGAGACCGCGGCGTACCGGCTCCGGCATCCGGATGCCCGAGGGGTTCGCGTGGTCGGGGACGACGTACAGGGCGCGCGGGCGCAGCCCGGCGGCGCGGGCCTCGCCGATACGCCGCCGCAGGTCGTCCAGGTCGACGCCGTCCGGGCCCTCGGCGACCGGGTGCACCGGCAGGTCCAGGAGGCGCGCGGCCCCGGTGACGCCGACGTAGGCGGGCGTGACGGCCAGCAGCACGTCGCGGTCGTCGCGGCGCAGCAGCCGCAGGGTGAGGAACAGCGCCTCCTGGCAGCCCGTGGTGACGAGGACGGCCTCCGGGTCGACGTCGATGCCCTCGTCCACGGACAGCTGACGGGCGATCAGCTCGTGGATGATGCCCTTGGTGCGTCCGTACTGGAGCAGGGTGCGCCGGACCCGCTCCTCGCCGTACCCCTGTTCGGTGCGCAGATGGTCGCCGAAGACCCGCAGCGCGCGGTGGATGTCCTCGACGTCGTAGAACCCCTCGTACGGTGTGCCGGCGGCGAGGGAGAGCGCGTCCGGGTGGCGGCCCGCGATCTCGTTGAGGAAGTTCATCGAGGAGAGCAGCGGGTCGCCCACCGCGGGGTGCAGCGCGCTGAGGTCCAGGCCGTGCGTGGCCGTGCTCGCCGTGGCCATCGCGGTCGTCGCGGTCATCGCGGTTCCTCTCCCGGGCCGGCCACGGTGCGCAGCCGGGCCGCCGCGGCGAGGTCCGGGCAGCCTGCCAGCGCGAGCGCCGACTCCAGTTCCTCGCCGATCAGTTGGAGGACTCTGAGCACGCCCTGGTGCCCGCCGGCCGCCAGGCCCCACAGCACGGGACGGCCCAGCAGCACGCCGTCCGCGCCGAGGGCGAGGGCCTTCAGGACGTCCGTACCGCTGCGGACCCCGCTGTCGAGGAGCACCTCGCACCGCCCCGCGACGGCCTCGGCCACGGCGGGCAGGGCGTCGAGCGCGGGCAGGGCGCCGTCGAGCTGGCGGCCGCCGTGGTTGGAGACCACCAGCGCGTCCGCACCGCAGGCCGCGGCGCGTTCGGCGTCGGCCGGGTCCAGCACGCCCTTGAGGACCAGCGGCAGCCGGGTGTGTTCGCGCAGCCAGTCGAGGTCGGCCCAGCCGAGGGACGGGTCGACGACGTTGGCGGTCTGCGCGGCGACCGCGCTCACGCCGCTGCTCGCGGTGCGCGGCACACCGTCGGGTCGGGGACCGAAGTGCACGGGCGACACCCCGTCGGGCAGGGCGAAGGCGCCGCGCATGTCGGCCGCCCGGCGTCCCATCCTCGGGGTGTCGACGGTCAGCATCAGCGCGCGGCAGCCGGCCGCCTCCGCGCGCTGAAGCAGTTCCTCGGTGTGGCCGCGGTCGCGCAGCCAGTACAGCTGGAACCAGGTGGTGGCGCCGGTGGCGGCGATGTCCTCCACGGAGGTGCTGCTGAAGGTGCACGCGGTGAACGGGACACCGGCGTCCCGGGCGGCGCGGGCGGCGGCCAGTTCTCCGTCCGGGTGCACGGCCCGCTGGTACGCCATCGGGGCCACGGCGACCGGGAGGGCGCTCTCCGTGCCGAGCAGGGTGCGGGTGGTGCCGACGGACGAGACGTCCGCGAGCACCCGGGGGACGAGGTGGAGCCGGTCGAACGCGGCGCGGTTGGCGCGGAGCGTGAGCTCCGCGCCCGCCGCCCCGCCGACGAAGCGCTCCACGGCGGCGGGCAGGACCGCCGCCGCCAGGGCCTCCGCGTCGGCGGGGGTGAGCAGGCCGGCGAGTGCCGGGTCGGTCATGCGGTCTCCCCGTCGGCGTTCGCGGCGGCCTCGTGCTCGGCCTTCTCCGCCTGTACGGCGTCGTACAGCGCGCGGACGTTGCCGCCGCCGAAGCTGTCCGCGCCGGCGCGCTCGATGATCTCGTAGAAGACCGTGCGCTTGGGGTGGACGGTCCGCGTGAAGATCTGGAAGAGCTGGCCGCCGTGGTCCTCGTCGGCGAGGATGCGGCCCTTGCGCAGCTCGGCGATCGAGTGGCGGTTCAGCTGCAGGCGCTGCTCCAGCCGGTCGTAGTACGTGTCGGGGGTGCCGAGGAAGACGATGCCCCGCTCGAGCATCCGGTCGACGGTGCCGATGATGTCGGTGGTGGCGAAGGCCAGGTGGTGCACGCCGCCGCTGCCGTGCCGCTCCAGGAAGTCGCCGATGTGACCGGCGTCGTGCTCCGGGCTCGGCGCGAGGACGGTGAAGGTGAGGTCCCCGGCGGGGCTGCGGACGGCCTTGGAGTCCATGGCCTCGGTGCCCTGGACCATCAGCTCCTCGTACACGGACTCGTAGCCGAAGACCCGCTCGTAGTAGCCGGTGGTCTCGGCCAGCCGGCCCATGGGGACGCTGACCGCGACGTGGTCGAGGACCGTCAGGCCCACCGGCGCCGGCTCCCCGGAGGCGGCCGACCCGGCCACGGGTTCGAAGCCGGGCAGCGGGACGGCGGCGTCCGTGTCGCCGGCGGGCCGCTGGACCAGGGTGTGGCGTACGTCGTCGAAGCCGGCGGCGATGACGGCGGTGACCCAGCCCTCCCGCTCGGCGGGCTCGGCGAGGGGCGTGGCGGATCGGGAGACGGCGTCGGCGAAGGCCTCGCGGGCGTCGCGGGCGGTCAGCGCGATGTCGGCTATGCCGTCGCCGTGCCGCGCCACGTAGGCGGCGGCCGGGTGGCGGTCGTCGAGCGCCTGGGTCACCACGAGGACGATGTCGCCCTGGCGCAGCGCGAGGGAGCGGGAAGCGCCCTCGGGGCCGCCGCGTTCGGCGGTGGCGCAGACCTGGAAGCCGTAGCCGTCGGTGAAGGCCGCCGCGGCGGCCTCGGCGTCGGTGACGTACAGCTCGACGTGGCCGACGCGGAGGGGGGCGGCGGGTGCGGTGTCTGTCATGTCGTTCTCCTCACGGGGTGTTTTGGGGTGGTCGAGGGCCGGGAGTGGGAGTTCGGGGTGGTCGAGGGCCTGAAGTGGGGGTCCGGGGTGGTCACTGCTCGGCCATGGCGTCGGCCAGGCTCTTGGGCCGCATGTCCGTCCAGTTCTTCTCGACGTGGTCGAGGCACTCCTGGCGGCTCGAGGCCGGGAGGGCGACGGTCCAGCCGGCGGGGACGTCGGCGAAGACCGGCCAGAGGGAGTGCTGGAGTTCGTCGTTGACGAGGACCAGGTACTGGGCGTCGTCGTTCTCGAAGGGGTTGGTCATGGGGGTGCTCCGTACTGGGATGGGTGGGGCCGGTCGGACAGGGGCCAGGGGTGGGGGTGGTCGGTTGGACAGAGGTCGGGGGTGGGGGTGGGGCGGTCGGACAGGGGTCAGGGGGTGCGGGGGCGGTCGGTGCTCACCAGGCGTTCCTCGACGGCACGGCCGATCTCCGTGACGGGGCCGGGCAGCGTCATGTCGTGGTGGCCGCAGGCGACGGGGTGCGGGTCGAGGCGTCCGCCGACGTACGGCGCCCAGGACGCGGGGGCCGGCGCGTCCGTCCCCGGGTCCGGTTCGGCGGTGAACAGCAGGACGTCACCGTCGAAGTGACGGGGGACGAACTCCCGTTGCAGCCGGGCGTGGCGGGCCGCGATGCCGGGCCACACCCGCAGGGTGCGCGGCGGGATGTCGGTGAGGGGCGCGCCCTCGCGCCGCAGGACCTCGCGGGCCGCCTCGGCGTCCACCGGGCCGCCGTCCGGGAAGCCGGGCGCCTCGTGGCCGAGGAACCGCAGCAGCCGGGCGAGGACGTCGCCGTCCGACCAGTCCCGCGAGGGCGAGCCGTCGGCCTCGGCACGCTCAACGGCGACGGCGGCGGTCGCGGTCGCGTCCGGCGGGTAGGCGTCGAGCAGGGCCAGCAGCGCGACCTCCTCCCCCGCCTCGCGCAGCCGCACCGCCATCTCGTGGGCCACCAGGCCGCCGAAGGACCAGCCCAGCAGGTGGTACGGGCCCTCGGGCTGGACCTCGCGGATCCGGGCCAGGTAGTCCTCGGCCATCTCGCCCACGGACGCGGACGGTTCCTCGTCCCGGGCCAGCCCCCTGGCCTGGAGCCCGTACAGCGGCCGGTCCTCGCCGAGGGAGCGGAGCAGGCCGGCGTACGGCCAGCTCAGCCCGGCCCACGGATGGACGCAGAACAAGGGCGGCCGGGTGCCGGTGGCGCGCAGCGGCAGCAGGACCTCCAGGGCCCGCGTGGCCTCCTCGGCCGCGGTCCCGTGCCCGCCGCCGGAACGCAGCAGACGGGCCAGGGCCTCGGGAGTGGGCGCGTCGAGCAGCGAGCGGATACCCAGGGCGGTACCGGAACCGGAGCCGGAGCCGGAGCCGGTGGCCGAGCGGATACGGCCCAGCAGCCGGACCGCGAGCAGCGAGTGCCCGCCCAGCTCGAAGAAGCCGTCCTCGGGGCCGACCCGGTCCACGCCGAGCACCTCGGCGAACAGCTCGCAGAGCAGCCGCTCCTCGGCGTCGCGCGGCGGGCGGCCGTCTCCGGCCGCGGTGAACGAGGGTTCGGGCAGCGCCCCGCGGTCCAGTTTGCCGTTCACGGTGAGCGGCAGGTCCGGCAGGGTGACGACGGCCGCGGGCACCATGTACTCCGGCAGCCGGTCCGCGACGTACTGCCGCAGCAGGGCCGGTTCGACGGGCGCGGGGGCCGGGCCGGCGACGGCGGGCACGGCGTAGGCGATCAGCCGGGCCTCGCCCTGTCCGTCGGCCCGTACGACGACGGCGGCGCGGGCGACGCCGGGGTGGGCGCGCAGGACCGCCTCGACCTCGCCCGGCTCGATCCGTACCCCGCGCACCTTGACCTGCTGGTCGGCGCGGCCCAGGTACTCCAGGGCGCCGTCGGAGCGCCATCGGGCCAGGTCGCCGGTGCGGTACATGCGGGCCCCGGCAGGTCCGAACGGGTCGGTGACGAAGCGTTCGGCGGTCAGGGCGGGCCTGCCGTGGTAGCCGCGCGCCAGCTGTACCCCGGCGAGGTACAGCTCGCCGGTGGCCCCGGGCGGCACCGGACGCAGCGCCGCGTCCAGCACGTACGCCCGGGTGTTCCAGACCGGCCGGCCGATCGGCACGGGGCCCCGGGCGTCCGGTTCGCAGTCCCAGTGGGTGACGTCGACGGCCGCCTCGGTCGGGCCGTACAGGTTGTGCAGCGTCACCTCGGGCAGCACGGTGTGGAAGCGGGCCGCCAGGTCGGCGGGGAGCTCCTCACCGCTGCACACCACCCGGCGCAGTCCGGTGCACCCGGCCGCGGCGGGCTCGTCGAGGAACGCGCCGAGCATCGACGGCACGAAGTGCGCGGTCGTCACGTGTTCGGCGCGTATCAGCTCCGCGAGGTAGGCCGGGTCCCGGTGCCCGTCGGGACGGGCGACGACCAGGGCCGCGCCGGTGACGAGCGGCCAGAACAGCTCCCACACGGAGACGTCGAAACCGGTGGGGGTCTTGTGCAGCACCCGGTCCCCGGCGGTGAGCCGGTACGCGTCCTGCATCCACAGCAGGCGGTTGACGACGGCCTCGTGCGAGACGGCGACGCCCTTGGGCCGGCCGGTGGAGCCGGAGGTGTGGATGACGTAGGCGGGGTTGCGCGGGTCAGGAGCGGTGTCCGACGCGGGGGTGATGCTCATCGCGGGGGTGGTGCCCATCACGGGGGTGGTGCCCATCGCGGGGGCGGTGCCCGTCGCGGGGGTGGGCGTCCCGTCGCCGGTGTCGGCGTCCACGACGAGGACGGGTGTGTCACCCGCGGGCAGCGGGGACCGTGCCGCCACCGCCTCGGTGACCAGGATGCGGACCGGTTCGGTGTCCTCGAGGAGCAGGGCGACGCGTTCCGCCGGAAGGCCCGGATCGACGGGGACGTACGCGGCGCCCGTCTCGAGTACCGCCAGGAGGGCCGTGACCAGCTCGGCGGAGCGGGGCACGGCGACGGCGACACGGGTCTCCGGTCCGGCTCCGGCCCGGCGCAGTCGGCCGGCGAGGGCGGAGGCGCGGGCGGCCAGCTCGCCGTAGGTCAGCCGCTGTGTCCCGTGGACGACGGCCGGCGCGTCGGGGGTACGGGCGGCCTGGGCGGCGAACAGCTCGGGGAGGGTGGCCGGCGCGAGGGGCACCGCCGTGTCGTTCCACCGGGTGAGGACCAGGTCGCGTTCCTCGTCACGGAGCACGTCGACGGCCGCCAGCCTCCGGCCGGGCTCCGTGGCGAACTCCCGCAGCAGCAGGCCCAGCCGCTGGGCCAGCGCGGTCACGGCCGCGTGATCGAAGTGCGCGGGCTGGTAGCCGAGGCGGAGGGTGAGGGCACCGCCCGGGGAGTCCGGTGAGCCTTCGGTCGTCCGGGGGCCCTGGGTCACGATCAGGCTCAGCGGGTAGTGGGTGGCGTCCCGGCCCTTCACCCCGGTGAGCCGCGGCCCGAAGGCGCCTTCCCGCGGGGCGAGCGACTCCCGGTCGACCGGGTAGTTCTCGAAGACCACGAGGGTGTCGAAGAGCGCGGGGTGGCCGGACAGCCTCGTGACCTCGCTCAGGCCGAGGTGCTGGTGGGCCATCAGGGACGACTGGCCGCTCTGGAGTCCGGTGAGCGTCCGGCGGACGGTCGCCCGCGGGTCGAGGACGACCCGGACGGGCAGCGTGTTGATGAAGAGTCCGACCATGGACTCGACCCCGGCGACCTCCGGCGGGCGGCCCGCGACCGTGGCGCCGAAGACGACGTCGTCACGGCCCGTCATACGGGACAGCAGCACCGCCCAGGCGCCCTGCACCAGGGTGTTGACCGTCAGGCCCGCCTCCCGGGCCAGCCGGTGCAGGGCCTCGACCGTGTCCGAGGGCAGTTCCAGGGTGACGTGGCCCGGTTCGGACGTGGACGTGCCGGCCGCCCCGGGGGCGAGCAGCGTCGGTTCGTCCAGCCCGGCCAGCTCGGCGGTCCAGGCGGCCCTGGCGGCCTCCCGGTCCTGGGCGGCTAGCCAGGCGAGGTAGTCGCCGTACGGGGTGACGGCGGGCAGTCCGGCCGCCGAGCCCCGTGCCGCGTACAGCGCGAACATCTCGCGGAGCAGCACGGGCATGGACCAGCCGTCGAGCAGGATGTGGTGCGGCGTCAGGACGAGGCTGTGGTGGTCGTCGTCGTGCTTGACCAGCGCGATCCTCAGCAGCGGAGGCCGCGACAGGTCGAACCGGGCCGACCGCTCCTCCTCGGCGACGCGGTCACGCCGGACGGCGTGCTCCGTGGTCGGTACGCCGGTCAGGTCCACGGTGCGCCAGGGCAGTCCGGGGTCGCGCACGACGACCTGGACGGGGGTACCGGTGGCGTCGTGCACGAAGGCGGCCCGCAGGTTGGCGTGCCGGCGCAACAGCGCCGTCCACGCCTCGCGCAGGACCGGCACGTCCAGGGGGCCGGCCAGGTCGAGTACGAGCTGGGCGGTGTAGACGTCGGTGTCCTGGGCGTCGTACAGCGCGTGGAACAGGAAGCCGTCCTGGAGCGGGGAGAGCGGGAGGACGTCCTCCAGGCCGGGGTACGCGGCCTCCAGGGCTTCCACCTGCTCCTGGGTCAGGGCGGGTACGAGGGGGAAGTCGGACGGCGTGTGCCCGCCTGCCCCGGCATCCGTGCCCGCGAGGGTCTCCAGCACCCGCAGCCACCGCTCGGCCAGCTCCCGCACCTCCGCCTCGTCGAACAGCTCCCCCGCCCACGCGAACGTCGCCGACAGCACCGGACCGTCCGCCCCGTCGACCGTGACCGCGTTGATGTCCAGGGCGTGCGCGAGCGGGGTGGCCGGATCGGCGCCGGGTCCCCCGGGCTGTGCGACCGGCGACCAGTCGGCGCCGGACGGGGAGGCGGACGTCGGCGTGCGGCCGAGGTAGTTGAAGCCGACCCGGGGCCGGGCGAGACCGGCGAGCACGGGCGCGGTGCCGGCGTTGAGGTGGCGGAGGAGGCCGTACCCCGCGCCGTCACCGGGAACCGCCCGCAGCTGTTCCTTGACCCGCTTGACGGCGTCCGCGGGGTCGTCCCCGCAGCCGGTGACGTCGAGCCGTACGGGATGGACACGGGTGAACCAGCCGACGGTACGGGAGAGGTCCACGTCCGGCCGGTCGCTGTCACGGCCGTGGCCCTCCAGGTCGACCAGCACCCCGCCGTCGGCGTC